>MEQV01000104.1:23462-32982 GCA_001770355.1 Betaproteobacteria bacterium RIFCSPLOWO2_02_FULL_62_17
AACGAGGGCCCCTCCTCAACCAGCTTCTGATGGCGCCGTTGCAGCGTGCAATCGCGCTCGCCCAGATGCACTACGGTCCCGCGACCGTCCCCGAGGATCTGAACCTCGATATGGCGGACCCCGGTAAGGAATTTTTCCAGGTACAGGCTGCCATCGCCAAAGGCTGATTGCGCCTCGCTGCGGGCCTGTTCGAAGTTACGCTGCATCTCGTGCTCGGCGCAGACCTGCCGCATGCCGCGCCCACCGCCCCCGGCCGAGGCTTTAAGCAGCACCGGATAGCCCAACTTTCGGGCCGTCTGCACGGCTGCGGCGGCATCGGCCAGAATCGTTTCCGAGCCGGGAATGACCGGTACGCCGACCTGCGCCGCGGTTCGCCTGGCCTCGGCCTTGTTCCCCATCCGCCTGATCAGCGGCGCGGCCGGCCCGATCCACACCAGGCCCTGCGCCTCGCACAGCGCGGCAAATTCGGCGTTCTCGGCCAGAAAACCATAGCCCGGATGGACGGCGTCCGCGCCCGTGGCTTTGGCCACGCCGATCAGGGTTGCTTGCTGCAGGTAGGACTTTGACGCGCTGGGCGGACCGATGCACACAGCACGGTCCGCCAGGCGAGCATGCATGCTGTCCCGATCCGCTTCGGAATACACCGCCACGGTCTGGATGCCCAGCTCCTTGCAGGTCCTGATGATCCGAACCGCTATCTCGCCGCGATTGGCAACCAGTACTTTCTTGACAGGCATATGCGCGTTTTTCCATGGTGGCGGTCGCAAATGAGGATCTCGCGGCAGTCCGGCACCGCGCTTGATCTAGGTCAAGATTTCCCCTCACCGCTGGCAGACGATGCTTGCTTCCTTCCGGGATGGGAGCAAGTGTCCATGTCGCCTTTTTTCCGTAACGCCATCGCCGCATTGCTCGCGGGTCTGTGCGCCTCAATGCCGGTGCTGGCGCAGTCGTTTCCAAGCCGCCCGATGCGTTTCATTGTGCCGTTCCCTCCGGGGGGCAACGCCGATGTTGGCGCGCGGGTCATCGCCGACAAGATGTCACAGGGCCTCGGGCAGCCGATGCTGGTTGAAAACCGCGCCGGTGCAAGCAGCACCATCGGCATTGGCGCGCTCGCCAAAGCGGCGCCTGACGGCCACGTCATTGGCATAGTTCCACCGGGCTCGGTGGGAATCACCTCGAATCTCATGAAGCTTCCCTACGATCCCTACAAGGACCTGACCCCCTTGTCCGGAATGACACGCAGCTCATTCGTCTTTGTCGTTTCTGCATCGAGCCCGTTAAAGTCGATGAAGGATTTGATCGCGTTCGCGCGAACCAACCCCGGGGCTTTGACTTTCGGCTCCACCGGGGTAGGCAGCAGCCACCACCTCGCCGGCGAAATGCTGAAGAAACTGGCGAGCATCGACCTTCTGCACGTGCCCTTCAAAGGCTCGGCGCTGGGCACCATTGCCGTGCTCGGCGGACAGCTGGACATCGTGATTGGCGCGCCGGCCGGCTTCACCCAGTTGCTGCGCGCGGGGAAAGTGCGCGCGCTCGCGGTCACTCAAACCACCAGAACGCCGTCCATGCCCGATGTGCCGACAGTCGCCGAATCCGGCGTGCCCGGATACGCGGTGGATGCTAAGCTGGCGCTGTATGCGCCGGGCGGCACACCCAACCCGATCGTGTCGCGGCTGAACGCCGAGATCGTGCGCGTGCTGAAGCTCCCCGAGGTGCGCCAACATATCACTAGCAACGGCGAGGAACCCGATCCCACCACGGCGGAGGAACAGGCCCGTGTGCTGCGCTCGGAAATAAAGCTTTATGGTGAATTGATCAAAGCGGTCGGCATACGCGCCGATCAATGAGTTTGCCGGACGCGGCCCCCACACCCTGTTTCAGCTCGCCCCTGCCCCTCTCGATAACCGGCGTCACTGCTTCACCGCTATCCTTCCCTACGCGCGCATGTAACACTGCGAGCGGAACGACTTCCGAAATCCACCCAAGCCGCGGGTAAGGGAGGTGAAGTGTCGGTCGCGAACGATGTGGAGCACGTGGCTGTGGTCGGCACCGGGCTGATCGGTTCAAGCTGGGCGGCCTATTTCCTGTCGAAGGGTCTCGAGGTGAGCGCGTTCGATCCCGCCCCGGACGCGGAGTCGGCGCTGCGGCGAGCCGTCGAAACGGCGTGGCCGGTGCTCGAGCGGCTGGGTACGGCCCCCGGAGCCTCCATCGACAGGCTGCGTTTCTCGCCCGACATCAGGACCGCCCTCGAGGGCGTGCAATTCGTACAGGAAAGCGGCCCGGAACGGGAGCCCATAAAGATCGCGCTATTCGCGGACATCGATGCCGCGCTGCCGCGCGAGGCAACGATCGCGTCGAGCTCTTCGGGTCTGTCGATCAGCAAGCTGCAATCCCGCTGCCGTTTTCCGGAGCGCTGCGTCATCGGTCATCCTTTTAATCCGCCGCATATGATTCCGTTGGTGGAAGTCGTCGGCGGCGCGCGCACCACTGCGGAGACCGTGGACAGCGCCACGGCGTTCTATAGAAGCGTCGGCAAATGGCCGATCCGCCTCAATAAGGAGGTGAAGGGCCACGTCGCAAATCGCCTGCAGGCCGCGCTCTGGCATGAAGCCGTGTCGCTGGTCGCCGATGGCGTGGTGAACGTGGCGGATGTGGATGCGGCTATCGCGCAGGGACCCGGGCTTCGCTGGGCCTTGATGGGGCCGTTGCTGACCCTTCATCTGGGCGGCGGCAGCGGCGGCCTGCGTTACTGGTTTGAGAACATCTCGAAGCTCAAGCCTGGCGATCCTGTCGGCAGAACGGTCCTGTCTTCGGAACTCGTCGATCTTCTCGTGAAAGGCGTGGAAGAGGAGGCGGCGGGCCGTTCGATTCCCGAGCTTGTCCGCGAGCGCGACGAGAAGCTGCTCGCCCTGTTCAAAGCAATCGGTCTGTCGTAATCGATGCCGCTGGCTTCGCCATGGCACGTCGCGCCCGACCACCAAGCCTGATGTTTGCTACGGATTGAAACAGAGGAGCGCTGAAAAATGTCCCAACATGTTCGCTATGATCTTTCAGGCCGCAAGGCGCTTGTCACCGGGGCCGCGTCCGGCATCGGTTTGGCCACGGCGACTTTGCTCGCCCGCTCAGGCGCAAAGGTCGCGATCAATTATCTGACGGACGATCAACGCGGCCCCGACGCGGTTCGCGCGCTGCAAACCGAGGGTCTGGATGTGGTGGGCGCACCAGGCCAAGTCGGCCCCCCGGAGGAAACGAGGCAGATGGTTGAAAGCGCGATCGCCGCGCTCGGAGGTCTCGATTTTCTGGTCAATAACGCCGGAACCCCCGGCGTCAAGACGACTGTGCCCATTGCCCGCCTCGATCTGGTGACGGACGAGTTGTGGCAACAAGTGTTGTCGACCAACCTGATTGGAATGTTCCACTGCACCAAGGCTGCGGCGCCAGCCTTGAAGGTTTCTCAAGGCTCGGTGGTCAACCTGGCGTCGATCGCCGCTGTCGGCGGAGGGGGAAGCAGCATGGCCTATGCCGCATCCAAGGCAGGCGTCGTCAATCTGACACGCAGTCTCGCCCGCGCCCTGGCGCCGGAGGTCAGGGTCAATGCGATAGCGCCCGGTTCGGTAGACAGCACCTGGCTCGAGTGGACCGCGGAGCAACGCAAGAATTCCGTCGCAAGATCCCTCTTGAAAAAAATGGGCAAGCCTTCGGATTACGCCGAGGTCATCGTATTTCTTGGCTTTGGAACGGAAATGATTACCGGAGAGACCGTTGTCGTGGACGCCGGCATGACGGTCTGAGCGCGTTCGTTCGAGGAAAAACCATATGTCTGTGCGAAAAATTGTCTGGATTGCGGGAGCCAGCAGCGGCGTGGGAGAGGCCACTGCGCTGGCGTTCGCGCGGCAAGGTGCGACGCTCATCCTCAGCGGCCGCCGCAAGGAGCGGCTGGAATCTGTCGCGAAGGAGGTTGAACGCCTTGGCGGTAGGGCCCATGCCTGCGTCGGGGATCTTGCCGATCCGAAAACCTCTCGGGACATCGTGCACTTTATCGAAGCTTCATTTGAGCGCCTCGATGTTCTGGTGAACTGCGTCGGCGCCAATATCAAACAACGCTCATGGGCAGAGCTGGACGCCAGCGGCGTCGACGAAGTGATCGGCGGGAATTTGTCGGTCCCTTTTTATTGCGTGACCGCCGCATTGCCTCTCATGCGCTCGCAACGAAGCGGAGTAATGATCCACATCTCTTCCATAGCGGCCAAGAGAATCGGTCTGGTCGGCGGCCCCGCCTATTCGGCCGCCAAACACGGTCTGCTGGGGATGAGCCATACGCTCAATGAGGCCGAAAAGGCTAACGGCGTGCGGTCGTGCGTGATCTGTCCCGGCGGAATCGATACCGAGTTCATCGACAAACGGCCGGTTCCTGTAACCGCTGAGGAACGCGCGACGCTGTTGCGCGCAAGCGACGTCGCCGACTTGATCCTTTACGTCGCCAACCTGCCGCCCGCAGTTCGCGTCGACGAAGTCACGATTACGCCGTTATCACAATGAAGCGCTTCACTGAGGCGAGGGCTTCTTCATGGTTCCATGGAGTGACATAAGAGGTCTGAATCGGCCAGGAAGGGCTGTTGCGGCGCCCCGATTGCAGGCGCGGCCTTTATCTAGAACTCCTGCGTCTTCTCGTGAATGGGATTCTCAAGCACCACGCCTGCGAGCTTGTCGATCCCGGCATCATCGTAGCCCAAAAGTTCTTTCAGGATGGCGCGCGTATGTTCACCGGAATGCGGCGGGTATTGGTATTCGTCGCGTTGCGCCTCCGCCAGCTTGATCGGATCGCCCGGCACGCGCACGCGATCGGCGTCCCTTTGACCTTGCAGGTCCAGGACCATCTGCCGGTGAACAACCTGCGGCTCGGCCAGGGCACGGTCGATGGAATTGATGACCGCGGCCGGCGCGCCGACACTGTGCAGGGCCGCGGTGATGGTCGCCGACTCCACCTTCAGACAGGCCTCATCCAGTATTGCGCGCAGCGGCAGTTTGTTCCGGTTTCGATCCGCGGGCGTAAGAAAACGAGGGTCGTCGACAATTTCCGGGCGTCCAATGGCCTTGGCCAGCACTTCAAAAGACCGCTGCGCGTTGGCCGCAATCATTACGTCGACGCCGTCCTTGGCGGAAACGCAGTAAGCCAGCGCGTAGGAGTCATGCGTTCGCCCCTGCGGGCCGGGCACCTTTCCCGAGGCGAGATAGGCCGCGCCCTGGTAGCCCAGCATGGCGACCTGCACATCGAGCATGGAAATATCGATAAATTCCCCGAGTCCGCTTTTTTCACGCCGCAGCAGCGCGGCGAGGATGCCGGTAGCGGCGTACATCCCGGCGCAGATGTCACCGATCGGAATTCCCGCGCGCACCGCCTTGCCGCCGACTTCTCCGGTCAGGCTCATGCTTCCGGATACGGCCTGCACAATGGGATCGAGAGCGCCGCGCTGAGCGTCCGGCCCGTCCTGGCCAAAGCCGGAGATCGAGCAGTAAACCAGGCTGGGGAAATCACTCTTGAGGCTTGCGTAATCCAGTCCCAGGCGCGCCATCGCGCCGGGCCGGTTGTTTTCCACCAGCACATCGCATTTGCCGAGCAGTTCACGCACCAGTTCCCGGCCGCGGGGTTCCTTGAGGTCGATGATGATAGAGCGCTTGTTGCGGTTGAAACTCAAATAATAGGTACTTTCCCCTGCAACGAAGTGCGGCGGCGTCTTGTGCGTGGGGTCCCCGCCGGGCGGCTCGAGTTTTATGATCTGCGCGCCAAGGTCCCCTAACATCTGGGTGCCGTACGGACCGGCCAGCCGCTGTGTCAGATCGAGGACGCGAAGGTGCGACAGCGGGCCGCCGGACATGTCGCTCAAGCCTCCGCTTCCGGACCGCCGCGGCTTTTTGCCTTCGCGACCGGGTCGCGGTGCCGGCCGAGTATGCGATCGGAAATGATCTGCTGCTGAATCTCCGAAGTTCCTTCGAAAATCCTGGTGAGCCGTGCGTCGCGCCAATATCTTTCCACCTGGCAATGCTTGGTGTAGCCCGCCCCGCCATGGATCTGGATCGCTTCGCTGGTCACGCGTTCGGCCATTTCCGAGGCGAAATACTTGACCATTGACGCTTCCTTGTCGCAGCGCCTGCCGGTGTCGATTTCGGAACAGACGTAATGAAGCAACTGGCGCGCCGCCTCGACCTCGGTGGCCATGTTGGCGATCTTGAAGCGTATCGCCTGAAAGTGCGCGATCGGGCGGCCGAACTGCTCGCGTTCCAGAGCGTATTTCGTTGCGTCCTCCAGCGCGCCTTGCGCCACACCGATCGCCCGCGCCGCCGTATGCGCGCGCGCCGTTTCCAGCCCATGGACACGATCGTAAAACGCCTTGCCTTCCGTGCCGATGATTGCGTCCTTGGGCACGCGCACGCCATCGAACGCCAACTCCCAGGTCTTCCAGCCGAAATAGCCGATTTTCGGCAGAGGCGAGCCGGAAAGACCCTTGGGGAACTTGCCGCGCTCTTTATTGAGCAGGAATGCGGTCAGACCAACGTGGCGGCGATCCTCGGTTCCCTGGCCGGTGCGAGCGATCACGGTGATGTAGTCGGCGCCATCGGCGAAGGTGCACCAGCATTTGTTGCCGGTGATCACCCAATCGTCCCCGTCGCGAACCGCGCGGGTTTTGATGCCGCTGATGTCCGATCCGGTCTGCGGCTCGGACATGGCGAGCGCGCCCAGGTACTCCCCCTTGGCGCCCTTCCGGCTCAGTTCCCGCCAATGCTCGTCAGACATGTATTGGGCGCGTGGCACGCGGTTGCCCTGACGGATGATCGAGCCGACGCTCATCCAGGCGCGCGACAACTCTTCGGTGACCAGGCAATACTCAAAGCAGCCCAATCCGAGACCGCCCATGTCCTCGGGCACCAGGATTCCAAAATAACCCATGTCGGCGAGCTTCTGGCGAAGACTCATCGGAATATCGCCCTGCACCGGATCCAGCTCATTGGCCACGGGAAGAACTTCTTTCATCGCAAAGTCGCGCGCCGAGTCGCGGATCATTCGTCGTTCCTCGGTCATATGGCCCTGCGGAGCATTGTTCAAACTCTGGTCATTCATGCCATTTTCCTTGCGAAGATCTCGCGTTTGCCGTTACCAATCAGACTCGTCCAAGTGTACGTCATCGGAAGAATTCAATAAGTTTCCGCGCCAGCAGGTCGGGCGCGGTCAGCATCGCGAAGTGTCCCTGCCCTTCCAGTTTGACTAATTCCGATCCGGGCACGGCTTCGAGCAGGCTTTGCGCCGTGCCGGGTCCGTGACCGACGGATTTTTCTCCCAGCAGCACGCGCAGCGGAACGCCGAGGGTCGCGAAGCGTTGGGCGTCGAATCGATAGTGGCGCAGCGCCTGCAGCTCGCGCGGCATGGTGTGCGCCATGGCCGTGCGCGCCGCCCAGGCTTCTTTTTGGCCGCGTTGCTTCTCAATGGTTTCGTCGGACGCGTTGATGATGTTGCGCAGGTGAACAGTGACCACGCCATCGCGATCCCCAAGCGCGCTGAGCCGGGCCATTTCATCGATGGTGAATTCCCTCTTGGCATTACCTGTATTGCGATTGACCGAGGGCTCGTAGACGCACAAGCTTCGAATATTTCCCGCCAGGAGTGCCGCCTCCAGCGCACACATCGCGCCAAAGGAGTGGGCAAACACATTCACGGGCTCAGGGATAGCATCGATCACCGCCGCCGCGTCTTCCCATTCGCGCTCAAGCGCATACTCCTCGCGATCGTCACTCACGCCCCTGCCGCGGCGATCCATGAGATAAAGCGTGAAGTGCGGTGTCAGGTGCGGGCGAATTCGCCGCCATCCCAGGTGGGTATCGCCTGTGCCATGAAGCATGAGCAATGGCGGGCCCTGGCCATCGACCACGCAACCGAGTCTGGTTCCATCCCTGGATGTCGCGGTGAAAACCTTGTCCATATTGCTCAGCGAGCGGGTCATACCTTGGCAAGAACCTGAAGGTGGCGCGGCGCGATTTCGATGGCGACGCGGGCGCCCAGGCGGATGCCGGATGCCACCTCGGCGCTCAGGACTTCCCAGACTTCATGCTCGTCGGTGCGTACCCGATACTGCATGTGCGAGCCCAGATAGCTGGCAAGGATCACTTCGCCCGCGATCGCATTCCGCGGCAGCTCACCGGCTTTTCCATCCGCAGACGCCAGGGATCTGATGGCGACATGATCCGGACGTATGCAGACACACCATTCTTTGACACCTGCTGCCGGAACCGCCCCGGCCCGCAAGCGGCGGCCATTGCTTTTGAACACAATGTCACCGCCGCCGTCGGCGCGCGCCAGCACTTCCACCTCGAAGACGTTGCTGTATCCCAGAAAATCTGCGATGGTGCTGGTCGCGGGATTGCTGTACAACTCGATGGGATCGGCGACCTGCAGAACGCCGCCGAATTGCATTACCGCGATCTGGTCCGCAAGCGCCAGCGCCTCGCGCTGGTCGTGAGTGACGTAAATGCTGGTGATCTTGAGTTGCGTTTGCAGTTCGCGAATTTGCACTCTTAAATTATCGCGCAGTCGCGCGTCCAGATTGCTCAAGGGCTCGTCGAAGAGCAGTACCGAGGGGCGCATCACCAGGCTGCGCGCAAGTGCCACGCGTTGCATCTGGCCGCCGGAGAGGTAACTGGCGCCACGCTCGTCCATGCCCTGCAGGCCGACCAGTTCCAGAACTTCCTGGACCCGCCGGGCGATGTCGGTGCTCGCCGCACCCTCCATTTCCAGGGGAAAAGCGATGTTCTTGAAGACGCTGAGGTGCGGCCAAATTGCATAGGACTGGAACACCATCCCTACGTGGCGCTCGTTGACCGGCACATGGGTCCCTGCCTTGCTGTCGAATACGGTACGGCCGTTGATGGTGATATGGCCGGCGTCAGGCATCTCAAGGCCAGCGATACAGCGCATGGTGGTCGTCTTGCCGCAGCCGGAGGGGCCAAGCAGGACAAGCATCTCCCCCGCGTTGATGTCGAGGTCGAGGTCGTCGATGGCGATCGCGTCGCCGAACGTCTTGCGCAATTGCCTGACCTGAATGCCCATTACCTCTCCCTGAATGGCAGCGTTTTCGCGCCCCCCTCGCTTAGGACTCCGGCCCGATTCCCCTGGCGACATCGACATCGATGAGCGATGGAGAACCCTGCCGCAGCGCCTCGGACAGCGCCGCCCGGAATTCAGCGATGTTCTTCACCCGCCTGGCGGCGAGTCCGAAGCCTTGCGCGATCTTGACGTGGTCGATGGGCGGCTTATCGAGATCGACGCCGACATAGTTTCCGGTCTGCGCCGCGTGCCCGTTCACCGCGTGAATTCGTTGTTTGATGATTCGATAGGAGCCGTTGTTGGCGATGATGAAAACCATGGCGAGATTCTCGCGCGCCGCGGAATACAGCGCCTGGATCGAGTACATCGCGCTGCCGTCGCCGCTCAGGGCGATCAGAGGCCGGTTCGGCAGCGCAAGCTTTATGC
>MEQV01000104.1:32998-52476 GCA_001770355.1 Betaproteobacteria bacterium RIFCSPLOWO2_02_FULL_62_17
GCCCCAGCCGATGCCGCCGCCGCGGCCGCCGAAATAGCCGCGGGGATCCTGACTTTTCAGAAATCGGCGCAGTCCCTGTCCCGAGGTGATCCCTTCATCAACGATGACCGCATCGCCCGGCACCAGGCCCGCGATCGCCTGCGACAATGCCAGGGGATGAATGGGTTCACGCGACTCGAGGCTGGCCGCCCGGGCGACGAGGTTTTCCCTTTGCTCCTGCCCGCGCGCGGTTTCCGCCGCGCATCGCGTTCGAGCCTGAATGCGTTCGCTGTCGTTCATTTCCCGGAGAACCGAACCGGTCAGTTCCGGCAAGCTGACCTTGGGATCCCCAAGAATGGCTGCAGCCGTCGGATAGTTTTTGCCTACCTCCCAGGGATCGGTATCGAGGTGCACGATAGTCATGCAAGGTGGCATGGGATCCGTGTCCCCGGGGAGCGCGAGCGTGAATAGGTCGCCTCCGATCGATACCAGCAGATCGTGCTTCTCCATGGCAATCCTGATGTCCCTTGCCACCCGCCCCAAGGGCCCGCGAAACAGGTCATGTGCCGGCGGGAATGAGGTGCGGTTGGGCATGCCTTCGAGAAACACCGGCGCCCCGATGGCTTCAGCCAATGCAACCAGTTCCGCAATGGCCGCCGACTGCGCGACCGCATCGCCGGCAACGATGACGGGGCGTTTTGCGCGCGCCAGAAGCCTCGCGGCCGTCGCGATGCTGTCCTGGTCCGCGCGCAGGGCGCCACCGACCCGTGTCGGGACTCCCGGGCCGACATCGGTTTGTTCGTTGAGAAGATCGGCAGGCAGGGAAATGAAAACCGGGCCGGTGGGCGGCGTCAGGGCGACTTTTGCCGCGCGATGAATGGCGCGGGGCAGGTCCGCAATCTTGTGTATTTCATAGGACCACTTGACGAAAGGCGCAGCGATACGCGGCAGATCGCCCCACAGATTGGGTTCGGTGAAGTTGTAGCCGAGGTCCTGCTGGCCGGCGGTGACCAGCACCGGCGCACCCGCCTTCGCGGCGTTGTGCAGGGCGCCGATGGCATTGCCCAGGCCCGGTGCCGCATGCAGGCTCGCCACGGACAAGCGCCCCGATGCCTGGGCATAACCGTCGGCCATGCCCATGACGGTGGCCTCCTGCAGCCCGAGCACATAGCGGATGGACTTATCGGCGGCGAGCGCATCCATCAGCGGCAATTCCGTGGTCCCCGGATTGCCGAAGATGTATTCCACCCCCTCCTGCCGCAGCACCTCGAGGAGCAGGCTCTTGCCTGGGATCATGTCGCGACCTTTGCAACGAAACCCACGCTCAACGGCGCCCGTAAAGCTTGCGCCATTCCTCGCTGGCTGGTTCGCGAATCTTGGCCCACCGGTCCAGGGGCAGGTCCCACAAGGTATCGACCGGCGCGAATTTTCGACCATCCAGCAGTGTCGGCGGCGGCACATCCATATGGGCTCCGTAAGCTTTCTGCTGGGCGATGGCGGCACTGCCGCGTTTGCTGGTGAGCCAGTTGACCAGGACAATCGCCGCATTGGGGTGTGTAGCGCTATTGGCGATACCTCCCTGAATCGACAGCAGCGACGACCCTTCTTCCGGGAATACCGTCTTGATGGGAGCGCCTGCCCTCTCTTGCTCCTGGAAGCTGGTGACACCCATGAATCCAATGCCGATTTCGCCCCGAACCAGATCCGTCAGCACCGGCGCTACCGAGGGATAGACGCGAATTTTATTTTCCCGGATGCGCGACCAATAATCGGGATTGATCTTTTCCCGCAGGAACAGCCAGGTCGTGAAAGCGCTGCCGCCGACATCGAGCGACGAGGTTCCAATTTGCCCGCGGTACTTGGGATCGAGCAGATCGATCCAGCGCTTGGGCTCATCCGCGGGTTTGATCACAGCGGTGTTGATGCCAATGGCGATCGGCAGGCGCATGAACGCATACCACCGGCCCTCCGGGTCCTTAGCGTCGGCGGGAATGCGATTGAAGGAAGGCACCTTGTGAGGCTTGTTGAGAATATTGCGCTGCATCAGTTGCCCCAGCAGGATGGCATCGGTGACATCGATGACATCGGCTGCCAGTCTATTGGCCGCCGCTTCGGCGGTTACCCTCTGAAATAGCACCTGCGTGGTCATGCGCACGAATTCGAGCGTTATGCCGGTGTCCTTCTCGAAATTGGCCTTGACCGCGGGATTCCAGTTGCGCTCGGGCCAGGTTCCATAGACCAACACCTTGCCTTCTTTTTTCGCTGCCGCAAAGGTTTTGGCATCCGCGATCTGCTCGCCATCGACGACCAGCGCCTGTGCCGTGGCGGTGCTGCCAAACAAGCACAAACAACTGGCGGCAATCACCGATGAAATAACCGTCACGCAATTTTTACGTCGCATCTTTTCCTCCTTTTGAATTCTCATTGGCCGCTTAAATATTTGCCCGCATCCAGCGCCTTCCGGCTATGGTCAGGGCGATCAGGATAAATGTATAGACAAGACTGAGGGAGGCCACGGCCGACCAGCCGCCATTCTCGTATTGTTCATAAATTACGATGGACAGAACGCGCGTATCCGTGGTGTACAGAAACAGCGATGCCGTCAGTTCACGCATTCCCAGCACGAATATGACTATCACCGCCGCCGCCACGCCGCTTTGCATGAGCGGCCAGACGATACGCCTCACGGCCTTGAACCGGGTCGCGCCGGCAACCAAGGCCGCGTGTTCGAGATCATCATGAATCTGAACGATGCTCGCTGAAATCGCGCGAAATCCCTGCGGCGTAAAACGCCCCATGTAGGCGATAACGAGGACCGCGAGGGTTCCGTAGATCGGCAGGGGAATGTTTGCCCAGATCCAGAGAATACCCAGGCCCATGACCAGCGCGGGCAGCGCAAGCGGAACATTCGCCAGAAATTCCAGCCATTTGCGGCCCGGCAGATCGGTGCGATGCACCACATAGGCGAGGACGAAATAGAACAGCCCCCCCAGAACGGCGGTTGCCCCCGCGGCCATCAGACTGTTCAACAAACTCTTGTACACCACGGGGTCGGTCAAAATCTCGCGCATGAATCGGGTGCTGAATTGCGCGGGATCGAACATCGAGGCGAAATCGGGGATGTAGAGCGTGGCGCGAAACGCCCCCTGCAGCAAGGCAAGCAGCGGCAGTCCCATCGCCACGAAAACATAGAGCAGCACAAACCCGAAAGCCGGCCAGCGCCACTTTCCCAGCGGCAAAGTGCGCGACTGCAAGCCCTTGCCTGTCACGGTGCGGTAGTCGCGGCCCGCCAGCAGGCGCCGCTGCATGACGACAAGGACCGCCACGATCGCCGTCAACACCATGCATACGGCGCTGGCCTGATTCGTGGCCGGGGGAACCTCCCGCATCAGATTGAAGATATGAATCGAAAGCGTCTCGATTCCCTTTGGCCCTCCAAGAATCTGCGGCACCGGAAACTCTTCGGCCATCAGGACCAGCAACAACAACGCGGATCCCAATACCGCGGGCCTGATCGACGGAAGCGTTATGTAGCGCAGGGTTCGGATCAGGTTGGCGCCGTGGATACCCGCTGCCTCCTCGAGATCGGGATGAATCAGCGTCAGCGCGCTGTAAATATAAAGAAACGGGAACGGAACGTAATAAAGCCCGTGAATGAAAGCGATGCCCACGACCGATTGCATATCGATCCGGAACGGCAGCCCCAGCGAGGCGAGCAGGATATTCAGATAGCCGCTCCTGCCCGATCCAAGCAGCGACCACGCAAGGGCTGCCACGATCAACGACAGAAACAGCGGCATCAGCCCCGCCAGGTGAACCAGCCACTTGCCGGGAATATCCGATCGGGCAGCGAGCCAGGCGAGCAGCCCGCCTATGGTCATCGCCATCGCCGTGCCACCGATGGCGACGATCATCGTATTGACGATGGCTTCGCCCATCTGGGGCGTCCAGATGGCATAGTAGTTTTGCAGCGTCCAGGTGTAGGTGTTTCCCGAGAATGGCGCCGCCGTGATGAACGACGTGTAGATCAACGTCAAAAACGGCAGCACGATCAGAATTCCCAGGACGCCGAACAGGAACCCCGGCAAAACCCATTGTCCCGCACCGCGCATCAACATGGCCGCCGATCAGCCACCGATTGCGACAGCGCGCGCCGCGCCTCCCGTGAGTTCCCGTGTACTGGACATGGCCTCGAGGGATTGCAGGGTTTCATAGAGCCGGCGCGCGTCCCGCTCGTGCAGGGCGGCTGCCGTGCAATCATGAAACTTGGTCCACAGGGTGTCCTGGTCGAGTGAAATCGCCTGGTCGCGCGGCGCCGCCAGTGTCAGCGTGTGCTGCGTCCCGTCGCGCATCTTGATGACCAACTGGTCATCCGGCTGCTGATTGAACGAGCCTTTATCGCGGGCTGGGTCGAGTTCGCGCTTCACCTTGCCCATCAGCGCGCGCACATCCGCCCGGGCAACGAACCTATCGTTGAGTTCGGCAAGCGTCACCCGCTTGGCGATGATCGAGGCGGCAACCGCAAACTCCGCGCTGAACTTCGCATCCAGTGCGTTTTGGGGGTCGGTATGCACCAGCGACACCACCCGCGACGGTCCGGTGTGAAATGTCGCCTCGGTCACCTTGTCCGCCTGGATGTCGTGCCGGCCGAGGTATTGCTGGAGGCCATCGAGAATACGATGCGCGCCGTAACACATGGGATAGAGCTTGATGCTGATGCCGTGATCGACAATGTGCCAGTTCTTGCCGAAATGGGCGGGGCGATCGAAATCGACCTTTCCGTGCGGCGAGACGGCCGCGAGAAATCCATTGGCGTGATCGAAGATGTCCGGTGAGGCGCTCATGCCCGCCCGCGCATAACGCGCGGCCATGAGGCCGGCGGTGGCGGCGCGCCCGGCATGGAACGGCTTGGTCATGGTGCCGAAATTGGCGACCAGGCCGGCTGCCTGGGAAGCGGCGATGGAGACGGCGCGGACTGCAGCTTGCGCATCAAGCCGCAACAGTTTGGCCACTCCCGCGGCTGCCGCGATCGCGCCGAACGTGCCGGTCGGATGCCAACCCTTGATGTGATGCGGTTCGGCGTCGCGCGAGGCGAGCTCGCTCCAGACTTCATACGCCGTCACAAACGCCGTGAGAATGTCCCGTCCGGATGCGCCCATGCTCTCGGCCTGCGCCAATATCGCCGGCGCCATCGCCACGCTGGGATGCGCGGGGTGAAAGGCAATACCGACATCGTCATAGTCATGGGCATGGCCGGCGACGCCGTTGACCAGCGCTGCGCTGCGGGCAGCGGCGCGCCTTGCCGAGAACAGAACCGAGGCCTCGCCCTGGTCGCCGATGGTCTCGAACGAAGCGATCAGCTGCGTTACCGGCGCATCCCTGCCGAGAATCGTCACGGCGGCATAGTCGCTCAATGCGTTTTTCGCCGCGCCGATGGCGGCGGGGGGAATCGTGTCGTAGTTCATTCCCGCGATGTATGCGCCGACGGCGTGTGTCAGATGCCCCATGATTTCAACCCTATATTGCTATTGGAAAGGTCTGCGCGCTGGGCCTTGGCCCGTCGCAACTCCGCAATATACCGCCCTTCCACACGCGGCCGCTATTGCAGGCGGATTGCCGCATGCACCTGAGCCACGCGAACCGCGTAGATGCTCGGATTGCATGTTGTATTGCACCAAGCCAGTTGATTACTTGACTTGCCAGGACAGGATGTCGGCGGGTTTCACAACCAGGTGCGACGCGAGGTTCTAGTCCGCGGAAGCGCCTGGCAGCATCGGGCGGACCTCATGCTCCAGAAATTCGATTACCGCATTCGAGAAGGGATCATTCTGGTCTCCCGCAACCATGTGCGCCGCGCCGCCCACATCGAATAGCTTGGAACCGGGGACCTTCTTCAAAAAATCCCGGACCCCTTCCTCGGTGACGACGTCGCTCAATTTCCCGCGCACCAGCAGCGTCGGAACGCGGATATTCGGCAAAGCCGCTTCCAAAAGCATGTCGAAATCAGCAACCGGAACCTCCGTACCTAAGCGTTCGACGAATCTGGGATCCCAATGCCAGTACCAGCGTCCATCCGTGCGCTGGCGCAGCACCTTCATCAGCCCCGGTGGATTAACCCGTTTAGGACGATTGGGCGTGTAGGCTGCAATGGCGTCGGCGGCCTCCTCAAGCGAGGCAAACCCGCCAAGCCCCGATCTCATGAATGTGCGAATCCGTTCGATCCCCTGCGGATTTGATCGATGGGTGACATCGACAATCACCAGCCCGCTCGATACCACGCGGTCGCTGTTACCTTCGGCAAGGATCGCCGTAATTCCGCCCAGTGATGCCCCCACAATCACCGGCGGGCGCCCAAGCGCGTCGGCCACCGCGATGCAGTCGGAGGTATAAGACGTGAATGAATAGTCGCCGTTCAGCGCCCACTCACTATCGCCGTGACCGCGAAGATCGAGCGACACCGCCTTCCACCCGCGGCTCGCGAGAGCGCTGGCGGTCGTGCCCCATGCGTGGCGTGTCTGCCCGCCGCCGTGCATGAAGAGCACCGGCCAGGCATTCTCGTCACCCCAAACGTCGGCCACAAGGTGTATGCCTTCGAAGCCGGTGTACCGAACAGTTCTCGAATCCATTGCAAGCTAAGTATGCTCCAAGACCGCTATGTGGGTAATGTCTCTAAGCGTGCCCGAGAGCACGATAAATCGGTGCGCTTGGTCACCAAAGGCCAGTGCGGAGCCTTACTGACCTTGCCAAATCTGGCCGGTACACTTGAACGAGCTATTGATCTGGGCGCGTCCTAACGGTCCTTTCCCGATACGCCACATCTTTGCTCAGGCTGCGATCGGCGTGAGGGTACCGCAGACAACCTATAGCAAAGCGGCCGGAACAATTTTAAGTGCTTAATCTTCCGGAAGTTGATTCGCATTGGTTATCGACTGTAAATGCTCGCCGTCTTCTCAACAACGGAATTACTTCTGCAGTTTCCTATCATCGGAGGAGCACCATGGGGACCCAAACCATCAGGCGTACATTATTTGTCAGCATGCTGCTTCTATTCAGCCAGGCCTTTGCGCAGAACTGGCCGAGCAGGCCAGTAAGGATTATTTCGCCTACCGGCCCGGGGCTATCGGCCGACTTGGTGGGCCGCGTCCTGGCCGATAAGCTTTCCCGCCAAATTGGCCAGCAGTTCTACGTCGACAACATCGCGGGTGCCGCAACCATCGTCGGTGCGCAAGCGGCGGCGAGAGCTGCACCTGACGGTTACACGCTTCTCATCGCGACCGCCGGCACGCTGGCGAACAACCCGCTTATCTATAAGTCGCTCCCCTACGATCCTGATCGCGATTTCGTGCCCATTGCCTTTGTCGGCGACAGCAGTTCATTCCTGATAGCGGTTAACAATGACCTCCCCGCAAGGACGCTCACCCAGCTGATCGCGCTGGAGAAAGCGAAGCCGTCTAGCCTTTCCTTCGCCGTCGAAGTGTCGAGCGGCGTTGCCGCAATGGTGGGCCGCTACCTGAACAAGCAAGCGGGTATCAATATGGTCGAGGTGGGGTACAAAATGGGCGCCCAAGCCGTCCAAGACACCATGGCCGGCCGCACTCAGGTTTACCTCAGCTCCATCGCTGGCCTTGAGCCGTTCATCAAGGCCGGGAAACTTCGTGGCATCGCCTCAAGCGCCGAAAGCCGCCCACCGCAACTGCCGGATATACCCGTCATCACCGAGACGATTCCAGGATTCATCATCACGGGATTCCTGATCATGGTTGCGCCGGCCGGCACCCCGGAGCCAGTATTGCAACGCCTGAATCGCGAGGTCCTGATCGCGGCGAAAGAACCCGACTTGGTGCAGAAACTGCAGACCCTGGGATTTCTCACTAACAAACTCGGATCGCTGCAGGCGACCAAGGACATACTGCGCGTAGAAAAAGAACGTTGGGCACGAATTATCCGGGAACTCGGAATCAAGCCCGAATTATAGGGAAGCTCCGACGCCCGGATTTCCAACTTCTAAAACCGCTCCGGACATGAGGAAAAAGCAGAGGAGCACAACATGAGCATCGAAGGCCAGCGTGTTATTGCCATCGAGGAGCATTACTGGGACAAGGAGGTCGCCGCGTCGTTTAGCCGTGGCGCAGCGATTGACAAGGCGAGACCGGGCCTCATGGAGCGGCTGTTTGACTATGGCGAGCTGCGCCTGAAGGAAATGGATGAATCGGGCATCGACTTCCAGATTCTTTCGCACGGCGCACCCTCTACGCAGAGAGGCGACGCCGAGACCATGGTGCCGCTTGCCCGCAGGGCAAACGATCGCCTTCACGATATCGTCGCAGTTCATCCGGACCGCTTGAGTGCGTTTGCGGCATTGCCGACTATGGACCCGAAAGCCGCCGCCGACGAGCTAGAGCGATGCGTGACCCGCCTGGGATTCAAGGGCGCGATGGTGCATGGTCCCACCAACGGCGTATTTCTCGACCAGAAACGCTTCTGGCCGATTTTCGAACGCGCACAGGCCCTGGACGTGCCGATCTATATTCATCCCGCCAACCCCATGCAGGCTGTGGTCGAAGCCTATTTCAAGGATTACCTTGAGGACTTCCCTTCCTTGCTCCAATCCGGATGGGGTTTCACCGTGGAGACCGCCACGCATGCCATACGGCTCGTCCTGAGCGGAGTCTTCGATGCCTATCCGGGGCTGAAGATCATTCTCGGCCACATGGGCGAATCTCTGCCCTTTTCGCTCTGGCGCATCAACCAGTCCTTGTCGCGGCCCGGCAATCGCAGCACCTCGTTTTCGTTTCGGGACATTTTCTGCAGTCATTTCTGGATCACTACCAGCGGTAATTTCTCCAATCCCGCGCTCCTGTGCTCGGTGATGGAACTGGGCGTAGACCGAATACTGTTCGCGGTCGACTATCCGATGGTGTCCAACCAGCCTGCGGCCAGCTGGGTACCGACCATCCCGCTTTGCAAGGAAGACAAGGTGAAATTATTGAACGGCAACGCCACGCGCTTGCTGAAACTGTAAACGCCCGCCAGAGTCCAACTCCCCACAGTGCTTTGCGGCACATTGGGACCGTGTTCGCCCGACTGCCGGTGAGTACGCCTGTTTACTGAAAGGCTATCGCGCCTGAACGATAATGCTCAAATGACAGATTCCGATCCGCGACCCCGTAGAGCCCTGGCCATGGAAACCCAGTACCGAAAAGACGCTCGGGTGGCGATCATCGCGTTGCCTCCTCTTTTTGCGGACGGCACCTCGCTTGCCCGGGGGGCCGCCGAACTGGAGGAACTCCGGCAGGAAATTGCCTGGGATCGCGATATTCGCTGCCTCGTCGTATCCGGCCGGAATGTTTTTGCCGCGCCTGATGCGGCGCAAAGAAGTTACGTTCAACTGTACAACTCGGATCTTCCCGAACCGCTCACTCCGGCTGCGGTTCTCGCCCGCTTCGATATTCCGACTATCGCGGTGATTGAAGCGGACGCCCGTGGACCGGGGCTGGAACTCGCGCTCGCTTGTGATCTGCGCGTTTGCTCGCCGGCGTCGCGCTTCAGCATGGACCATCTGAAGACCGACGATCTTCCCATGGATGGCGGCATTCAACGTCTGGGCCGACTGGTTGGGCGGGGCGCTGCGCTCGGCCTTGTTCTCATACCCGAGCAGCTGGATGCGGAGGCCGCCCGCGCCATGGGCCTCGTAACCCGGATTGCCGAGCGGCCGATGGAACTCGCCCTGACGCTGGCAAACGGTATCGGCGAAATGGCGCCCGTCGCGGTCCGCTATTCAAAGGAAGCATTGCAGAAAGGCATGGACATGTCGCTGGAGCAGGGTCTGCGCCTTGAAGCCGATTTGTATTTCCTGTTGCAGTGTACAGACGATCGCACCAGAGGCATAAGTGCTTTTCAAGGGAAAACGCGGCCGCAGTATGAGGGCCGCTGAAATACCCGCCGTCATGGCCAACTTCGACACCATCGCTTACCGCCGCCAGGAGAGTATCGCGCGCATTACGCTCAATCGTCCAAGTGCCATGAACGTGTACAGCATTCGCATGCGCGACGAGTTGTTCGAAGTGCTGGAGGCGATAAGAACGGACCAGGAGATCCGGGCGGTGGTGGTGGATGGAGCAGGCGAAAAGGCTTTTTGTGCCGGTGCGGATTTGAGCGAGTTCCTCACCGCGGCGTCCCCCAACGAAGCGCGGCTCACCCGCAACGAGCGAGATATATGGAGCCTCTTCTTGCAGATTCGCCAGCCCGTTATCGCGGCTCTGCATGGCTATGTCATCGGCTCCGGCATCGAGATCGCAATGTGCTGCGACATCCGCCTGGCCTCCGACGATGTCCGGTTCCGGCTACCGGAACCGAGCCTCGGAATTCTTCCCGGCGCCGGCGGCACGCAAACGCTGCCGCGCGCTGTAGGGAGAGGCGCGGCCCTGGACATGCTGATGACCAACCGCTGGGTGGATGCAAGCGAAGCGCGCCGTATCGGGCTTGTCAATCGCGTTGTACCGCGAGCCATGCTGCTCCCCGCGACATTTGCCATCGCGGAGCAGATCGCTGCCCGCGATGCGCGCGCCGTTCGCCTTGCCAAACAGGCGGCGACGCGAGGCCTGGACTTGCCGCTGAGCGAGGGCCTGGACCTCGAGCGAAAACTGGCTCGGCTGCTGTACCACCAACGTGCGCGGAACGTCGACCGGGACGAATTCAAGCGCGGCTAAATCAAGAACAGAAGAGGTGATATATGAACGTTCAAATCGGTAAACGCTACGTCTGCACCAAATGCGCGACCGAGCTGATCGCCACGCGCGGCGGCGAAGGACAACTGCTGTGCTGTGGGCAGCCGCTGGAACTCAAGCAAGCCGGGCTCAAGATGGATCCGCCCGGTGAAGCACAACGCAAGACCGGCAGCGTGCTTGGGAAACGCTACCGCTGCGCAGCCTGCGGCATCGAGGTCTTGTGCACCAAGGCGGGATACGGCGAACTAAGCTCCTGCGACAAACCGATGAGCGTGCAGGATCCCAAACCTTTGCCATCGTCGGATTAACTAACGGCAAGATTCGCTGCGTTCCTGCCTGCCTCAGACACGAGCGCGACCCGGCCTCTTCGCAGGTTTCAAGTTCGGCCCGGAGGCCACTTGCCTCACAGGTCTGCCGCTCGCCACACTGTTTCTCCGCCGATCATGGTGAGGCGTACTTTGATGTCCTGCAATTCATCTGCAGCTACGCTAGCCGGATCGTGGCTCAGCACCACCAGGTCGGCCGCTTGTCCCGGGGCAAGCGATGCGCTGACCGAGGGCAGGCCTAGCGTCCGCGCGGCCGAAATCGTGTACATCGAGATGGCTTCATCGACGGAAATTTCCTCGCCGGGGCTGACCACATCGCCGTTTTTGGCGGATCGGTTAACCGCGGCATGAATGCCCATAAGAGGCGAAGGCGGAACCAGCGGGCAGTCGGAACTTCCCGCGACATGAACCCCACTGCGCAACCAGCTGGCCAATGGATACAGGTATGGATGTTGTTCCGCCGGTATCGAGGCAAGGTAGCGGCTTCCATGGTAGTGAATGAATGACGGCTGGGTCGCCACGGTAATGCCCAAGGCAGCGATGCGTCGCGCAAGGTATGGCGGACACACGGAGCCGTGCTCGATGCGGTGCGCAGGCTCCGCGGTACTTGGCCCGGTGCCCAGGACAGCTTCAAAGGCATCGAGCGCCGCCTCGAGCGTCTCCTCTTCCACGGCATGAATGGCAACCGGCCATCCTGAGCGGTGAGCCGTCTGGATGGTTTCGATGAGTTCCTCCCGGCAAGGTCGCGGCGTGCCTGTGGTTCGGTCAAGGATCGCTTTTATTCCCCAGACAGCCACCCCGTCATGTTCACTCGCAAAGGAACTTCGCGGGCCCAGTTCGGGCAGCGCCTCGCGCCCCATCATCATCGACACGCGCTGGCGTATGAGCCCTCTGGCCTTGTAGTCTTGCAAGACCTTGCGCCTGGCCGGATCGATCGTGGGCGATGCGTCCAGGAACGTCGTGATTCCGCACTCCGCCAGTTCCTGACCCGCCTGTTTTACGGCACGCTCGAACGTATGCGTTGGCCAGCGCGGCACACGTCTGGCGAGTACATCCCCCATTTCATACAGGAGCCCGGTCGGCTCTCCAGTCGTGAGATCCCTTTCTATCATCCCTCCCGCCGGGTCCGGCGTGCCAAGGTCGATACCCAGGAATTTAAGCGCAAGGCTATTCAGGACATGCGCATGCAGCGAGCGGTGCGAGAGTCTGACCGGGTGGTGCGGCGCGGCTTCGTCCAGGTCCCAGCGCGTAGGATGGCGCCGCTCGACCAGGCGGAATTCGTCGTATCCCTTTGCCTTGAGCCACTCCCCGCGCGGTGTCGCCTCCGCCTGGCGCCTGAGTGCGGCCTGTATGCCTTCAATCGATCGGATACCGGTCCTGGGACGCAGATCGACCGAAAGCAGGGAGTCGGCGAAGGAAATGAAATGCAGGTGTGCGTCAATGAAACCCGGCATCACGGTGCCGCCGCGGCAGTCCAAGATTTGTGCGCCCCGCACCGGTTCGCAGCCCCCGATCAACCCGCGTCCCACCGCGATAACCCGGCCCCGGCCCACGGCGATTTCCGTGGCGCCATCAGTCTTCGCAATTCGAGCATTGGTCAGAATCAGCTCGGCCTTCAATCGCGCTGCTCCCGATGTGGTTATATCCGTCAGTCTGACACGGGTTGGGGCCGGTCACGGTGTTCGAAAGCACTGAGCGGCAGTGCAGCTATTCACTTCAGCCCCGTGCGGCGCTTTACTGAACCGGCACCTGACATGGGACACAATTCTCCTCGGGGTGATACGAGCCCAAATTGCCTGAGGTAGTGAAGAGCGCGCCATGAATACAACTGAATTTCTTAGCATCGCCAGCAGCATCTGCCCGGATCGGAACGCCATCGTTTTCGAAGGGCGGCGCCTGCGCTTCAGCGAACTCCAGGAACGCGTGAACCGCCTGGCAAACGCACTGATCGCAGCGGGCATACAAAAAGCAGACCGGATCGCAGTCCTGCAGGTGAACTGCCCCCAATACGTGGAAACCTATTTCGCCACTGCGCAGCTTGGCGCCATTTTCGTTCCCCTCAATTTCAGAGCCAAGCAGAACGAACTGATCCACATGCTCAACAACTCGGAGAGCAGGGTGCTGTTTGTCGGGGAGCGCTATGTCGATATGGTGCAGGAGATGAAGCAAAACCTAGTGTCGGCCCCGCAGCTAGTGTGTATGGACGGCGACTCACACGGCATGGCCGCATACGAGCAGATGCTGGCGCAGCATTCATCGGACCAGGCATTCGTCGAAGTCGACGACCGGGATACGACGATACTGATGTACACCGCCGGCACAACCGGCCTGCCGAAAGGCGTCCCCCTTAGCCATGGTGCCTTTTCGGTATATGTGCTCGAAAACATCACGCCGGCTGATCCTGAAGCACAAGAAACCAATATCCTTTCGGTACCGCTCTACCATGTCGCGGGCATACATGGCCTGCTGGCCGCAGTCTACGGCGGGCGCACGGTCGCCTTGATGCGCCAGTTCGAAGTAAATGAGTGGATGGACACCGTAGCAAGGGAAAAAGCCCATCGGGCAATGCTGGTACCGACAATGCTCAAGCAGGTTATCGACAATCCCAGTTTCCATGAGAAGGATTTGTCCAGCCTCAAGGTAATCACTTACGGTGCCGCCTCGATGCCGTTCGATGTAATTAAGAAGGCAATCGGCATGCTCCCGTGGGTCATGTTCATCAATGCTTTCGGCCAGACGGAGACCGCGTCGACAATTACCGTGCTGGGGCCCGAAGATCACCGTTTTACCGGCACTGAATCCGAAGAAGTGCGCGAAAAGAAATGGAACCGGCTCGCCCGCTCAATCGGCCGTCCCATGCCCGACATCGAGATCCAGATCTGGGACGAAAACGGCAAGCCGCTGCCGGCCGGGGAAATGGGCGAGATCATGGTGCGGGGCGAGCGCGTGATGCGTGGCTACTGGAAGGACGCCGTAAAGACAGCAAAGACGCTGTCTGCGAATGGCTGGCTGCACACTGGAGACATGGGCTACACGGACCCGGAGGGGTACATCTTTCTCTCGGGCCGCGGTGACGATATGATAATCCGCGGAGGTGAGAACATCTCTCCGGAAGAAGTCGAGAACATGCTCTACGCCCACCCCAGCGTGGACGACGCCTCCGTAATCGGAGTTCCCGATCCTCAATGGGGACAGAACCCGCGTGCGGTGATAGTCCTAAAGCCTGGCGCTCAGGCGACCGAAGCCGACATCATCGACTTCTGCAAGGACCGGATTTCAGGCTTCAAACGGCCTCGCAGCGTGGTGTTTGTCGACGCACTGCCGCTCACCTCCACCGGGAAGGTGCAGAGGAAAATACTCAGGGAAAAATACGGACAACCCCGGAATGACTGAGCTGCGCCGGTTAAGACCAGCGCTTATGCCGCAAAGCCAAAGGTTTCATAACATCGATATTGCGCCTGCCAATCACGATGATTCCCCGCTGCTCCAGCCTTTCCAGTACGCGACTGACGGTCGGACGCGTCGCCTTGCACATCGCCGCAATGTCGTCATGAGTGATGCCGGGAATCGCGATATTGCCGGCCGGGTCGGTGACCCCGATGCTTCGGGCCAAAGCGTCCAGAATGGCGATGACCCGAGGCCCGAGATCGCTCACCAGCGGCGCGGGAGCCGTCATGAAATAGACGGTGCCGCAGATCATGTCCATGATCTGGCTCCTGGATTTGCGATCGTCCAGAAGATCCCAGACTGCTTCGCGCTTTGTCTTGCAGTAGAGGACCGGCGTGATTGCACGAGCCTCAGCGAGGTGGAAGACCGGATCCCTGCGATCCATTCCCGCAAAACCGGCCAGTCCGATGAAATGAGGCGGGACGATGAAATAATCGACCACCTCGCGGCCCTTATCCGATGTTCTGAAGTATCCGACAATGCCCTGGTGCAGGTGATACACGTAGGAAACGCGCTGCTCGGGCATGACGATGGTAGTTCCCTTGGATGCCTGGACCAGGGAATTGTGCCGAATACAGCACTGCTGAAATAGACAAGCCGTCTCGACCACTTTGGCGGCTTCCTTTCCAAAAAAGGCGGGGGATCGGCTCAATATATCGCAAACGACTGTTCCTTGGTCATTGCGCCCGGCAAGGCGCTGCACGCCCTGAAAAAAGGGGTTGGGCGCCCCCGCCCAACCCCTCGGATTAACCTTCAGCGTGTTCTAAACCGGGTTCACTTGCGATATTTCTTCGCCGCCTCCAGGAACGCCTGGTAATCCTCCTTGAGCTGCGGATTCTTCGCAAGTATGGGTTCCACGACCGAGGTCACGTCATCGACGTATTTCCTGGAATCGGCGGCCGGGAGCGTCAAGACGTCGCCGCCATTGGCTACCCAGACCTTGCGGATGCGCTCGAGATCGTTCACGCCCCAGGTGGAGAACAGGTTCTCGGCCTTGCGCGCTTCGTCGCGCACCACCCTCTCAAGGTCCGGTCCGAGCGACTTCATGAAATTGCGGTTGACCAGTCCCGAGGCGACCAGGAACGACTTCGGCAGGAAGGTGACCCCCTTCGCCACGTCGTAATATTTGAACGAGACGAATACAGCCAGATTGGCGATCGCCCCGTCAATGGTGCGATTCTGCATGGCCGGCAGCACTTCTCCCAGCGGCATCGACAGCGGCGATGCCCCCAGCTTGCGAAACGGTTCGACGTGCAGCGGAGCCCCGCCGGGTGCGCGGATCTTCTGGCCCTTGAGATCAGCGAGCGTGCGCGCCGGCTTGTGAGACACCAGCATCAGCGGACCGTTGAGAAACGTAAACAGCGGTTCCACGCCCTTGGCGGCGCCGAAGGACGACAGGCGCTTGCGGATTCCCGGATCCGTCAGCACCATCTGCCCGTGCTCGACGCTGTCGAACAGTCCTGCCGCGTCGAGCACCTGGAAGCGCGGCTCCAGGCCGATCAGGAACCCGACCGCGGGCGCGGTGAGTTCGATGGTGCCCATCACCACAGCCTCGACGGTGGCGGGCAACTGCCCGAGCTGGTTGGCCGGATATACTTCGACCTTGATACGCCCCCCGCTACGTTGCTCCACGTTGGTCTTGAGCACCTTCATCCACTCGTGTGCAACGTCGTTGATGGTCGGCGTCGACACCTTCATGGTGAACTGCTGGGCAAGGGCGTTCCCCGCGGCAAATGCCATGATGACGGCGACTGCGATGCTTCGATGCAAATTTTTCATCACTGCTCTCCTCCAAAGTGGTTAAGACGCCAGGAATAGCTTCACGCCGATCAGGGAAATGGAAGGTATGTATGTGATCAGGACTAGCGCGAAGAGGTACAACAACAGGAAAGGAACGATGCCGCGGTAAATGACGCCCAATTCCAGATTAAGCACCGACTGGGCGACGAAAATGTTGATGCCAAAGGGCGGGTGAAACAGCCCGATCGCCAGATTCACCATGACCACGATGCCGAAATGCACAGTGTCGACGCCGGCCGCCTTGACCAGCGGCACCAGTAATGGGCTGAGCATCAGGATCGCGGATAGCGGATCCAAAAAGCAGCCCACTGCGAGCAACCCGATGTTGATCGCGAGCAGCAGCAGCCAGGTCGGCACATTGAGCGCCTGCAGCCACTCCACCACGGTGGCGGGCACCTGATTCACGGTGAGCAGCCAGGCAAACACGCTGGCGCAGGAAACGATGATCAGGATCTGTCCCGTGAACAGCGCGGTACTTGCCGCTGCCTCGAGGATGTCGCGCCAACCGAGTTCACGGTAGACGAACCGTGTGACGAAGGCAGAGTACACGCACGCCACGGCGGCGGCTTCCGTGGGGGAAAACACACCGCCGTAGATGCCCCCCAGAATGATGAATGGCGCACCCAGCGCCCAGACGCCACGGCCCGCCGCGCGCAGGAATACGCCAAGCTGGAAGCTTTCGGCTGCCCCGATCCCGCGCCGTTTTGCGAACCACACCACGTACAGCCCAAGCAGCAATGCGATTAGCAGGCCCGGGACGATACCCGCTGCATACAGGCGCGGCACGGACTCCGACGCTGCCATTCCATAGACGATCATGGGAATGCTGGGGGGGATGATGATGTCGATCGCGCCCACTGCAGTGACCAAGCCGGCGGAAAAAGTCTCGGGATAACCCGCCCGGCGCATGGCCGGGTGCATGACCTTGCCGATGGTGGCTACGGTCGCGGCGCTGGCGCCCGAAATCGCCCCGAAAATTGCCGAGGCGCCGACCGTGGTCACGCCGAGACTACCCCGCAGCGAAACGCTGCCGGCCTGGACAAAATCGACCAGTCGCTGCGCCACGCTGCCGCGCCCCATCAATTCGCCGGCATAGATGAAATACGGTACCGCGAGCAGCGCGAATGCATTCACCCCGCCGAAGAGGTTCTGGTGCAACGCCGCCAGCGGCAGATTCATGTAAAACACCAGCGCCGTGGTTACCGCGGCGAGCAGCACAATGAAGATAGGAAATCCGAGCAGCAGCAGGACCAGGGGCAGCACGCAGAGTGCAAAAATCATATCCGGGCGTCTCCGGAATCGGCACGCGCGCTTTGCCTGCCGCGGATGAGTTCCATGCCGCGCCACAGAGTAACCGCGGCGATCAGCCCGAAACCTAGAGCCACCGCGCTGTGGGGTATCCACATCGGCGTGCCGATGTCGCTCGTTTGCCCCACCTCGAATATGCGCAGGGCATAGAGCGTTGATCGCACCATCACGAACCCGGCAAGCACCAGGATAACCAGGATTTCGATGCTCATCAGCGCAATGCGCGCGCGTCCCCTCAGTCCCCTGACAAGAATGTCCATGCGCAGATGCAGTTGGCGCCAGGTGACGATGGCGGCGCCGAGGAAGGTCATCGCCATCATGATGTACACCTGCACCTCGTCGCCCCACGACAGAGTGCGCCCGAACACGTAGCGCCCTATGACATCGACGAAGTTCAGACAGACCGCGAACACGAATGCAATCGCGAGCAAGCGCTCGATTGACCGCATCAACACCTCGAAGATGCGCTCAATCACCGTCTACTCCGGTTCGATCCCGGCTGCCTTGACGATGCCGCGAAACTGCTCGTATTCCCTGCGCACGCGCATCCCCAGCTGCTCCGGCGTTTCCTTGAGCACATCCAGACCGCCTTCCCCAAGCCGCTTCAGCACCGCCGGATCGTCCTGCATGGCTAGGACCTGCTTGACCAGCGCGGCAATAACCGCAGCGGGCGTGCCTTTGGGCGCGAACAGGCCGAACCATGTGACCACATTGAAACCAGGCAAACCCGCTTCACGTGACGTGGGCAGGTTCGGAGCGGAGTCGAGGCGCTTGTCCTGGCTCACGGCCAGGACCTTGACAGCACCTGTCGCAATGTGTCCCCGCACGACGCCCAGCCCCACGAAGATTGCCTGCACCTGGCCGCCAAGCAGGTCGGCGAACGCGGGTCCCGCGCCCTTGTAATGGACGTGCGTAAGCCGGATCCCCGCCGCCTGCGCGAATATGACACCCGCAAGATGCGGAATGCTGCCCTGCCCGGCGGTGCCGAAATTGACCTTTCCCGGATCGCGTCTGGCAAGCGCGATGAATTCCTGCAGGTTGTTCACCGGCAACTTGCCGCTGATTACCACTACGACCGGGGAACTCGTCAACGCAGCGACAGGCGCAAAATCATTTAACGGATCGAACGGCAGATTTTTGTACAGGAACGGGTTAATCGCCACGATGCCCTGGTGAAGCACACCGAGCGTGTAGCCGTCCGGGGCGGCCTTCGCCACCGCCTCGGCGCCGACATTGCCGCCTGCTCCGCCACGGTTTTCCAGTAACACTCTCTGTCCGAACGCCCGCTCGAAATTTTCGGCCGCGAGCCGTGCCGGCACATCCAGCAGCCCGCCGGGTGCGGTCGCTATGATGAAGCGGATCGGCTTGGCCGGATAATTCTGCGCGTGAGCAGAGCTCCCAAAGACCGCGGCGGTAATGCAGAGGAACGCAATACGGGTCATTACAGCCATAAGGGCTTCGGCCATGTCTGTACCTCACTCAAGTTTGGATGATGTCGGGTCCTGGAAAAGCATTTGTCTCATCGCCGGCTTATTCACCTTGCCGACGCCCGTAACCGGAAACTCCTTGACGACCTCGATTCGCTCTGGACATTTGAATTTTGCCAAGCCCTCGCCGACGAGAAACTCCATCAGCTCGCCGACCGCCGGCGCATGATGTCCGGGCCTGAGGACAACGAAGACACAGGCCTTTTCGCCATAGAACTCGTCCGGCATGGAAACCAGTTTGGCGTCCGCGATGGCGGGGTAACGGCTTACAAACAGCTCGACTTCCTCGCAACCGATCTTTTCGCCGCCGCGATTGATATTGTCGCGAAGTCGGCCATTGAGCCTGTAGTAGGTCACCCCGTCTATTCGCTGGGCAGTCATCATGTCGGCGCTTCGAAAAAAAC
>MEQV01000105.1:0-3093 GCA_001770355.1 Betaproteobacteria bacterium RIFCSPLOWO2_02_FULL_62_17
CTTGCCTTCGGCGCCGTTGGCCTCGGGCGCCTGATCAAGTACATGCCCTATCCGGTGGTCAGCGGCTATCTCAGCGGCGTCGGCATTATCATTATCGTCAGCCAAATTCCAAAATTCCTGGGCGTGCCGAAGGAGAGCCATTTTTGGGAAGCGCTGGCATCTCCCTCGCTGTGGCAATGGCAGGGGATCACCGTCGGCATCGTCACCGTGGCCGTCATGCTGGCCGCACCCATGCTCATCAAATCGGTTCCGGCTGCGATTCTGGGACTGGCGGCGGGCGTTCTCGCCTACTTCGGCCTGGGGCTGGCCGATGCAACGCTGTACGCGCTCGAGGGGAACGCCCTGGTGGTGGGGCCGCTGGGCGGCTCAGGTGCGGGCTTCGGCGACGCGATCGCCGGACGCTGGAAGGCGATCGGCGACGTGGACTTCGCCTTGCTCGGCGGCTTGATGGTTCCGGCTGTGACGCTGGCCGTGCTTTTGTCCATTGACACGCTCAAAACCTGCATCGTGCTGGATGCGCTCACGCGCTCACGTCATAACTCGAATCGGGAACTGATCGGGCAAGGACTCGGTAACCTGGCCGCGTCGTGCATCGGGGGCGTGCCGGGCGCAGGCCAGATGGGCGCCACGCTGGTCAACATGTCAAGCGGCGCGCAGACCCGGCTGTCGGGCCTGGTCGAGGGCTCGCTGGCGCTGATCGCATTCCTGATCCTGGGTTCGCTCATCGCGTGGGTGCCGATCGCGGCGCTGTCGGGCATCCTGATCGTGATCGGTTTTCGCATGATCGACCGCCACAGCCTGCAACTGCTGAAGGCGCGCACCACCATACTCGACTTTGTCGTGATCGCCGCGGTGGTGGTGGTTGCGCTCACCTTGAGCCTGATCGCCGCTTCCGGCGTCGGTATCGCTCTCGCCGTGATGTTGTTCATCCGCGAGCAGATCCGCGGCTCGATCGTGCGCAGCAAAGCCTACGGCAATCAGATGTTTTCCAAGCGCGTGCGCCTGCCAGCGGAGATGGAGATACTCGAGCGGCGCGGCGATCACACCGCGATCTTCGAGCTGCAGGGAAGTCTGTTCTTCGGCACCACCGACCAGCTCTATACAATCCTCGAACCGGAACTCAAGACGCGAACCTACATCATCCTCGACATGCGGCGGGTGCAATCGGTGGACCTTACGGCGGTGCATATGGTCGAACAGATTGAGAGCACGCTCGCCGAACGCGGCGCATTCCTCATCTTCAGCCATCTTCCGGAAAACGTCCCCAGCGGCCAGGACATGCGCGAGTATTTCGACCAGGTCGGCCTGGTGAAGTCGGAGCGGCGTATCCAAACCTTCGGCGAGCTCGACGAAGCGCTGGAATGGGTCGAGGAGCGCACCATCGAAGAAGAGCATCTGGAGCGCTTGCAGGAAAAGCCGCTCGAACTGCGCGAGATCGATGTCTTCCTCGGCCGCAAGGAGTCGACCCTGGCGGCTCTGGAATCGTGCATGGATAAACGTTCGTACAAAGCGGGGGAAAAGATATTCGCGCAAGGCGACGCCGGAGATGAAATGTTCCTGATCAGACGCGGGGCGGTGCGCGTCGTGTTGCCCCTGGGCGACAAGAAGAGCCATCACCTGGCGACATTCGGCCGCAGTGACTTCTTCGGCGAGATGGCTTTCCTCGACCCGGCACCGCGTTCCGCCGACGCCCTGGCGTTCACCGACACCGACCTGTTCGTGCTCTCGCGCAAGCGCTTCGATACCCTGGCCGAAGAGCACAAAAAACTGGCGATCGGCCTGGTCCTGAGCGTCGCCAGAGTGCTGTCGATCCGCCTGCGCTACACCAACGCCGAATTGCGTACGCTGCAAATGTCCTGAGCAGAAAAGCCGAAGCCGCATGGCCTAATGGGTCTCTCCGGTTCTTGGCTTGGTATTTATGTATTGCGATTGTGCATTAGTGCAGAACGAATGCACGAAATTTAGAAATTTGCGTAAAATACCCTGAAAACCGGGCAGCGCCCGCCCCCTAACTGATGCGCAGGAACATATGGAAACTCTCGCTACCAAGACCAGTGTCAAGGTCGTTGGATCCAACGGACAGATTTCGATAGGCAAGGAGTTCGCCGGACGTCAGGTTCTGGTGGAGGAGCAGGCTCCCGGCGTTTGGCTGGTTCGAACCGCACTGGTCGTTCCTGAAAATGAACTCTGGCTGCATCAACCGCAAGCGCGTGATGATTTGCGCCGCGCCCTGGACTGGGCGCAAGGCAATCCACCAAGAGATTCCGACCCCAAGGTGGTTCTTCAAAAGCTTGAAAAAAATGCCGGACAAGCAAGACAGCGAAAACGTCAGGCTGGATCTAAATAACGAGGTGTTCCTGCGGCAGTGGCTGGAGATGGACAAGGCCGATCGCGTTCGCGTGACCGATACCTTCAGGAAACTGCTCAAGCTTACCTGGGCCGATATTTACAGAGACCAGGGCTTGAAGTGGGAGAAGGTCACCAGCATAAGGCCACCTGCGGGCGTCGATGCCCTCTACACCCTCCGCATTGCACAATCACGGCGCGCAACAGCCTGGCGCCAGGGCAACTTTATGCGATTGCTGTCTATTGCCCCTGATCATGACGCGGCATATGGAAAGAAGTAGCCGATCTGACCTGACGCATTGATGGGGCGGCGATGAAAATTGTCACCGTCGGCGCCGGCCGGCGTACGCCATGTCACCGCGGGCCATGTCATGGCTCTGCAGAACGGCGTCTCCAAGGACGAGCAGGTCGCGCGCTATTTTGGCGCGGAGCAAACGCTGGGCGCGGTCAACTGGACGGTATACGAACATCTTTGCCTAGGCAGGCTTCCATCGGGCACTTCACCATCAATCGATGCCATCGGCGCGGTTTTTAACAGCGCGGGCTTTCGCACCGTGGTCTCGCCCAAGGACCGGATGGTGGCGGGGCTCGATCGCGCCCTGCGGGGAAGTTGATACCGCTACACCGGTCCGATCGGCGCCTCATCCATGAGCGCGATCTGCTCGCGCAACTCCAGCACCCGGTCCTGCCAGTAGCGCTGCGTGTTGAACCAGGGAAACGCGGCGGGGAAGGCGGGGTCGTCCCAGC
>MEQV01000105.1:3272-3597 GCA_001770355.1 Betaproteobacteria bacterium RIFCSPLOWO2_02_FULL_62_17
CCGCTGCGGCAATCGTCGAAATCCACGAAATGCGGGCCGCGCTCATCGCCGTGCTCGGTCCAGAGCACGTTGCCGGCGTGGCAATCGCCGTGCAATCTGAGCGTGCCCACCTTGCCCGCGCGTTCATAACAGCGCCGTACACCGGCGAGCGCCTGCTCCACGGTGCTTGACCAGGCAGCAAACAGGTCGGCCGGGATGAAGTCATGGGCGAGCAGCCAGTCGCGCGGCTCGATGCCGAAGCTGTCGATGTCCAGCGCCGGGCGCGATACGAACGGCCGGATCGCGCCCACTGCATGTATGCGGCCGATGAAACGCCCCATCCACT
>MEQV01000105.1:3638-6623 GCA_001770355.1 Betaproteobacteria bacterium RIFCSPLOWO2_02_FULL_62_17
CGGCGCGCAAACACGGCGAAGCGATAGTCTCCGAAGGCGTGCAGCGTGCGCCCGTTGATCACGCTGGGCGCCACCACCGGGATCTCGCGTTCGACCAGCTCCTGCACGAAGGCGTGTTCCTCGAGAATCTGCGCCTCGGTCCAGCGCCCGGGACGATAGAACTTGGTAATCAGCGGCGGGCCTTCCTCCATGCCCACCTGGTAGACGCGATTCTCGAAACTGTTCAATCCGAGGAGGCGCCCATCGCCGCGCAAGCCCGCCGACTCCAGTGCATCGAGGACCACATCGGGGGTGAGTCCGGCATAAGGGGTGTTGGCGGAGCGTGTGGTGTTGTCCGCGGGGGAATTCATCATCCGCGCATTGTAAGGGGTGCTGCTATGACATCGGCATTGAACCCGCGCTGCGCACCGGGTGGCATATCGCTAGAATGCCGCGAGTGGTCAAATCTGCAGGTTACATTGCATACCTTGCTGCTCGCCGTCATTGCGTTTGTTGCCACAGCGATCGCCATTCATTGGCTGCGGCCGCTGAGCGAGAAAATCGGTCTGGTCGATCACCCCAACGACGAGCGCAAGCACCACACCACGCCGACCCCGCTGTGCGGTGGCTTGGGGATCGTTGCAGGGCTTGTCGTTGCGCTGCTGCTGTCGCCTCGGGAACTGGGCGGGATCGGCTGGCCGCTGATGGCCGCATCGCTGCCCCTCGTTGCCGTGGGCCTGTGGGACGACATCGTAGAAATTTCAACGAAGATACGCATTGCCGCGCAGATCCTCAGCGCGCTGCTGATGGTGTACCTGGGCCACGTCGTCATACTCCATGTGGGTGACATTATCGAACCTGGCCACGTGTTGAATCTGGGGGCATGGGCGGTGCCGCTGACCGTGTTCAGCATCGTGGGCATCATCAATGGCGTGAACATGCTGGATGGGCTGGACGGGCTGGCTGGCGGCGTGGTGTTCATCGCGCTGGGCTGGTTTGCCACCGCCGCGTTTATCCAGGGGGCGGGCGCCGAGGCCAGCCTGACTCTGGTGCTGATGAGCGCCGCGGCCGGGTTCCTGGTCTTCAACCTGCGACATTCACGGCGCGGCAGGGCAACGGTGTTTCTTGGCGACACCGGCAGCACCGTGCTCGGTTTCGCGCTCGGCTGGCTGTCGATCCAGCTTTCGCAAATGCAAGCCGGCGCGCTGCCGCCGATGTCGGTGGTCTGGATCATGGCCGTGCCCCTGCTGGATACCTTGGCGCAGATCGTGCGGCGCCTCGCCGCGGGGCGCAATCCGATGTCCCCCGACCGCAATCACCTGCATCACCTGCTGCTCAGGGCGGGCCTTAGCGAAGGGCAGACGGTCGCGGCATTGTTCATCGCGGCATGGCTGTTCGGCGCGATCGGCGTCGGCGCGTGGCAATTCGGCGTTCCGATGAACCTGCTGTTCTGGGGCAGTCTCATTATCTATGGCGTGTATATGGCGGTCGTGACCTGGGGGAATCGGCCAGGGAAACGGCCGCGCAGGGCCGGCGACCAGGCGGGCTAGTCTTGCTGCCTGTGCCCGGGCAAGGACCCGAAAAAAAAGCGGACCTTGCGGTCCGCCTTGGCCCTCCGGCCCAGCGAATGGTGTAAATCCCTAAGCAAGCCCCTAGTGGGAAACCTCATCGGTTTGGCGTTGCATGGAGCGCGCGTCGCGGCGCAGGCTCTGATAAAGCTGTGCTTGCTGCGTCTTGAGGTACTCGATGATTTCGAAGTCTTCTTTTTTGACCCGGGATAGATCTATCTGCTCAATATGGACCAGGCGAAGCAGCTCGCGGACCGGTTTGGGCATGCTGCGACCCGCTTCATAGCGTGAACCGCCGCTCTGCGTCACGCCGATTTGCGTCCAGAATTGCTGCTGATTCATTCCCAGCCGCTGCCGGATTTCCCGTGGATTCAAAAAGAGATCCAGAATCTTCATTGCCGTACCCCATTGCGTTGCCTGAACTCAATTGAGCAGGGAACGTGCCAGCCAGCGTGCCAACCCCGGCGCGACCTGTCAGGAAGTCCGGCGGGACTGCAATCGCCATTGCAAGAAAATGGAAATTTGCGATAAAATTCAATGATTTCGGAAGCCTCGCATGGGATTGGTCGTACACAAATACGGTGGCAGCTCGGTCGGCACGGTGGAGCGGATCCAGACGGTTGCGCGCCGCGTCGCCAAATGGAAGTCGGCAGGTCATCAGGTTGTTGTCGTAGTTTCGGCAATGAGTGGGGAAACCAACAGGCTGATTGCCCTTGCCCGGCAGATCCAGGCTGAGCCCGACCCCCGCGAGCTTGATGTCATCGCCTCCACCGGTGAGCAGGTCACCATTGGCCTCCTGGCCATGGCACTTTTGCAGCTTGGGTTAAAGGCCAGGAGCTACACCGGACCGCAGGTGCGCATCCTCACCGACGACGCTTTTACCAAGGCGCGAATCCAGAGCATCGACGAGAGCCGCATGCGCGCCGACCTGGATGCGGGGACCGTGGTGGTGGTCGCGGGATTTCAGGGTACCGACGAGGCCGGCAATATCACCACCCTCGGCCGGGGAGGGTCCGATACCTCCGCGGTCGCGCTTGCCGCAGCGCTCAAGGCCGATGAATGCCTGATCTATACCGACGTTGACGGTGTCTATACGACCGATCCACGCATAGTGCCCGAGGCGCGGCGCCTGCATACCGTGACCTTCGAGGAAATGCTGGAAATGGCGAGCCTGGGCTCGAAGGTTCTGCAGATCCGCTCGGTCGAATTCGCCGGCAAATACAAAGTACCCCTCAGGGTGCTTTCCAGCTTGACCGATCCCGACATGCCGCTGGCTGAAGAAGCGGCCTCGGGCACTCTGATCACATTCGAGGAAGACCAGAAAATGGAGCAGGCAATTATTTCAGGCATCGCCTTCAACCGCGACGAGGCCAAGATCACGGTCACGGGAGTGCCCGACCGCCCCGGCATCGCTTACGCGATCCTCGGCCCGGTCAGC
>MEQV01000106.1 GCA_001770355.1 Betaproteobacteria bacterium RIFCSPLOWO2_02_FULL_62_17
TGAGGACCCGATGCCAGTCTTCGATGCGCCAGCGCAGGCAATACCAGCTCAAACAGGCCTGTGCATCCTCGACCGAGTTGACGCTACATACAGTGGACGTTGTCACTGCACGCCATCATTCCTTCTTGCCATGGAAATCCCAGTACGGCTCCGGACCGAAGTGCTCGGCGAGGAAATCGATAAAGCTGCGGACCTTGGGCGGCAAAAACTTTCGATTGGGATAGACCGCAAACACGGATAACTCGTCGGTCTCCCAGTCCGAAAGAATTCGCACCAGCCGTTTCTGCTGCAGCGCCTCGAACACCAGAAAGTTAGGTTCGAGGATTACTCCCAGGCCTTCGATAGCGGCACTGACCAAAATGTTGCCGTTGTTGCCGCGCAGGTTTCCAGAGATCCGTACCCTGCGCTCCTCGCCGTTGCGCGTGAAGCGCCATTCGTTCTGCCAGTGCGTATGAGCGTAGGCCATACAATTGTGGCCGGTGAGTTGTTCGGGCGTTTCCGGCGTGCCGCGCTCTTTTAGGTAAGCGGGTGAGGCGCAGGCCGCAGTGCGTGCGCGTGTGAACCGGCGCGCGACCAGCCCCGGGTCAATTTGCGCGGCGACGCGTACCGCGAGATCAAATCCCTCTTCGACCAGATCCACCGTCCGCTCGTTCAGCGTGAGGTCGACCTCCATACTGGGGTAGCGCTGCAGGTATTCAGCGATCGCTCGGTCCAGATGGCGGACCCCAAAACCCACCGATGTAGCCACGCGCAGAATCCCGCGCGGAACCGAGGTCTTCTGCGCCACCGAATTCTCGGCTTCCTCGACCATCGCGAGGATTTGGGTTGCGCGCTGGTAATAGTCGCTGCCGGCTTCGGTGAGGGAGAGCGTGCGTGTGGTCCGATTGAGCAGCCGCACGCCCAGATGCGCTTCGAGTTGGGCCACATAGCGTGTGGCCATGCCGCGCGATAGGTCGAGCTTGTCTGCTGCGCCGGCGAAGCTGCCGGCCTCCACCACTGCGGTGAACACCCGTATGCCCGCTACGATGTCGATGGTCATGATTATTTTATAAAAGTAAATAGTAAATTGCTATCTTGATGGTTTATTTTACGATGCGCAATTGATTAAATGCAGCCGTCCGTAGCCGGAATGGTTCTGGCACGGATTCAACCCACACTAATGGAGGCCCCACATGAATACTCAGCCTTTCGTTGTTGCACCGAAGAACTACCCGCATCCCCTCAATGTGATCGGCGTAAAGGTTACCGTGCTGGCGTCAAACGCTGCGACGCAAGGCTACGAGATCACCATGCAGGAGGGCGACGAAGGATCCGGTCCGCCCCCGCATAGCCACGACTGGGACGAGTCCTTCTATGTCGTCAAGGGCAAGGTCGAGTTCAGCTACGGGGACAAGACCGTGATGGGCGTGCCTGGCACGCTCATGCACCTGCCGACCGGCACGGTGCACAGCTTTCGCTTTGGCAGCGGCGGCGGCGCGATGATCGAGGTCACCGGCCCGGGCGGCCTTGCCTCGAAGATGTTCACCAACATCGACAAGGAAGTTCCACCCGGTCCCCCCGACATTCCCAAGCTGATTGGGATCCTCCAAAAATACGGGGTTGCTGTCGCGGCTTGAGGCGGCGCGCCGCTTCGAACTCATCTAAGACTACAACAGGGGGAGAAATTGGACGCAGAAAAGCTTTCGCAGCGCTGGTTCCTGGCGGCAATCACTTATTTCGTGATCGGCATCGGCTTCGGGGTATACATGGGGGCGAGCGGCAACCACGCGCTGTTTACCGTGCACGCGCACATCAACCTTCTTGGCTGGGCCTCGATGGGCCTCACGGGGCTGCTGTACCGGTCCTTTCCCGCCGCGGCGCAGACCCGCCTCGCCATGTGGCACTTCTGGCTGTATCAGCTGGCTGCGCCGATGATGCTGCTTGCGCTCGCTGCCAAGTACTTGGGTAACAAGGATGCCGAGCCCGTCGCGGGCGCCGCCTCGGTGGTGGTGTTCGTTTCGGTGTTGCTGTTCTGGTGGGCCATTTTATCGGCGCGGCACGGCAAGGCGGCGATCAAGCCGCAATAGCGTCGAATCCGCCACCATCGTGCGCGCAAGAATCTGCGCAGCACGCGAGCGCATGCTCCGTCGCCAGAACCGTGGCTGATATCGCCGGTACACAAGGTATTTCGGTGGAACATGTTGCCGAGGCCATTCAACACCGCAGGGTGGACCGCGCTTAGGCGGTTTTTAGTCCCAGCTCCCTGCGCATCTTGTCCTGCCACTGAGACACGGGCATGAAATGCGCATCCTTGCGGCATATTTCCTCGGTCAGCTTGAAGATGGCGTCGTTGGATAAGGAAAGATCCAGCTCATCGCCGTGCGGCTGTCTGACATACCAGGGCGTGTCGAGATAGATTTCGATGGTGTTGCCTTCCGGATCTTCGAAGTAGACCGACCAGGCATTGCCGTGATTGATACCGCGCAGCCGGTTGACGCCCTCGCTCTTGACCCGCAGGTACATGGTGCGCAGCTCGTCCAGCGAGATCACCTTGAAGGACGCCTGATTGATGCTGCTGGGCGCGTCCGCCGCACGCCCTTCGGCGAGAATGAACTGGTGGTGCTTGGTCGGATCGGCGGTGAGAAACACGAGATTGACCGGCATGCTGAAACCGTGTCCCCGGTCGCTGATATGCAGATTCATGATTTCCGTGTAGAAACGCGTCATCCGCGCGAGATCTTTCACGTAAATGCCGACATGGGTCAGCGCGGGGCGCAGGGTGGCAGTCATTTCGGTCTCCAACTCGAATAGGAAAAACTATGTACTCGGACCATACGATACTTCAGGCCATCGGTCAGCTTCTGATCGCATTCCTGTTCGTGGCCACCGGGCTGATCAATGCGAGCACCAAGTTCAAGCAGCACCTGGATCGCATGGCGGCAGTCGGTGTGCCGTTCGCAAAGTTTGCGCTGATCGCGGGGTTCGCCATCCAGATCATTGCCGGCCTGCTGATCGCCGTCGATATTCAGCGCGCGCCGGCTGCCGCCATCCTGATCGTTTTTACGATATTGGCGACCGCCATCTTTCACCAGTACTGGCGGGTCGAGGAGCCGCTGCGCCGCCACCTGCATGTGTCATACATTTTTTCCAATTGCGGCATCATCGGCGGATTGCTGCTGTTGATGTAAGAGCCCATTTTCACATAAATATAAAATAGTCAGCAAGTGTCCCTGTGCTTTTCCGGTAATTCAGGATCCTGTTATTGATCTAACAAGTCATCGCAGTCTAGTCAGACTTGAGCGCGCCGCTTGCCTCCCGGATGGCTTGCCAGACACGCGCAGCGGTCAGGGGGATTTCAAGCTGGGTCACCCCCAGCGGCCGCAGCGCATCCAGCACCGCGCTCATGATGGCCGCCGGTGCGCCCACCGCGCCGGATTCGCCGCATCCCTTCGCCCCCAGCGGATTGTGCGGAAACGGCTGGCTCTCGTCAGTTTCCGTGTCGATGTCAGGCAAGTCCCCGGCGCGCGGCAGCGCGTAATCCAGAAAGGAACCCGAGAGCACCTGTCCTGAATTCTGTTCCACCTGCACCTGCTCGCACAGCGCCGCGCCCGAGCCCTGCGCGATACCGCCATGCACCTGGCCGTGCACGATGAGCGGATTAATCACCGTGCCGAAGTCGTCGATCGCGACATAGCGCCGCACGCTGATGGCTCCGGTCGTCGTATCCACTTCCACTTCCGCCAGGTGGCAGCCGTTGCTCCAGGCCACATTGGGCGGATCGAAGACGGCAAGCTCATCCAGTCCCGGTTCGATGCCCGCCGGCAGAAGGCCGGCGCTATTGGCTGCATGCGCGACCGCAGCGAAGCTGATTGAGCGATCCGTACCCGGTATGGAGAATTGGCCGTGACTGAATGCCACATCGACGCAGGCGGCTTCGAGCAGATGCGCGGCGACGAGGCTGGCTTTGGCGATGATTTTGTCGGCGGCCAGCGCCAGCGCCGCGCCGCCGACTGCGATAGAGCGCGAACCGAACGTGCCGGTGCCGAGCGGGACGATATCGGTGTCGCCTTCCACGATGCTTATTTCACTGATTGCGACACCCAGCCGGTCGGCAAGCACCTGCGCGAATGTGGTCTCGTGTCCCTGGCCGTGGTTGTGGGTGCCGAGCATTGCCGTGATGCGGCCCGAGGCATCAACCCGAATCGAGGCCGATTCAAAAAACCCGGTGCGCGCGCCCATGGCGGCGGATGGCTTGGAAGGTCCGATGCCCGAGGATTCGACGAACATTGCCAGGCCAATGCCGCGAACCCTGTCCATTGCCGGCGCCAGCCGGCGACGCTCTTCGAATGATGTGTAGCCGCCCGCCACCAGCGCCCGCTCGAAGATGCGCGGGAAGTCGCCGCAATCATAAACGGGGCCAAGCGGTGTGCGATAAGGCATGGCCGAAGGCGAAATGAAGTTTCGCCGCCGGATTTCAGCGCGATCGAGCCCGAGCTGTGCCGCCGCCCGGTCGGCGAGCTGTTCCAGCACCAGGCAGGCTTCGGGGCGTCCGGCGCCGCGATAGGCATCGGTGGGCACCGTGTTGGTGAACACGCAGGTGACCTCCACCGCGATGGCCGGCGTGGCATAGGGCCCCGCGAGAAGACTTGCATAGACGGTGCCGGGAATGGAGGCGCCAAAGTTCGAAACATACGCGCCGATGTTGGCCATCGTGGCCACGCGCAGCGCCAGAAAACGTCCTTCGGCATCCACTGCCAGTGACGCCTGCGTCACATGGTCGCGCGCCTGCAGGTCGCAAAGAAAACTCTCCGAGCGGCTGGCCGTCCAGCGCAGCGTGCGTTGCGTCCGCCGAGCCGCCCAGGCAAGCGCCGTTTCCTCCGGGTAATGCTTGCCCTTATAGCCAAAACCGCCGCCCATGTCGGGAGCGACCACGCGCACGCTTGCTTCTGCAATGCCCAACTCCTCGGCCACCTGGCGGCGCACATGGTGGGGAACCTGCGTGGTGGCATGCAGTGCAAGGCGGCCACCGTCGGGTGCCTTTGCGTCGGCATGCCATTGCGCAATCAGAGCCCGCGGTTCAATTGCCGCGCCGGCCAATCGCGGGATCACCAGTTCCAGGTGGACCGCGTGAGGCGCATGACGAAACGCGGTGTCGACAGCGGCGCTGTTGCCGCGCGCCACCTGCAGACAGACATTGCCTGCGGCCTCGTCGTGCAGTCGTAGGGCGCCCGGTTGCCGCGCGGCGGGCGCCGTGGTGATGGCGGGCAGGATTTCATACTCGATGGCAATCTGTTCGGCCGCATCGGCGGCGGCTTCTGCCGTATCCGCAATCACCAGCGCCACGGCCTCGCCGACATAGCGCACGCGCTCGCGAGCCAGCGCCCAGCGCGGCGGCTCGGTCATCGGCCGCCCATCCGAGGATTGCGGGCGCCACAGACAGGTCATGGGGCCGATGCCGTCGGCGGCCATGTCTGCGCCGGTAAGAATTGCGAATACACCCGGTACCGCTGCCGCGTTTTTCGTTTCGATGCGCAGCACCCGGGCATGAGCATATGGCGAACGCAGAAAATGGCACCAGGCGGCGCTCGCCGCCGCGATATCCGCGACGAAACGACCGCGCCCGGTCAGGAAGCGCTGGTCCTCCTTGCGCGGTACCGACGCGCCTATGCCTTGCGCGTGTTGGCGTTCAGACTGCTGCGCTGCGGTCGCCACGCTGTTTCGAACCTCAGACGAACTGGACCGCCAATCCCCCCAGCGGGCCGAAATCGCCATGCACGGTATCGCCCTTTTGCGCCCAGATCGGGCGGACAAAGGAGCCCGAGAGCATCACCTGGCCGGGTTCCAGGCGCGCGCCGAACTTGCCGATCTTGTTGGCAAGCCAGGCGATGCCCAGTGCCGGATGACCGAGCACCCCTGCGGCAAGCCCGGTCTCTTCGATCTCCGAATTGCGGTAGAGGATACCGCCCACCCAGCGCAGGTCGATATCCATCGGTCCGACAGGCCGGCCACCCATGACGAGGCCCGCCGCTGCGCCATTGTCGGCGACGGTGTCGAAAATCTTCCTCGGGTTCTGCACCCGCGCATCAACGATTTCCATCGCCGGGCACACATACTCGGTGGCGCGCAACACGTCGAGCAGCCCCACGCCGGGCCCTTGCAGCGGGCTCTTCAGAACAAACACCAGTTCAATCTCCACGCGCGGCACGCAGAAGCGCTGGTGCGGCACCTTGGCGCCGTCTGCGATCATCATGTAATCGTGCAGCGTGCCGTAGTCCGGCTCGTCGATTTGCGAGGAGGCCTGCATCGCCTTGGAGGTCAGCCCGATCTTGTTGCCGATGATTTTTGCGCCTGCGGCCTCGCGCATTTTCGTGGCGAGCATCGAGATGGCATAGGCATCATCGATGCTGATGCCGGGAAAGGTCTTGGACAGCTGGACAATGGGTTTGCGATCGCGCTCGGCGGTGATGAGCCACTCTGCGGCTTTTTTCCGGTCTGCGTCCGACATCATGATGGCTTCTCCTTGAGTGGCATGCGAGGGCGCAATTATGCACAGCAAACGCGCATCGCGAAGGAGGTGAGTACGGCGGCCGATCTGCTATATTCACCGCATCCCCGCGCAAAGGAGTGTCCGTCAGTGTCAGCACAGATCGTGGTCCACAATCCGCTTGGTTATCCCCCGAAAGTCGCAGGCAAAGCCCTCGCGCCGCGCGTCGACACCCTTAACGGCCGCACCGTTTACATCGTCGATTGCCGC
>MEQV01000107.1:0-2421 GCA_001770355.1 Betaproteobacteria bacterium RIFCSPLOWO2_02_FULL_62_17
CGAAAAGGAAGGCGTGGCGGACCGCGTCAATTTTGTCCACCAGGACCTGTTCGAGTTCGATCTCAACCAGGTGAGCGTCATCACGCTGTTCCTGTTGCCCAGCATCAACCTGAAACTGCGCCCGGCTATCCTCAATCTGAAACCCGGCACGAGGGTTATCGGCAACACCTTCACCATGGAGGACTGGCAGCACGACGATTCGATCCGCGACGAGAGCAAACCCAATTGCAGCTTCAATTGCGTCGCTTATCTGTGGGTAGTTCCCGCGAAAGCCGCCGGCACCTGGCGCATGCCGCAGGGTGAGCTGAAACTCTCGCAGACTTTCCAGATGCTCGCCGGCACGCTGAGTTCCGGCGGCAAGACCGTGCCGGTGGCCGGCCGCCTGCGCGGCGACCAGATCACTTTCACCGCCGATGGCGTGGCATACACCGGCCGGGTCAACGGTCTTGACATGGGCGGCACGCTCAAGGCCAACGGCGTGCCCGATGGCTGGCGTGCGGTGCGCATCGGCAGCTGAGCACCGCGGATCCGGCATTCATGCTTGACCGCCGAGAGTTCATTTCCGCCCTCGGGGCCTGGGGCCTGCTCGCCGGCGCGGCAAACGTCCGCGCCCAGCTCAATCCGCGATTTTCAGCCTATCCGTTCAGCCTGGGTATTGCCTCGGGCTATCCCGCGCCTGACGGCTTCGTTCTCTGGACGCGCCTGGCGCCTTTGCCCGATGAAGCGCGCGGCGGCCTCGCGCCGGAAGCGATTGCGGTGCGCTGGGAAGTGGCCAATGACGAGGCGATGCGCGACATCGTGGCCTCCGGCACCGAATTCGCCCGACCGGACTGGGCGCATTCGGTGCATGCCGAAGTGCAAGGCCTCGCGCCCGCCCGGCAATACTGGTACCGCTTCACATCCGGCGATGCCATCAGTCCCACCGGCCGCACGCGCACCGCGCCCGCCGCGGGCGTGCCGGTGGAGCGGCTGCGCTACATCCTCGCCTCCTGCCAGCATTACGAGCAGGGCTATTTCGGCGCCTACCGGCATGCGCTGCGCGACGATCCGGACCTGGTGATCTTTGTCGGCGATTACATCTACGAGCAATCCTTCAACCTGCGGGTGCGCTCGCACGGCACGCCCAAGGCGATCACATTGGACGACTTTCGCCGGCGTTATGCGTTGTACAAGCGCGATCCCGATTTGCAGACGCTGCACGCGGCGGTGCCTTGGGTGCTCACCTGGGACGACCATGAATTCGAGAACGATTACGCCAACGACCGTTCGATTGTCCGCTCGGAAACTCCGGAACGCTTTCTTGCCAGGCGTGCCGGTGCCTACAAGGCCTATTACGAGCATCAGCCGCTGCGCCGATCGATGCGTCCCGATGGACCCAATGCGCGCCTCTATACTGAGTTCTCCTGGGGGCAACTGGCGCAGATCAACATGCTCGATGGCCGCCAATACCGCACGCCGCAGCCCTGCCAGCGCTCCGACCGGGGCGGCGGCAATTACCTGGTGACCTGTGCCGAGCGCGTCGAGCCCACGGCCACCATGTTGGGCTTCGAGCAGGAAGCCTGGCTCGACCGGAGCCTCTCCGCGTCGCAGGCGCGCTGGAACCTGCTGGCGCAGCAGACGCTGTTCGCGCAGCTCGATCTTTCCATGGGCGAGACGCAAACCTTCTGGACGGACGCCTGGGACGGTTACCCGGCAGCGCGCAAACGGCTGCTCGCCTCCCTGCAAAAAAACGCAATATCCAATCCGGTGATCATGGGCGGAGACACGCACATGTTCTTTGTCAGCGAGACGCCGCTCGATGCGGACAATCCGTACTCTCTGGTGGTCGCCAGCGACCTGTGCACCACCGCAGTGACCTCACGCACCCAGGTGCCCTCCTGGGCGCTGGGCGCGCTCCTCGCCGAAAACCCGCATATCCAGTATGCCAATACACAATACCGCGGCTATACGCGCATCACCGTCACGCCGAAACACCTGAGCGCCGACCTGCGCGGCATGGAAAGCGTCGAAACCCGCGACGCGCGCTGCGATACGCTCGCTTCCTTCATTGTCGAAGACGGGCGGCCGGGTCCGAAGAAGCTGTAAAACAAATCAGGGAGAAATCGATGCGAGTGATTTCCTTCGAACGCAAGGACGGCAGCAGCGGTGTCGGCGTGATGACCGACGACACGCGCTTTGTCGATGCCAATAAACGCGATGCCGGTCTTCCCGACATGCTGCGCGCGCTGCTGGCCCGATCCGACGGGCTCGCGCGCCTGCGCAAGGCCACCGCCGTACAGGCCGCCGATCTTGCGTTTTCAGATGTCACACTGCTGCCGCTCATCCCCGACCCCCACGCCCTGTGGGCATTGGCGCTCAATTTCAGGACGCATATCGAGGAAACCGGTCTGGTCACCTCCAAGGATTACCCGCAGGTTTTTC
>MEQV01000107.1:2474-5103 GCA_001770355.1 Betaproteobacteria bacterium RIFCSPLOWO2_02_FULL_62_17
TTCGAGATCGGATCGGCGTTCGATTACGAAGGCGAACTGGCGGTGATTATCGGCCGCGGCGGCCGCCATATCCCGGTAGACAAGGCGCTGGATCACGTGGCGGGCTATTCCTGCTACAACGAGGGCTCGGTGCGCAACTTCCAGGAGCACAACCGCCAGTTCGGACTGGGAAAGAACTTCGAGGCCTCCGGGAGTTTCGGGCCGTGGCTGATGACCCCCGATGAATTCGGCAGGCCCGAGGAACATACCGTTTCCACACGCTTGAATGGCGTCACGCGGCAGCATGCCCCAATCTCGGATCTGCTGTTCAGTGTCGAGAAGATTATTCATTACCTCTCCACCGGCTATAAGGTGCGGCCGGGCGACGTGATCATCACCGGCACGCCCGGTGCGTTGCCGCCCCAGCCGGGCGACACCGAGAGCGTTCCCGAGAAACAGTACGGCCGATTCAAGGTGCCCGGGCTCGCGCACATGCGCGCCGGCGGCACTGTCGAAGTGGAAATCTCCGGCCTGGGTGTGCTGCGCAATCCGATCGTCGCCGACGAGCCGGTTGCCTACCGGCCGGAAAAATAGCGACGCGCCGCAAACAAGGTGGCCGATGACGAGGACGCCGGTTTAAATACTGTCCATAGCGTGTCCGCTCAAAGCTGTTGCTATCATGGCTGCGCACCGCCCGCCGTCGTGATTTTCGCGCGGCGGCGTGCCTTACCGAAAACAATCAGGAGACGCAATGGATCTCACTCCGCTTCTATCCGACGATCAGCGCATGATCGCCGACAGCGCGCGGCGCTTTGCCGAGCGCCACGGCGGCCCCGCACGCCTTCGCAAGATTCGCGATATCAAGCAAGGATACGATAGCGACGCCTTGCGCGCCGCCGCCGACACCGGTTGGGTCGCCCTCCTGGCTCCTGAAGATGCCGGAGGTGCCGCGCTCGGACCCGGCGCCTTGTGCCTGATCGCCGAGGAACTGGGCCGCCAGCTGTGCGCCATGCCGCTGGCGCCCTGCGCCGCCGCCGCGCTGGCGCTGGCAGGATCGAAATCGGCCGCGCACCTGCAGTGCCTCCAAACACTCATGCGTGGTGAAAACCTGGTGCTGCCGGCATTGCGCAGCGGCAATGCCAAGCTGGCGCTGGCCCAGGACGCCGCCGGCGCCTGGAAGGTGTCGGGGCGTTGCGACGGCATTCCCGCGGCGAGCGCGGCGGGCTTCATCGTCGAAGCCTCGGGCAAATCGGGACACATCGTGTTCTACATTGAAGCCAACACCAAGGGCCTGAAATTGAAGCCCGCGCGCGCCGCGGATGGCACCGCCCTCGCCTGCCTGCGGCTTCGCAATCTGCCTGTGCCCGACGAAGCCATCATTGCCAGCGGCGCGGCGGCCGAGGCGCTCGCCGCGAAAATGACTGAAGTGATTCAACTGGCCCTGGCCGCTGAAATGCTGGGCCTCATGGATGCCGCGTCCCGGATCGTGCTCGACTATCTGGGCACACGGGAGCAGTTCGGCCAGCCCATCGGCAAATTCCAGGCCTTGCGCCACCAATCGGTGGACAACTATGTGCAGAAAGAAGCGGTGCGCGCCCTGATTTTCGAGGCCGCGCGCTCAGGCGACATGAACGGCGCGCATGCCGGACAACTCGCCATCGCGGCCCGCGTGCTGGCCGGAGAAGCCTCGCTCATGCTCACCAAATCGGCGATTCAGATGCATGGCGCCATCGGCTTTACCGACGAACACAATATCGGCCTTTTCCTCAAGCGCGCCATGGCGCTCTCCGCCCAATACGGCCCCACCGGCGCGCTGCGCCAGCAGTATCGGGAGCGCCTCAAACGCTATGCGGATGGCAACTGGCCGGGCCTTCCGCGCGTGGGCACCGAAAACGCGGAGGACGCGCGCTTCCGCGCCGAGGTGCGGCAATGGCTGCAGGCCAATCTGCCCGCTGACTATCGCAATATTCCAACGCGTCTTAACCGCGAAAAAACCATGGCCTGGCACAGGAAGCTCTACGAGGGCGGCTACATCGCACCGGGCTGGCCCAGGGAACATGGCGGCATGGGCGCAAGCATGTCAAGGCAGGTGATACTCGCCGACGAACTGGCGCGCGTCGGCGCCCCGGAAATCTCGGGACAGTCGATCAACCATATCGGGCCGATCCTGATGAAATTCGGCACCGAGGCGCAGAAGAAGCAGCATCTCGCCGCCATGCTGCGCGGCGATACGGTGTGGTGCCAGGGCTACTCCGAACCCAATGCGGGATCGGACCTTGCCAGCCTGCGAACCAAGGCCACGGTCGAGGGCGACCACCTGGTGGTCAATGGCCAGAAAATCTGGACCACCTGGGCGCACCACGCCGACTGGATCTTCGCGCTGGTGCGCACCAACCCGGATGCGCCCAGGAAACAGGAAGGCATTTCCTTCATTCTGATCGACATGAAAACCCCCGGCATCACGCCGCGGCCGATCCGCACCATCGCCGGCGACGATGAACTGGCCACGGTGTTCTTCGACGATGTCAAAGTACCGCTTAGCAACGTGGTAGGCGAGCTCAACGGCGGCTGGAAGATCGCCAATGCGCTGCTGGTGAATGAGCGCCTGGGCAGCGCCGGCACGCAGCGCAATATTGTCATCCTGCACCAC
>MEQV01000107.1:5139-6663 GCA_001770355.1 Betaproteobacteria bacterium RIFCSPLOWO2_02_FULL_62_17
GACGAGGCGTTTCTCGACCGCCTGGCCGGCGCCGAGATCGAACTCACCGCCATTGCGTCGGCTTACGCCCAGGCGGTTTCCCTGCTGGAACGCGGACAGGTGGGCGCGGAGTCCTCGTTCATCAAGATCGCCGGCACGGCGCTGCTGCAGCGCCTGTGCGACCTGTTGTTCGAGGCTTCCACAGCCTTGGGCGGAGGCCAGGGGCCGGTCACCCTCGACGGCCTGACCATCCATGCGGCGACCACCCTGCTGCAGAACCGCCGCGCCACCATCTACGGCGGCTCGCAGGAAATTCAAAAGGACATCGTCGCCAAGAGGGTGCTTAACCTTCCCTGAAAGAGAGATCTATTCCACGCGCGCGCCCGAGATTTTGATGAGCTCCGCGCCGCTGGCGCGGTCGCGCACCAGATCGCGCGCGAACTCCTCGGGCGAATTGGCGATCGGTTCGAAACCAGCCGCGACCAGGCTCTTCTCACTGAACGCGGGAATGGCAAAGATGCGCTTCAATTCGAGATGCATGCGGCCAGTGCGGTCGCGTGGCGCGCCGGCCGGCGCGAACAGGCCGAACCACACGCGCGTGTCGATGCTGGTGAGGCCCTGTTCCGCGAGCGACGGCACCTCCGCAACCAGCGGGGAGCGCTTGTCGCCGCTGATGCCGATGATCTTGAGTTTTCCGGCCTTGTGGAATCCAAGAAATCCGCCCACGCCGAGGAAAGTAATGTGCGACTCCCCCGCCACGAGGGCTCGGAACAGATCGGGCGGCCCCTTGTAGACGATGTGCGTCATGTCGAGGCTTTCCTGCTTCTTCAGCCAGCCCATCAGCAGGTTCGCGGTGGTGGCCGGTCCGAGCGAGGCGTAATTGAGCGTGCCGGGCCTGGCGCGTGCCGCGGCGATCAGTTCCTTGAGGTTGTTCGCGCCCACCGACGGATGCACGGTGAGTGCCAGCGCCGTGTAGACCATGTTGCTCACGGGTTCGAAATCGCGCATCACATCGAAGGGCAGCTTGGCATACAGGTAAGGCAGCAGCGGGATGGTGCGGTCGAACATGCAATAGGAGTACGCGTCATTGGCCGACTTGCGGCAGTTGTCCGCGGAGATGATGCCGTTTGCGCCGGGGCCGTTCTCGATGATGAAGGGCTGGCCCCAGGACTTGGTCAGTTCCGCGCCGATCTGGCGCGTCAACGAGTCGATTGGTGCGCCGGGCGGAAAGCCGGAAAACAGCCGCAAAGGCTTGTCGGGATACGACTGGGCGAACCCCGGCAGCGCAATGCCAAGCATGACGCACATCGATACCGCAATGGAAAACCGCGCGGGCTTGCGCATGCCGCTTCTCCTTTGTGTCTGATTTTTCATGGTCAGCGCGTCCCCAAACGGGAAGCACCGTTAAATGTACCATCATCGGCTGACGCGTCGGACGCGCCCGCAGCCGTTCCGAAAAACATCTCACATCGCATTTCATTCAATTCTCATCAGGGCAGTCATGCAGCAAAAGTATCAGGTTGTCATCGTCGGCGGCGGCCCCGT
>MEQV01000108.1:0-259 GCA_001770355.1 Betaproteobacteria bacterium RIFCSPLOWO2_02_FULL_62_17
CGATCTGGTACAGCCGCGTCTCGCGGAACTTGCGCTCGACGTCGTACTCCTCGGCAAAACCATAGCCGCCGTGCGTCTGCAGGCACATATCGGCCGCCTGCCAGGAGGCCTCGGCCGCTAGTTGCTTGGCCATGTTGGCCTCCTTGCCCGCGGGCGCGCCCGCCTCGTACAAGGAAGCGGCGTGCGCCACCATCAGCGCCGCCGCTTCGCTCGCCATATAGGCGCGAGCGATCGGAAACTGCACGCCCTGGTTCTGTCC
>MEQV01000108.1:285-2725 GCA_001770355.1 Betaproteobacteria bacterium RIFCSPLOWO2_02_FULL_62_17
CTTTGGCGTACTGGGTCGCCTTGGCGATGAACCAGCGCGCATCGCCGATGCACTCGGCGCCGATCAGTATGCGCTCGGCGTTCATGCCGTCGAGGATGTAGCGGAAGCCCCTACCCTCCTCGCCGATGAGATTCCCGGCGGGAACTTCCAGGTTTTCGAAGAACACTTCGGTAGTCGCGTGATTGATCATGGTGCGGATCGGCCGGATGCTGAGGCCATGCCCCAGCGCCGCTTTCATGTCGACCAGAAATACTGACATACCCTCGGTTTTCTTCGCCACTTGGCCGCGCGGCGTGGTGCGCGCGAGCAGCAGCATCAGGTCGGAGTGCTCGGCACGCGAGGTCCACACCTTCTGGCCATTGATTAGGTATTTGTCGCCCTGCTTCACCGCCATGGTGCGTATTGAAGTGGTGTCGGTCCCGGCCGAGGGCTCGGTAACGCCGAATGCCTGCAGCCGAACCTTGCCCTCGGCAATGCCGGGCAGGTACTTCGCCTTCTGTGCCGCGCTGCCATGGCGCAAGAGCGCACCCATGATGTACATCTGCGCGTGGCAGGCCGCGCCATTGGCGCCGCTCGCCTGGATTTCCTCAAGAATCGCCGTGGCCGCGGTAAGGCCCAGTCCCGAGCCGCCGTACTCCTCGGGGATCAGGCAGGAAAGATAGCCCGCCTCGGTGAGCGCGCGCACGAACTCGACCGGATAACGCCGCTCGCGGTCGGTCTCGCGCCAGTATTCCGGGGGAAAGGTCGCGCACAGGCGTGACACAGCCTCGCGGATGCCGGAAAGGGCTTCTTGATCCATATGTTTCGCCGGAGGTTTCTGACTTCTTTAGAAAACGTTGCGAAATGCTTTACGCCGGTTGGTCCGATAGACGGAGAAATCAGCACGGTCTACCGTGATTATGTCCGTAATCCCCGTTTTGTTCGCAAGCCAAACCAGTGAGGCATCTGCCATATCCATTGGCCGATCCGAATATTTTCGGATGAGCTGAGCCAAGCCAGGCAAATCTTCAGGCGCTAACGAGGCCACTTTCATCAATCCTTGTTCGGATCCATCGAAAATCCAATCCAGGAAACTTGCTTGGGCTTCCGCACTGAAATCAAGCAGGTACATGACTTCAGATACCACCTCCCACGTGGTATGACATTTCAGCTCGTCGCCGTTTCGACGAAAGTAATCAAGAGATCTTTGGTGATGATGATCGCGACGGTTGAACAGCGCCGCAAGCGGACCACTATCGACGAGAACGTTTGGCATCGATCCGCGCACGCACGATTTTCTTGATGTCCGAAGATTGCCGGTCCTTATTTCCGTACCGGCCAAATCGATTCGCTCCGAGTTCGAATAGACCGCCACTGCGAGCGCCATCGGGTTCCAACGAAAGCCGCTTAAGTGCCTTCTTAACTAATTGGGATTTAGTCAACCCGGTTTGCTGATTCAAGCGCTCAACTAACCGCGCTTCAGCTTCGGTAAGTCGGATGGTCAGGAATTGGGCGCTCATAGAAAAAGCTCTTGTGTGTGTGACACGATCTAAAAAATTGTAACACGGAATAGATCGAACCCGTAGAACCATGCGGAAAGTGAAAAAGACTCTGGGCGTTTATCATTCGTGGCATGCTGCAGCTATAGCTGTGTTTGAATTCAGCTAGATCGAGAAACTGCTAAAACGACGAATAGGTTGTAAAGAGTCCCCTCAAGAGAAAAGCAAGCTCATTGGACCGAATGAACTAAACACTATGCCTCCGTCCAATGATCCCTCTGTCGCTCAACCTCTAGACGCCTATTACTCGGCGAGCATAGAAATCTTTTTGGCTTCTAGCGTAGAAGAAATTCTAGGGGAGCTTGCAGCGCAAACCACCTTTGCCGTTGACGTTACCCAACGGAACGCTTGGTTGCAGCAAATCAAAATCTTGAAGACAAGCCTCTCCGCAACTGCCGGACACATTTTTCTTGAGTTTGTCGTCCCGCGCATCGGAAGCCGTATAGATGCGGTATTGATATGCGGCGGAATTGTCCTTGTACTTGAATTCAAAGTCGGGGAAGTCACTTTCAAACGAGATGATCTGAATCAGGTATGGGATTACGCTCTCGACCTTAAGAATTTCCATCAAGCCAGTCATGATGCTTCTATTGTTCCAATATTGATTGCCACACGCGCCTCTCCCACTGAGCTCAAATGGCCTAAACCCCATTCGGACAATGTCTTTTGTCCCGTATCCTGCAACGAGTCGGAACTGGGGCATGTCATCGAGTATGCGATTTCGCATGTGCCTGGAGCTTCACTAGATGCCATTGCCTGGGGCAATTCGCCTTATTCTCCAACTCCAACCATCGTTGAAGCAGCGCAAGCACTTTATACACAGCATTCTGTGGAGTCCATCGCGCGTCACGACGCGGGGAAGCGGAATCTTCGAATCACGTCCCGCCACATTGAACAGCTAG
>MEQV01000108.1:2731-6003 GCA_001770355.1 Betaproteobacteria bacterium RIFCSPLOWO2_02_FULL_62_17
ACGCGAGAATCCAGCGGCACAAAAGCATCATATTTGTTACCGGCGTGCCAGGCGCTGGAAAAACCTTGGTCGGGTTGAATGTGGCAACAAAAAAGCGCGATCAATCTAGCCCCACCCACGCTATTTTCCTTTCGGGAAATGGCCCTCTAGTAAAAGTGTTGACCGAGGCGCTAACAAGAGACGAAATTGCAAGGCTACGGAGAATGGGAAAGCGCAACCGCAAAGGAGATGTTACCCAAAAAGTGAAGGCGTTTATTCAAAACGTCCACCACTTTCGCGATGCTGGTCTCCATGACACGGGCCCGCCTAGTGACCATGTAGTCATATTTGACGAGGCCCAAAGAGCTTGGAATCAAGGGATGACGGCAAACTTCATGCTTCGTAGAAGAAGGCTCCCAGGTTTTGCTCAGTCTGAGCCCGATTTTTTGATTTCCTATCTCAATAGACATAATGACTGGGCCGTCGTGATCTGTCTCGTAGGCGGCGGGCAGGAGATAAACCGTGGAGAGGCTGGAATATCTGCGTGGCTGGAGTCCGTTCGAACATCCTTTCCTGAATGGCAAGTACACGTTTCGCCGGAGCTTACGGATAGCGAATATGCGTCTGGTCATGTTCTGGAAAAACTAAAGGGTCGTCCGAATGTTGTATATGACGATAGCCTGCATCTCTCGGTATCGCTTAGGTCGTTCCGGGCCGAGCGTGTTTCGTCTTTTGTTAAAGCGATCCTTGACAAAGATAGCGCAACTGCGCGCCGCTTAGTTGACCCAATTATTTCGCGCTACCCCATGGCGATAACGAGGAATCTAGCGGCTGCGAAGCAGTGGATTCGAGAACACGCTAGAGGGAGTGAGCGATTTGGCATGGTTGCATCTTCGGGAGCTCAACGCCTGAAGCCACACGCAATTGATGTCCGATTTTCAATCGATCCCGTTCACTGGTTTTTGAATGATGCTAGCGACACCCGTTCAAGCTATTACTTAGAAGATGCGGCCACTGAGTTTCAGGTGCAAGGACTGGAACTGGATTGGACTTGCGTCACATGGGATGCTGACCTTCGATTTTCAGACGGTAGCTGGAACTTTCACTCATTTGCAGGAAGTAAATGGCAGAAAGTACACAAACTCGACCAACAGCAATTCTTGCTCAATGCATATCGAGTGCTGCTAACTCGTGCCCGTCAAGGAATGGTTATTTTCGTGCCGAACGGCGATGAGTCGGATTGGACCAGAATTCCCAATTTTTACGACGCAACTTTCAAATACCTCGCAGACCTCGGAATTCCTGTGATTCATTGACCTAGAAAGTCGAACCACACGACGTTTCGGCTTTTTCTATGTCTACGACCGGGGGCGACTTACGGGCGGGGATCGGGCAGCGAGCGTAAGAAATGCGCTACATCAGCCTGAATCTGCTGTAAGTTTTCTTTCCTAGGCTCATATCGATTTGCCCAAGCTCTGCCAGGATGCAAGACATCCCATCTCGGTTTAATACATCGATTCCGACCCCTGCCAGATTCCTGATCGCCAAAGCCGTTGATGGTGTTGTTCCATATTGGTGCGAACTTCGCGATGAGCAACGATTCGCCAGCAGCAATCCACATCTCGTCAACGATAAGAAATTGGTACAAGAAGTCAGCGGTCTTAAGATTCTTTGCTGCTTTGATGCAACTCGCGTGATTCTTAAGATGTCTGAACAAGACCTTAGTTTTTGTCACGCCAAATATGTTTGTACTGTTTTTACGCGTTCTTCGCGGAATCGCCTTGCCAACGTAAATTGGCGTTGGAAATGTTTGCCGCTTGTTCCGATTTACCAAAGGTTCATAGAGTGGAAACGACCCTTTGTAATAGATCGCATAGATGCCAGCCCCATTGAATGATTGCAACGAAGCCAAGGAACGAGGTTTTCGCGCGAGCAATGCTTTCGCGATGCTCGCCTCTAAATTTCTCCTTTCTAGCGGGTTGTACGGTTCGGGATTGCTCAAGGAGTTGCTTTCACTTCTACAATGCATTTGCTATTAAACCTGGTTATTCGGGGCGAACTCCAGCATTTTTCAGCAGCGGCACCCATTTCTCAACCTCGGATTTCACCAACGCCTGCAGCCCCGCGGGGCTGGCCTGCTCTTTCGTCGCAAAAATGCCGCCGGTGCGCGCCACGTGCGCTTTCAGGTCCGGATCGTTCATGCTCGACTGCAGGCCCGCCACCAGCCGGTCCAGCACCGGTTTGGGCAGGTGCTTCGGCGCGAACAGGCTGGTCCACACCACCATGTCGAATCCGGTGAGGCCCTGCTCATCCAGGGTCGGGATGTCGGGCAGGTTGGTGACGCGCTGCTTGCCGGTGATGCCGATGGCCTTGACCTTGCCCGCACGGATCTGCGGCCCGACGATGGATGCGGAATTGGACAGGAGATCGATGGTCTTGCCGATCAGGTCGTTCATCGCCGGGCCGGTGCCCTTGTAGGGAATGAGCGTCATTTTGGTGCCGGTGTGTTGCATGAACAGCAGCGCCGAGAGTTGCGATGGGCCGCCGCCGTCGCCGAAGGATAGCTTCGCCTGGTTGGCGTTCACATAGGCGATGAACTCGGCAAAGGTATTGGTGGGAAAGTCAGCGCGCGCCATCAACAGGCTCGGATCGAACACCAGGGTGCCGATGTAATCGAAGTCGGTGAGCACATTGTAGGCAAGGTTCTTGTAGATCGCCGGTGCTACGGAGATGCCCAGGTTGTGCTGCAGGATGGTGTAGCCGTCCGGATTGGACCTGGCCACGCGCGCCGGGCCGATGTGGCCGCCGCCGCCGGGCACGTTCTCGATGACAATCGACTGCTGGAACACCCGGCCCAGCGCCGCTGCAAACTGCCGCATGTGCGCATCGGAGGGGCCGCCGGTGGAGAACGGCACGACCAGATTGATCGCTTTGGCGGGATAAGCCTGTGCGGCGGCCAGATCAGCGAGCGTGAGCAGCGCAAGTGGCAATAAAAATGCGGAAAAGGACCATCCGGCGAAAAAGTTTCTGCTCATGATGTTCCGATTCCTGTTCGTAATACCGAGTTATGCAAGGGTAAACCTCTTCAAATCGCCGGCAAGATTACGCCAATCCAGCTCGGCCTGTCCCATCAAAAAACCATCCTGTCGCGGAAATTATCGGGGCGTGTCCTCCGCGTCAGGACGGCCGGCGGCGTCTACGGACGGCCTGGATAGACCAGAACCTGGTTCGGGATTTCGTCGGGATTGGAGGCCGCATTCGCCGGCAGGCGCGATTGCAGGCGCTCTCCGGCG
>MEQV01000108.1:6013-6348 GCA_001770355.1 Betaproteobacteria bacterium RIFCSPLOWO2_02_FULL_62_17
CACCGGCGGCACCCAGCACTTCGAAACTGCTGCGGTCGGCAAGAATCACGACGCGGCGCTCGAACAGCGACACATACACGAGTACGCCGGTCTGTCCCGAGGTCATGCCGACGGATGACAGGCCGAATACGTGCGCCGCCGCGCGAGTGACTTCTTCCTCAATCTCCCTTGCCGATATGAAGACTCGCCGCAGCGGATGCAGTGCGCTCGCGAGCCAGCTGCCCAGCACGAAGCCGGCGGCCACCGCGGCGGCCTGCACGCCAAGCATGATGCCCTCGCCGCTCGACCAGTCCGCATCCACACGAGTGCCGACTGACACATCCGCAATGGCGAGG
>MEQV01000108.1:6675-12598 GCA_001770355.1 Betaproteobacteria bacterium RIFCSPLOWO2_02_FULL_62_17
GATCATCATGCCCACGCCGGCGAGAAGAACGGTATTGCGACGCGATGGTTCGACGAAGAAAGAGGCTATCACGACGAGCAACCCGCCCCCGAAAAGCGCGAGGATGCCCCATATGGGAAGCGGCGTAAGCAAATTGTTGCCGCTTGCATTTTGCAGGGCCGATGAAGCGCGATCGACCACCGATTCGCTCGCCTGAGGGCCTTTTTCCGCCATCGATGCTAGCGCCTTGACGCCTTCCACCACGCCGCCCGGAAAGTCGCCTTTCTTGAATCTCGGCACGATGTGCTCGTTCATGATGAGCGCCACTTTGCCGTCGAAGCGATTTCCCCAGTCAGCACCGAGCTCGATTCTCGCCTTGCGGTCTCCTTCGCTGACCAGCAGCAGGATGCCGCGATTGATGAGCTCGCCGCTCTTTCCGCGCTTTCCGATCTGCCAGTTGTTGAACCACTCGTTGGCGAAACGTTCGATCGAATAGCCGCTGCCGCCGTAATGCGGCATCGAAGCAATGGTCACCACCATGATCGGCGTGTCGTGCTGCTCAAACGCGATGCGCTGCAAATCGCCGATCGTCTGCCGCGCCTTGGCGACAGCGATCACGCTGGCATAGTCCTGGATAAAGTTGCCGTCTTTGGGAGCCACGGGAAGCGTCAGCCCGGACTGGGCGAAGGTCGCCGCGGGAACCAACAGCCAGGCGGCAATCAGCCACGTGAATGTGCGCTGCATTGGCGTGCTCCCTGATCGGAATCCTAGGAAAGGAATTCTAGCTGGTAATGATTGATTAAGTTGTCGTCCACGCAGCATTTGTCTTTTGATGCATCAAGCGACGGCCAGTGGAGCCAGCCGTCGTCCGTTACAGCTATAAGGCCTTCAGGCGTTCCAGCAGGTCTTTACTCTCCGGGATAGTGCCCTGAGGATAGACATGCGAATGGCGGATGATGCCTTGCGCATCGACCAGAAACACCGAACGCGCATTCATGCCGCGCTCCTCGTTGAAAACGCCGTAGGCCTTGCCCACCGCGCCATGCGGCCAGTAGTCGGAGAGCAACGGAAAAGGTATCCCGCCGAGTTGCTCCGACCAGGCTTTGAGGCTGGGCACCGTGTCGGCGCTGATCTGCAGGATTTCCACGTCCAGTTTCTTGAATTCCTGGAGGTTCTCACGGAACCCCTGGACTTGATTCTTTCATCCCCCGGTGAAGGCAAAGGGCAGAAAGGACACGACGGTTTTTTTCCCCTTATAGCTGCTCAGGGCGAACGGCTTGTCGAGTTGCGAGGCAAGCGAAAATTCCGGTGCTGCGGTGCCGGGTATCAGCGCGGGCATGGGCGGACTCCTGTCGGTAATCGGCGGGTTGACGGAAATGCCGCGTTAGCTTAACTGAACGCGAGCAGCGGCGCGAGCGCCGCCATGTCCTCGAGCTGGTCTGCCTTCCAGAGCGCCTCGAGCAGCCGGTCGATGCGCGCGTCGCTCATGTGCACCTTGGCCATATCGCGAAACTTGTCGTTGATATCGGCATCGGACATGCGGTTCTCGCGCGTCCCCTTGGGATGCAGCACCTCATGCTTCAGGGTGGCCCCCGAGCGGGTGCGGATCACCACGCCGCCGGCCATCGGCTGCCGGTCGTACTCGTTGGCCACTTCGAGGGTGATCCTGGCCATCAACGCTTCCACCGCCGGGTCCGAGTAGCGCTCGCGCGCGTACTGGCGCGGACTCACCTCGCGATCCATGATCGCCACGGCGGTGAGGTACCAGGAACTGTGGTCGGCGGTCTCCTTGTCCATCGGGTGGCGCTTGGCGGCATCGCCGGTGTGCGCGATGGCGCGCGACCCGGCCCTGACCGTCACCGACTCGATGTCCGCGGGCTTCAGATCGTGCTCCTTCACCAGGTGCAGCGTGGCGCTCAAATGCCCGTGAGCCGTGGATTCGGCGGCGAACGGCTTGTAGCGGTTTGCCAGGATATGCAACGGCCGGCCCTCGGCGCTAAGCGTGTCGAGCTGGTAGTCGCCCTGGAACACCGCTTCGACAAAGCCGCGCTGGCCTTCCAAAACACGCTCTGGTCCCGTAAAGCCTTCTTCCGCCAGATAGGCCGAGAACAGTGCTCGATGCGTCGCCGAGGGAAAACGAAAGTTTTTCGCCAGCGTATTCGCCTCCTCGTCGGTATCGAGAATGCCGAGGATCATCCCCGTCGAAGCGGAGATCCCCACCGCATTGACCGCCTGCTCCTCGGTGAGCCCGAGCAATCTTCCGGCAAGAATCGGCATCACCACCGCGCCGCGCGAATCGGTGTTCCAGCCGCGATTGGCAAACGGTATCTCCTTGCACGCATGCAGCATGCGCGCCGAAAGCTCGTAACCCGCGACTATCGTGGCCAATAACTCTTTCCCGGGAATGTTGCGATGCTCGGCAATGGCCAGCGCGCCGGGGATGACCTCGCCAAGGTGCCCGCCCGCCACCATTTTTCCCACCGGCACCACGTAAATATCGTTGTAATCCAGGTAGCGCAGCATGATGCCGTTCAACACCGCGGCGTTCATTACGCTGGTTTTCGCGCCGCCGCCGATGACCGTCGCCTCCGCGTTGCCGCCCAGCTTCCGCAGCACGCGTTGCGCGATCAGATGCGCGTCGCAGCCGTAACCGCCGATGGCGCAGCCGACGGCATCCACCAGCGCGCGCCGTGATTCGTGCTGCACTTCCCCGGGCAATTGTTCGAAGCGGAGCGCATAGCCCCAGCGCACCATTTTTCCGGAGACCGACACGGCTTTCTGCTTCGACAAAAGGGTATCCATATGCCGTTACTCGATCGCCGACGCGGATTTTGCCAATTCGCGCAATTGGAACTTCTGGATTTTTCCGGTGGAGGTCTTGGGGACCTCCGCGAAGCGCACCTCGCGCGGACATTTGAAGCGCGCAAGCCGCTTGCGGCAATGTTCGATCATTTCTTCCTCCGTGGCGGTGGCGCCGGATTTGAGCTCGACAAACGCCAGCGGCGTCTCGCCCCACTTGCTGTCGGGCTTGGCCACCACGGCGCAGAATAGCACCGCGGGGTGACGATACAGCGCATCTTCGACTTCCAAGGAGGAGATGTTCTCCCCTCCCGAGATAATGATGTCCTTGGCGCGGTCCCTGATCTTGACGTAGCCGTCGGGCTGCAACACGGCCAGATCGCCGGAGTGAAACCACCCGCCCGCGAACGCCTCGGCGGTGGCTCTGGGGTTCTTGAGATAGCCCTTCATGGTGATGTTGCCGCGGAACATGATCTCGCCCATGGTCTGTCCATCCGAGGGCACCGGTTGCATGGTCAGCGGGTCCATGACGGTCATGCCGTCCTCCAACAGGTAGCGCACCCCCTGACGACCGTTTTTTTCGGCGCGCCCGCCGATATCGAGCGCCTGCCAGTCTTCGTGCTTCGCCGCCGAGGCCGCGGGCCCGTAGGTCTCGGTAAGACCGTATATATGGGTCACATCCCAGCCCATGCGCTCCATGCCTTCGATCATCGCCGCGGGCGGCGCGGCGCCGGCCACCAGGGCGCTGACTTTGTGATGGATGCCTTCGCGCAATTTCGGCTCCGCGTTGATGAGCATGGAATGCACGATCGGCGCGCCGCAGTAATGCGTCACCCGGTGCTCGCGTATCGCGTCGAAAATAAGTTTCGCATCGACTTTGCGAAGGCATACATTGGTGCCGGCGTTGGCCGCCATCGACCACGGAAAGCACCAGCCGTTGCAATGGAACATCGGCAGCGTCCACAGGTAGACCGCGTGGTGCGGCATCGCCCAAGCGAGCAGGTTGTTCACCGCATTGAGCGCGGCGCCGCGATGATGATAGACCACCCCCTTGGGGTTGCCGGTGGTCCCCGAGGTGTAATTGAGCGAAATGGCATTCCATTCATCGGCGGGCGGCTTCCAGGCGTAATCCGGGTCGCCCCGGGCGATAAACGCCTCGTATTCGACCGTGCCCAGGCGCTCGCCTGGCCCGCTGTACTCGGGGTCGTCAAGGTCGATCACCAGGGGCCTGACCTTGGCCTGCGCCAGCGCCGCTCTCATCGCCGGCGAGAATTCACGGTCAATGACCACCACCTTCACCTCCGCATGGTCGAGCATGAAGGCGACCGTGCCGGAGTCCAGGCGGGTGTTGATCGAATGCAGCACCGCGCCGCACATCGGCACGCCGAAATGGCATTCATACATCGCCGGTGTGTTGCCGAGCATCACCGACACGGTGTCGCCGCCGACTATGCCGTGCGCCGCCAGCGCGGATGCGAGTTGCCGGCAGCGAGCGTAAGTTTCGCGCCAGGTATAGCGCCGCCGGCCGTGAATCAGCGCGATTCGGGCGGGATAAACAGCGGCGGAGCGCTCGATGAAACCCAGCGGCGTCAGCGCCGCATAGTTCGCGGGATTCCTGTCGAGATGGGTTTCGTAAGGGCTGGCCATGATGGGTGCTCCCCTTTTTGCAGCGCACGGCTGAGGCAATTCGAATATACGGTAGCATGATGGACGGTAATATACGACCGCGCGGCCAAAAGCTTGCCGCGCTGCTTGCAACAGCCGGCGCGAGATCTATGCGACGGCGGTAATATACGAGCGCGCGGCCAAAAGCTTGCCGCGCTGCTTGCAACAGCCGGCGCGAGATCTATGCGACGGCGGTAATATACGACCGCGCGGCCAAAAGCTTGCCGCGCTGCTTGCAACAGCCGGCGCGAGATCTATGCGACGGCGGTCTGGCATGACGACACCAGGCACCGGTTGGCAACAGCAGAAAAAGGACCCCTATGAACATCAACCGCAATGAATGGCGTTGGCTGCTGGGCGCATGCGTTTTCGCCCTGGCCGGCGCGGCCGCCGCGCAATACCCGTCGAAACCGATCAAATGGATCGTGCCGATTGCCGCGGGCGGGCCCAACGACATCATGACGCGCGCCGTGGCGATTGAACTCGGGGCCGCCATGGGGCAACCGGTGGTGATCGAGAACCGCGCCGGCGCGGCCTATATCGTCGGAGCGGACGCAGTGGCGAAATCCGCCCCCGACGGCTATACCCTGCTCACCGCGCCGGCGGCGCTGCTGGTGTTTCAAAAGCTCACCTACAGCAAACTGCCCTATGACTCGCAAAAAGACTTTTCCTACATCGGTATCGTCGCCAACAGCGTGATGGGACTTTTCATCCACGCCTCGGTGCCGGCCAGAACCGTGCAGGAACTGGTGAGCTATGCCAAGGCCAATCCGGGCAAGCTCAACTATGGAACTTCCGGCGTCGGCGGCCGCTTCCACCTGGCGACCGAATTCTTCCAGCGCCGCACCGACACGAAAATGGAACACATCCCATTCAAGGGCGCGGCGCAGTTCATTCCCGAGCTGATCGCCGGGCGCATCGACGTGCTGTTCTTCCCGCCGGTGGCGCAACTCACCTCCCAGGTGAAGGCCGGCAAGCTGCGCGCGCTCGCCATGGCGACCACGGAGCGCTTTCCGGACCTGCCCGAGGTGCCCACCATGACCGAATCGGGCGTGAGTGAATTCAGCTTTCCCGACTGGATTGCGGTGGTTGCGCCCGCAGGTGTCCCCCGGCCCATCATCGATCGCCTCAACCGGGAACTTTCCAAGGCGGTGTTTTCCCCCAACGTGAAGAAGCCGTTCGCCGATAACGCCTTCGTGCCGCTCACCAGCACCCCCGAGCAACTGGTGCAGATTGTCGATCGCGATCTCAAGTACTGGGGGCCGGTGTTGAAGAGTCTGGGCGTGAAGCAGGAGTAAATCGTGGAAGAAAAAGTCCGCTTCAAATCGCACACCCTGAAGATCGCCGGAGTGCTGGAAATACCGCGCGATTACAAGCCGGGCGAGCGCCGCGCGGCGATCATGGTGCTGCACGGCTTTGGCAGCAACAAGGACAGCAGCTCCTGCACCATCGCCACCAGGATGTTCGAGGCGATGGGCTA
>MEQV01000109.1:0-1369 GCA_001770355.1 Betaproteobacteria bacterium RIFCSPLOWO2_02_FULL_62_17
CTTCAAGGAGTCGCTCGCCAAGGCCGACGCGCCGGATAAGAAATTGCACCCAAAGGTGCGAAAAGCTATGCAAGAAGGTCTGCAAAGCCAGCTTCAGGACCTGGAAAACGAAATCGCCGAATTCGAGAAATTACGCGATGGAAAAATCACGACAATCGTGGTGAACTCCATTGTCGATATCGGGGAGGCGCTCATTCAAGCACGCATCGCACGCAACTGGACGCAGAAGCAGCTCGCTGAAAAGCTCGACCTTCCGGAGCAACAGATTCAGCGTTATGAGAGTTCACGTTACAAAGGCGTGGCCCTGGAACGTCTCCAGGAAATTGCCGATGCTCTTGGGGTGCGGGTGCAGGAGGTAGTGACGCTCGAACAGCGGTGATCCGGATCATGCCGGTTGAAACCAGCGAGCCGGGCCGATGAATAGGAAATTCAATCCAGAACTTGGCCCATGTTGGCCAGCAAAATTCTCCGATACGTTGTGTTGCGGACCTAAAAATTGCCGCCCCATATCGATTAGGTTCAATTGCGGGCGACTGGTGGTAATCGGCCCCGGGTTTACCTGGTAACTTAACTATTCTTTGCGCTAGCGTGGTCAGGGCCAGAATTCGCCGGCCGATAAAGGCTTGATCTTGTAGAGGCTCCGCTCGCTGAAGTCGGCTTTGCAGCGCGCACATTCTTTGGAATCGAGCGGGATCTCAGTCTTGCAAACCGGGCACTCGCCGATGGTTGATTTGTCTGGTTTGTCGAGTGCCGGTAAGTCCGATCCGCAATACCGACACTTGATAGCTTCGGCCTTAATCGTTTCGGCGCAGAAGGGGCATTTTCTGCTCTCGCCGGCCGATTCCGTGGTCGACTTTGGCTTCGAAGTCTCAGGGCTTTTTTTGCCGCCAAGACCGAAGAAAATCGCACCGGTAATCAGAAGCCCCACACCGATGGTGATCGCCGTTTCCTGAGCATGTATGAGGCCGATGTTATGAACGCGCTTGCCGGTCTCTGTAGGCACGGAGGTTTCCATGCCGAATGCGCCCATGAAAAATAATGCTGAAACTACAAGAAGCATAACGCCGAACATGCGCATTTGATCCTCCGCTGTCGCAATTAGAAACGATGAATAGGAAATTCAATCCAGAATTTGACGCACGTTGGCCAACACAATTCTCCGATACGGCTTGATCAATATGCGCAATACCCCCATATAAACATCCGACCATGTCGGCCCCCCATATGCCTTGCAACCGCCTAGCGCGAATCCAAACAAGCGAAACATTGATACCCTACACCATCGCAACGGCATTTCTGTCGAAAAAGATGCAGCCCGTCTCGTTTGATCGAGGTTACTTATGACGCCATCAGAAAAATCCCTTTCGCA
>MEQV01000109.1:1403-1823 GCA_001770355.1 Betaproteobacteria bacterium RIFCSPLOWO2_02_FULL_62_17
ATTTTATGGGTTCGATCATTTGCGTCCCTCGCCCGAACGACGAAGCCGTCCCGGGGGAAGAGAAATACTTCGAGCTTATTGACGGCCAACAGCGCCTCACCACGTTAAGTCTGCTCCTGTGCGCTATCTACCGAAAACTGGAAGCCCTGAAGCCCAGCGCGGAAGACAGTGAAACCGCCCAGACAGCCTTCCTCTTGTTGCGGAGTGGCATAGCCAAGAAACTCGTCAAGGAGAAGCCGACAAGTCAACTTTCTCCAAACGACGAGCCAGTCGAGAAATCCGGCAAGATCGCTCACTTCACTCGCTTGTGCCCCTCAACTCAAGCGCAAAATCTCGCCGATTATCTATATGTGCTTGTTGAATGCAGACTGCTCAAGAAAAGCCCATGTCCGAATAACTGGGGAAATCGTCGCGTTGCGA
>MEQV01000109.1:1892-5007 GCA_001770355.1 Betaproteobacteria bacterium RIFCSPLOWO2_02_FULL_62_17
TCAACAATCTTCGATTCATTTACATCTCCGCACCCACTCAGTCCGACGCCTACCGATTGTTCGAGGCCCTCAACAATCGAGGCCAACCGTTGTCTGCGCTGGACATAATTAAGAACGGCCTGTTAGCCAAGATTGAACAGCGAAAAATCGGTTCAATCGATGAAGCTTTTGAGTACTGGAAGGAAATGACGGATCGCCTTACTGATGACGAAGCCGTGCAGGAGCGTTATCTGCGTCATTTCTACCATGCCTTCCGACATCGGCCAGAAATCGGCATCAAGGGCATTCCTCGCGCGACCCGTTCCACAATAATTCGAATTTATGATGGGCTGGCAAAGGCCAATCCGAACAAGCTACTCACTGGACTCGTCGAAGGGGCGCATTTCTATCAGATGCTCGTCGATCCAGAAAGTGCTCCGATGTCCGCGAAACGGCGAAGCGTTTTTGTCGAACTAGACCGGATTGGTGCGGCCCCTGCATATCAAGGACTACTGTACTTCCTGTCCGCCGAGAAACAAGGGTGCGTTGGAAATGGAGCGGCGGTAGACGAAATCGCAACATTCTTTGCACGCTATTTTGTAAGGCGAAACGTAACCGATCAACCCGGAACGAATCGGCTTGATGCCATTTTTGCCGGCTTGATAGAGGCGTGTCAGGGAGTGGTGGACAGAAAGCAGAAAATTACCGCCGAGTTTGTTGTTAAACAGATCGCTGGAAACAAAGTAGACAAACCAGCGGACGACAAGACGTTTCGTGAAGCAATTCAGGATAATTTGTGGAGATACAACGATGGAATGGCACGTTATATCCTGTGCAAGCTAGACGAATCATTTGCGAACCGGGAATATGCTCCAACCCTCTGGAAAAGGGACGAACGTGGCAAATTCATTTGGACCGTAGAGCATGTGCTGCCTCAAACAGGCAATCTACGGAAAGAATGGATAGAAATGATTGCTGACGGGGACAAGGATAAGGCACGGGACGTTCAGGAGTCGTGGGGCGATTGCTTGGGAAACCTGACCCTTTCTGGTTATAACTCGAAGCTGTCCGACAAACCGTTCCATTCGAAGCAGGCAAGCAACGAGATGACTGTTGCAGGTGATCGCCTGAACATCGGTTACAAAAACGGACTAGCCTTGAACAATCTTCCCTTCAAAGTTCCCAACAAATTCGGAAAGGCCGAGGAAGTATCCCTTTGCACGACAAAAGCTTGGACTGCTATGGATATCGAGGCAAGGAATGAGGCGATTGCTGATCGAGTAATGAAACTGTTCAAGTTGTAAGCGATAGCCATTACACAGCACCGCGTTACACGAAGAAAAATACGTTCCTCACTCCCTGTACCGCTCCACCAGTCCGACCCAATTTCTCGGGAAGATGATCTTGCGGGTGATCATCCGCCTGGTATGCCCTGAATTGATATAGGCGGAATGCTTTCCCGGTCCGCCAACCACGACGATCTTGAGGCATTCGGGCTTTGCGAACATGGGCACCCGCGGGCCGCCCGGCGCATCGATCAGCTTCGCGGGATCGATCTGCCTTCGCAGTGATTTGAGCGTGTCGTAGGGAATCGAGGCGTGATCAAAAACGAATTGCTGAACATCGTTTTTGCTCCATCCCGCGTCCGCGATGCTCTTTGCATGCTCCGGGCATAGCACCAGCAGGGTATCGCGGGGGATGATCTGGTCCATTGTCCGCAGATGAAACCGGGTCAGTCTCGAGACGACATCGGCGGCCACCGCCAGTATCTCCTCCGGCTTGATGCCGACGTGATCCGAGACGTTTTCGGGAGCGTACGCGCCCAGCACCGACACCGTGCTGTCCGCTTTTTCGAATCCCTGCTCCAGGTGAAATGGCGCCCAGGGATTCTGCTCCTCGTTTTCCCCGAAGCAATAGGTGTAGTTCTCCGCCATGCCCAGGGTGGTCATGTCGCTCTCGCCGATCCTGGCGCCGCCGATATTGTTGAGTATCAGCCGGATGGCACGACCGATGGTGGCGTTGGCCTGCCAGCCGTGGCCCAGCGCCCCGGAGGAACAATTGACGTTGATCTGCCGGCGCACCGGGCCGTTGATGAGCAGCAGCGGGCTGTGCGGCCCGGTGGAACACTGCACGCCCGTGAGGTCAAAATCCGCATCCATCAATCCTTCAACCGCCGCGATCAGAACCGCCAGGTAGGTCGGACGGCAACCGGCCATCACGGCATTGACCGCAAGCTTCTCGATCGTGACCGGTGCGTTCCTCGGCACCATCACGCCGAGCACATGCGCAGGCGGCAGATCGGTACCGGTAAGCATTTCGCGAACCGCCTCGGCGGTCGGGGGCACGATCGGCAGGCCATCGGTCCAGCCGTTCCTGTAATAGGCGTTGATGACGTCTGTGCCGGAGCCCGAGACATGAACGACGTCGCGTGCCAGAATTTCATCGGCGCGCTGTTCATCTCCGCCCGATGGCTTGTTGCCCTCGATCTCCGCTGCGGCCGCGCGCGCCTTCGCGCGCACATCCTCCTCAGGAATCCCTCCAATCGGGTGCGGCACCTCGATGATCCGCAGTCCCGGCATGCCACAGCTTTTCACCGTTGTTTGCGCCAGCCGCATGAATTCGGTCGTAACGATGGCGAGGGCCGGCGTGCCCAGCTTTTCGATCACGGTCAAGTCATGGATACACCATGACGTGCAACTGCCTCAATCTGCGAGGGCGCCGATCAACAGGTCGGCGCTTTGCGCCATGCGTTCGAGTTTATCGCTGGGAACGCCGTAGGCAGTCGTCGTCGCCGCATCGATTTCCCACATCCTCACTGGAATCATCTCCGGATGCCGCGACGCGAGTTGATGCGCCAGTTCGTCCAGGAAAATGTCGCCGTTGGGCTTGCCGTTCCACCACAGGCCGATGCGCTTGCCGCTGAAATCGTCGAGCCGCGTTGCGCCACCGTGCTTCTCGATGTCGACATCCGCGACAGGGTTAACAACGCTCCATTCCTGCCTGTCCATTGCTTCGACTCCTGTAATCAATCCGCCGGTGGAATGTTGGCCTGCTTGATGACCCGCGCATAGCGTGCGACGTCTTCCTTGAACTTGGCGGCAAACGCCTCCGGGGTCGTGCCGGCCCCGTCACCGCC
>MEQV01000109.1:5085-13803 GCA_001770355.1 Betaproteobacteria bacterium RIFCSPLOWO2_02_FULL_62_17
GCGCGGGGTTCCCGCGGGCACGAAAAAGCCTATGTAGCCGACGTAATGGACGTCGGGGTAGCCGAGCTCGGCCATGGTCGGCACATCCGGGAAAACGCTTCCCCTTGCGACACCCGATACCGCCAGCGCGCGCAGTTTGCCGGCCCTGACGTGCGGCACCGACGCCGCTGGGTTGAGGAAACTCATCTGAACCTCGTTTCGCAGCAAGGCGGGCACCGCCTCCCCGTCTCCCTTGTAGATCACGTTGGTGAAATCGATTTTTGCCGCGGCGCGGAACATCTCCCCGGTCAGGTGCAGTCCCGAGCCCAGGCCAAAGTGGTAGTAGTTGAGCTTGCCGGGATTCGCCCTGGCGTGTGCAATCAGATCCTTCACGTTGCCCGGCAGGCTGGGATGCACTACCAGTACCAGATAGGTCGACATGACCTGGCTCACCGGGATGAACCCGTTGACCGGGTCGTAGGAGAGTTTCCGGTACAGGCTCGGCGCAATCGCCAGGGCTGCGGTGGTAAGCAGTATGGTGTAACCGTCGGGCGCCGACCTGGCCACCACATCCGCGGCGATGTTGCCGCCGGCACCCGGGCGATTTTCCGCAATCACCTGTTGCCCCCAGGCCTCCGAAAATTTCTGGCCCATTGCCCGCGTAACGATGTCCTGCCCTCCGCCCGGCGCGGATGGAACGATGATACGAACCGGCTTGGTCGGATAGTTCTGCGCGGACGCACCTGTGGCCAGCCCCAAAGACAGCAGGCCAGCGGCAATCAAGCAAAAGTTCCTCATCGTTCCTCCTCCTGAAACAAATTTCAGCAATGCAAGCCCATGGCGGCGATGCGAGATATTACGCCAGTCAAACTCCGGGCGCGGAATCGTTCCGCGCCAGGAAGGATCAGCGATTGTCCTCGAGCACCATGGCGGCCCCTTTGGCACCGATCATGGTGGCCGGTGCGTTGGTGTTACCCGTGGTCACCGTTGGCATGATCGATGCATCGATGACGCGCAGGCCTCCCACGCCGCGAACGCGAAGGCGCGAATCGACCACCGCATCCTGGTCTTCACCCATGCGGCAGGTGCCCACCAGGTGATGAACGGTGCTGCCGCTGGCACGGATGCTGGCCTCGAGCGCCTCCTCGGATTGGGCATCGGGACCCGGGCCGGTCTCGTGCGCGATGAACGGCGCAAGCGCGGGAGACGCATAAATCCGCCGGGCGATGCGAATGCCCGATGCCAGCACCTGTATATCGTTCGCCGCCGCGAGATAGTTGAGCCGGATAATCGGCGGTGTGAACGGATCCGATGACGCAGCCATTATCATGCCGCGGCTGGCCGGGCGTGCCAAGGACACAGAGATGCGCAGCCCGGGCTCGCGCTCCAGCGCGCGGTACTGCGATGGATCGAAGCTGCCCGGAAAGAACAGCAATTGCAGATCGGGAGCATCCCCTTTTTCGCTGCTGCGGCAGAACACCGAGGCGCTGGTCGCGCCGAAGGTCAGCGCGCCGCGCCCGTTTGCGAGCCAGCGCAGCGCTTCCCAGCCGGCCCGGGGCCAGCGCCGCAGTTGATTGACGGTCAGACAGTCGCGCGCGCGCACCGAGACCGGAACGAAATAGTGGTCGGACAGATTGGCGCCGACACCGGCGGCATCGGCAATGACATCGACGCCGATGCCGCGCAGGTGCCCGGCCGGCCCGATTCCGGAAACCTGCAGCAGTTGGGGAGAATTGATCGCGCCGGCGCTGAGCAATACCTCGCACCGCGCCTTCACTTGCGTTTCCGTGCCATCGCGCTTGAACGTGGCGCCGGTGCAACGCCTGCCATCGAACGTCAGCCGGGTCGCGCGAGCCCCGGTTTCGATGCGCAGGTTGGCGCGGCGCCGCGCGGCCGCCAGGAAGGTGGTGCTGGATTGACGCCAGCGTACCTTTCGCGCCATCTGTGAATAGCCGACGCCCTCGATAGTCTGCCCGTTAACATCGGGCATCAGGGTGAAGCCTGCCTGTTGCGCGGCCTCGACGAAGCGATGGGTGATCGGCAGGACAGTGCGGTAAGGCTCGACCGCTATCGGACCGCTGCGCCCGCGATAGTGCTCGTCGCCGCCTTCATAGCACTCGATCGACTTGAAAAACGGCAATACTTCCTCGTAACGCCAGCCGCGGCAGCCTGCCCGCTCCCAACGATCGAAATCCGCGGGCAAGCCGCGAACGAAATTCATGCCATTGGTCGAACTGGTGCCGCCGAGCACCTTGCCGCGCGGCAAGCGGATCTGGCGGCCGCCGATGGCAGGCTCTGCGGCGGAAACGTAATTCCAGTCGTACAGCGGATGCCCCATCAGGCTGATGACGCCGGCGGGCACGTGAATCAGCGGCGATCGGTCGCGCGGCCCGGCTTCCAGAAGGATGACCGACGCGCCACCTTCGCTCAGGCGATCGGCGAGCACGCAACCCGCGGAGCCGGCGCCAATAATTAAGTAATCAGTCTGCATGCCTTGCTCGCAGCAGAAACTTCATGTCTGCCAGGGTGTAAATGTTCGGTGCCATCACCCTAACATGACCTTCAATCGGAGGAGTGCAACCGCCTCGCTTCATTGAGTCGCGCATCGACGGCATCGCGTGTCCAGCTCGGGGTGACCAGGGCGATAAAGTCGTACATGTAGCCGCGCAGGTAATCGGCGAAGTAGTCGTACGGGGCGTGGCACCCGGCCCCGGAATCGAGGGGATAACCGAGGTTGGCCAGTTCCTGTTCGAAAGCATCGGCACGCTCGGTCAGTTTCCGGATTTCCTCTCCGGCTGCAGTAATCCGAACCAGTGCGGCCGCAATGTCCGGTTCGGCGAAGTAGCGCGCGAGGTAGGGAACACGCACACCGGTCCGGTCCGCCAGCTGAGGGAAATTCGCGAACGGCTCGTAAGCTGTTGTTTGCGCGGCTCAGATTGACCAGACCTGCGCGATTGAATTGACCAGGGCGAAGCGTCCTCAACTACTTGGCTAGGTTGGGAAATGTTCTGAAAATAGGTGGTCAGCGCAATTCGCGCGTGATGGTCAATCCTGATCGCGCACCAACAGCCGAGCCTCATCTGGCAACCGGTTGCTCACCCCGACTCACTAATGCGGGGGGCTGTGCCCCCGCACCCCCCGCAAAGCGGATAGAAAGAATCGTAAAGACAAACCACACAACCTCCGGCCACTACTGTTCCGCGAACCCTATCACTTGGTTGGTCCCATAGCTAAAACCACCTTAGCCAATTCCGCAGCTATACTGCCGTCTTTCTTCTACAGATCGACTCACGTCGCGCCCCGTCCTTCCATATCTCCAGGCTCATACCTGAATTGGAAAAGACTGATGATTCCACCCTTCCGCGCCGACCATATCGGCAGCCTGTTGCGTCCAAAGAAGCTGCGCGAATCTTTCAGAGCGCATTCGATGGGAGAAGTTGTAACAAGAGGAGATCGCGGTTGCGACTTGAGTAAGGTATTGCAATTATCGTGTCAACCAAGAAAACCCGCAGGCAGACTGGCGTGAACTCACTCGAGACGGGGCTCGTCGTCGCTCGGGTGCTTGCGGAAGCCGGAATGCTTGAAACGCTGAAGAGCATCTCGGCACGCGCGGGCATGCATCCCGCGAAGACCCATCGTTATCTCGTCAGCCTTATCCGTGCGGGGTTCGCTGAGCAGGATCCCGGGAATGGCCGCTACAGACTGGGCCCGCTTGCGCTTCACTTGGGCTTGGGCGCGTTGCGCGGATTGGATGTAACCCGTCTGGGCAGTGAAGCGGTGGTGCAGTTGCGCGCCGAGACCGATGAGACCGCGCTGTTGGCGGTTTGGGGTAGTCGAGGACCGGTCATCGTCCGATGGGAAGAGTCAAGCCGGCCGATCGCAACCAACGCGCATGCGGGCTGGATAATGCCGCTTGTAACCTCCGCTACCGGAAGGCTGTTTGCTGCCTACTTGCCCGCAGCCGTAACGAAGCCGCTCCTTAGTGAAGAGTTCGCTCGCTTGCCGCAAGCTCGCGCGGGCTTCCCCGCTTTGCTGAAGCAGATACGTGCGCGCGGCCTGTCGCGTGCCGACGGTGAGCTGGTGCGCAGAGTAGCGGGTGTTGCCGCTCCTGTTTTTGGAATTGACAAGGAAATCGTCGCTGTACTGGCATTAGTCGGCAATCAAGGCTCGATCGATATCACCTGGAACGGCCCGATGGCAAAGGCGGTAAGACAAGCAGCCGACGCCCTGTCTACGCGCCTCGGATTCATGGGAGAAAAGGAATGAAACGACGCGACCTGATGATTGCCGGCGGCGCGGTGCTCGCGCTGCCCTGGGCTGTACGTGCGCAGCAACAATTTCCTAACAGATCGATCACCTGGGTGGTCGGCTTCCCTCCAGGAGGAGGCGCTGACGGCGTGGATCTCAAGCTCCCGCTCCACAAGAAGCGACCGTCCTAACCCGTATCGGCTTTCCTTCAGCAGTTACGCGGTCGAGTGGACACAGCAGCAGCAGCGTCGTTGTCGTGGACCATTACGCGGAACGGCGGTTTCACCGGCCGAACTCCTGTCGCAGCAGCTTCGCGCCTTCGACCATCGCCTGCAGCTTGCCGAACGCCACATCGCGCGGCAGGTATTTCATGCCGCAGTCGGGCGCGACGATCACGTCCTCGGGCTTCACGTGCTGAAGAGCCTTCTTCAGGCGCGCCACCACGATTTCCGGCGTCTCGATCCTCATGTCGGACAGATCGATGCAGCCGACCATGATTTTCTTGCCCGGCAGTTTCTGAAGCACCGAAGTGTCGAGGTTCGACTGCGCGGTTTCGATCGAGATTTGCTTCACGGCGACGCGGCGAGCTCGGGCAGGAAAGAATAGCCCGACGGACGCTCATGAATGATCGCGGCATAGCCGAAGCAGATGTGAACTGCAGTAACCCCTTCGATGTCCTGCAAAGTCCGGTTGAGGGCCTTCAAGCCGTATTCGCGGGCCTTCTCCGGCCGCGCCTGCATGTAGGGCTCGTCGACCTGCACGACGTCGGCGCCGGCGGCGAACAGGTCCTTGATCTCTTCGTTCACCGCGACCGCGTAGTCCATCGCCGCCTCTTCCGGCGACTTGTAGAAGTCGTTCTGCGCCTGCAGCGACATGGTGAACGGGCCGGGAACCGTGATCTTCACCGGCTTTTCGGTGTTTCTTTTCAGGAACTTCAAATCCTCGACTTCGACCGCGTACTTTCTCCTGATCTTGCAGACGATGCGCGGCACCGGGTTGGGGTGGCCGGAGCGGTCGAGCGCCACGCCGGGGTTGTCGATGTCGATGCCCTCGAGCGCGGTGGCGAAGCGGTTGGAGTAGCTCTCACGCCGGATCTCGCCATCGGTAACGATGTCGATGCCAGCTTCCTCCTGGGCGCGGATCGCGAGCCGCGTCGCATCATCCTGCGCCTCGGCGAGCAAGGCATCCGGCACGCGCCAGAGTTCCTTCGCGCGCACGCGCGGCGGGAAGCGGCCGGCGAGCTTCTTGCGGTCGATCAGCCAATCCGGCTGCGGGTAGCTGCCGACCAGCGTGGTGGGAAAAAGCAGCATCTCAGCCATCGAAGAACCTCCGTGAAGTTTCCGCATGCGCGCAGGATCGATGCGCCCGCTCCTTTGAATAAGGGCTCCAAGCGAAATTGCGCGATGCGACGTTCATGTGCTCGGCGAACGCGTGCCCGAGCTCGGAATTTCACGTCTTCCCTTTCGGGTTTTTCCAGTAAGAGTCGCGCAGCACGCGCTCGGCGGATACGTCAGCATTCTCCTTTCGCTGCGAAGCTGCGAAGAAAGCATCGAACCGGTCGAGCAGGGCGAAGAGCCGCTCGGACTCTCCGTCCTTGAGCAGGGCACGCAGCGTCTGCTCCTGGCCCTTCATTTCGGGTGCCAACTCGTTGTAGTAGCGCCAGCCCGCCGCCGTCAGCGTCACCTGCCGCGCGCGACGGTCGCCGTCGAGCTTTTGGCGCATGATGAAACCGCGCCGCTGCAGCTGCGACAGCGCGCGGCTGATCGCCACCTTGTCGAGCATGCTGATGCGGCAGAGATCGGTCGCGGTGAGCGGCTCGAAGTTAGAGAGGATGCAGAGCGTGCGCCACTGCGGCGTGTTGAGCGGATTGCGCCGGCTCTTGTAGACGCGCGAGGCGTCGCGCAGCATGCGCGACGCCACGATCGCCAGGCGATAGGGCAGGTAATCTTGCAGCCATAGGATGTCCTCGTGCGACGGCTTTGGGGGACGCCTCACTCCAGCTCCTTGCGAATCCATTGCCATAGCTCGGCCGGCTTCTCCACCTGCACGTTGTGGCCCGCTCCTTCTAAGATGCCGGCTTTCGCGTCGTAGGGCGCCATGTCTTGCGCGTTGACCATCGGATATTCGCTGCCCGCCGCAAGGCTGAGCCGGCATTGGATCGCGCGCACGAGCGGCGCGAGCTCCGGGCCGGCGGCGGCATTGATCATCGGATCGGCCGCGAGGCGCCACTTGTCGCCCAGCTCGCGCACGCCGCTTTGCGCGCTCGGGCTCGAGGGATAGACGAGCCCGAAGAGCCCGGAAACCTTGAGGTAGCGCTCGATCGCCTGCTCGCGCGCGTCGAAGAGCTTCGCCGGCTGGCGGGCGAGCGCGTGCAGCTTGGGCACTTCGTCAGGCGCCCAGCGGATCTTCACGCCGAAGGCGACCACATTGCGCACCTTCACGCCGAACCAGCCCGTGGCGAGCGCCATGCCGACCACGCCCCCATAGAGTGACCGACGATGTCGACTTCCTCGTCCTGCTGCGGCAGCTCGGCGACGTCCGCTGCGAACGTCGCCCAGCCATAGGGCTGCTGGTGCGGCGAGCGCCCATGGCCGCGCAGGTCGCGTGCGATCCATCGCCGGTCGACGTTCTTCTCCATGGGGAGCCACACATCGGCATTCGCGCCAAGGCCGTGAATGAGCACGAGTCGACGCGCAGCACCCTGTCCTCCTTCGCCATACCAGAGCTTCATACCTTGCGCTCGCGTCCGGCCCAGAACGGGTCGCGCAGCCTGCGCTTGGCGATTTTGCCGGGACCGGTCTTGGGCAGCTGCTCCTTCGAGAAATCAACCGACTTGGGAATCTTGTAGCCGGCGATCCTGCCGCGGCAGAAGCCGATGAGTTCATCGGCGGAGGCCGCGGTGCCTTCCTTCAGGACCACGATTGCCTTAACCGCCTCGCCCCATTGCGCATCGGGCACGCCGATCGCCGCGACTTCGAGCACGGCCGGGTGCTGCGAGATCGCGTTCTCGACTTCCACCGAGTACACGTTCTCGCCGCCGCAGATGATCATGTCCTTCTTGCGATCGACGATGAAAAGCCGTCCGGCGCTGTCGACGTACCCCATGTCGCCGGTGTGATACCAGCCGTTCTTCAGCGCGTCGGCGGTGTGCTTGGGCTTCTGCCAGTACTCGCGCATGACACGCGCGCCGCTGACCACCACCTCGCCAACTAGTCCCCTCTGGAGGGGATTGTCGGCGTCATCGAAGATGTCCAGTCGAATGTGCGGCAAAGGGCGGCCGGCGTTGTTGGTCAGCGCCAGCTGCTCCGGGGTGCCTTCAACGTAGAAATCCCCGGGATCGGCGAGCGTCGTAATGCCGGAGGTCTCCGTGATGCCGAAGCCGTGAATGTAGGTCGTCGGCAGCGCCTTCACGGCCGTCTGCAGGACGCCGAGCGGCGTGGGCGAGCCACCGTACATGATGAATCGCAGGCTCGAGAGATCGTAGTCCTTGATCTTCGGGTGGTTCGCCATCATGTTGATCAGCGTCGGTGGCACGCCCACGCCGGTCGGCTTCGTCTTCTGCACAACCTCCATCATGTTCTCGGGCGTGAAGTGCACCATGACCTGCGTCGCTCCAAGGAGTGGCATCGACCAGATCGACCAGGCGTCGACGAGATGGAACATCGGCGCCGCGTGCAGCCAGATGTCGTTGTGGCCGAGCTCCAGGGCGATGATCGAATCGAACGCGCTCGCGATCATGTTTCGATGCGTGAGGCAGACGCCTTTCGGCTCGCCGGTGGTGCCGCTCGTGTAGTAGATCTGGGCGATGTCGTCGAGTTCGACTTTCTCCACCGTCGAGTCCGGCTGCCCGCCGGCAAGGAAGCCTTCGTAGTCCTTGATGAGCACCTCGACCTGCTGGCCTTCCACCGCGCTGAAAAAAGGTTCGGTGACGATCAGCGCCTTGGCGCTGGAGTCGTTCAGCACATACTTCAGCTCCGGCGGAGCCAGTCGCGAATTGAGCGGCAGCAGGATCATTCCCGCCTGCGCGCACGCGTAGTACGCCTCGGCATAGCGGTGGGAATTGACGTCGAGGATGCCGACGCGGTCGCCGCGCTTCACGCCCTTCGCCTTCAGGGCGCCAACCAGCGCGTCCACGCGCCGGCCGAGCTCCTCGAAGGTGAAGCGCTTTTCGCCATCCCAGACGGCGAGATGGTCTGCGAACAGTGCACGCGCGCGCGGCAGGATATGCGAGATCGGGAACATGCGGTTACCTCCCCTTGAACGTGGGCTTGCGCTTCTCCTTGAACGCCTGCATGCCTTCCTTGTGGTCCTCCGAAAGCACGAGAACGCTCTGGCCGAGGCGCTCGATATAGCGGCCGGTATGCATGTCCGTGTTCAGGCACAGATTGATGACGTGCTTGCCCATGCCCATGGCGAAGGGCGCCTTGTCGAGCAGGCGCTCGGCGTAGGCATAAGCTTCCTTCATCAGGTCCTTCGCCGGCACCACGTGGT
>MEQV01000110.1:0-6186 GCA_001770355.1 Betaproteobacteria bacterium RIFCSPLOWO2_02_FULL_62_17
TGATGCTGTCCGCCTAAATATAATCGGCGGCCGCTGCCCCCAGGGACTGCGCGACGATCAGCAGCACGGCCCCGAGCGCGCAGGCCCAAAGCAAGACCTTCACCCAGTGACGCATACCGCTGTCAGATTCCCGACTGGCGCTATCTCGCGAACCGCCATGCGCGGGAGACAACATACCTCGATTGTGCTGCTTCATGCGTCAAATACTGCGCTGATGGAACTCAGCCTGGTTTGACTTTTGTCAATGCTGGGGCGCCCGCTCCCGCACATTCTCGATGCGTCAGTCTTGTTTTTGAGAGGATCAAGGGAGACTCGCATGGCCGGGAATGGGTTTGTCAAAGGCAGGGCCAAGTAGCACACCGCGCCATGCCGGTCCACAACGCCGATATCGCGCGCATCTTCGAGGAAATCGCCGACCTGCTGGAGATCGGCGACGCGAATCCGTTCCGTGTGCGTGCCTATCGCCGCGCCTCCCGGGTGATCGGGGAGCTGCAGTTTGACGCCGCCGCCGCCATCCAGCGCGGCGAGGCGCTGCCCAAGCTTCCCGGAATCGGCGACGACCTGTCTGACAAGATGCACGAAATCGCGAAGACCGGGAACAGCGCGCTGCTGGACCGGCTGCGCGGGCAACTGCCCGCGGCAATCACCGAGCTGCTGGCAATCCCGGGTCTCGGCCCCAAGCGGGTGAAGACGCTGTACCACGACCTGGATGTGCACACGCTCGAGCAACTGCACCGTGCCGCGCGGGATGGCCGCATTCGCTCGCTTCCCGGGTTCGGCGAAAAGACTGAACTCAATATTTTGCAGGCGGTAGAGGCGCGCCGGACCAAGGTGCGGCGTTTCAAGCTCGCCACGGCGGCGCAATACGCCGGTGCCTTTGCGGAGCACCTGCGCTCGGCGCGCGGCGTCGGCCAGGTGGTGCTGGCCGGAAGCATGCGGCGCATGCGCGACACCGTGGGCGACATCGACATTCTCGTTACCGCCGCGGACTCGAGCGACGTGACCGAACGTTTCGTGAGTTACGGCGAAGTCCGGCAGGTCCTGTCACGTGGACCGACGCGTGCCAGTGTCACCCTGCGATCAGGGCTGCAAGTGGATCTGCGGGTTGTCCCGGCGCAAAGCTATGGCGCGGCGCTGCACTACTTCACCGGATCGAAGGCACACAATATTGCCATTCGCGCGCTCGCCCAGGAGCGCGGACTCAAGGTCAACGAATATGGCGTGTTCAAGGGAGCTCAGCGCGTCGCCGGTGAGACCGAAGAGTCCGTATATACGGCAGTGGGCCTGCCTTTCATCCCGCCCGAGCTGCGCGAGGATCGCGGCGAAATTGAAGCGGCACGCGCCGGAAACCTGCCGCGGCTGATCGAGTTGAACGATGTCAAGGGCGACCTGCACTCGCATACCAAATGGACGGATGGCTACGACTCGGTCGAGGCCATGGCGCTGGCGGCGAAGGCCAGGGGCTTGAGCTACCTTGCGATCACCGACCACTCGCGCCGCCTTGCGGCAGCGCACGGACTGGATCCGCAACGCCTGCGCAGGCAGCTCGACGAGATCGCCGGAACTGCGTTACCTGGCATCACCCTGCTCAAAGGCATAGAGGTGGACATTCTCGAGGACGGCACCCTGGACCTGCCGGACTCGGTGTTGCGGGAACTGGATATCGTCATTGCCGCGGTGCACAGTAGTTTCAATCTGTCCCGCGCGCGCCAGACCAGCAGGATTTTGCGCGCCCTGGCAAATCCGCTGGTCACCATGCTCGCGCACCCGAGCGGCCGGCTGATCGAATCGCGCGAGCCCTACGACGTCGACATGCCGCAGATTGTGCGCAAGGCCGCCGCTCGCGGGCGCTTCCTCGAACTCAATGCGCATCCCGAACGGCTCGACCTTTCCGACACCTATTGCCGCATGGCCAAGGACGAGGGTGTGCTGGTGAGCGTGAATTCGGACGCCCACAGTGTTGCTCAGTTCGACAACCTGCAATACGGAATCGGCCAGGCACGGCGCGGATGGCTGACCCGGAAAGACGTGCTTAACACGCGCACCTGCGCCGAACTGCGCGCCCTGACAGGTCTGGCGCGTCAGACCGCCGGCTAGCGGCGAACTCTAGCGGCGGCCAAGAAAAATGCCGAGGAGCACTCCGGCGAAAGTCGCGGCGCCAACGGCGGTCCACGGACTGGCGCGAACATAATAGTCGGCGCATACCACCGCCGAGCCTGCCTTTTCCTGGAGCAGGGCTTCGGCCCGCGCCAGGCGCGGTTTGATGTCGGCGGCCGCCTGCTGTATGCGGCTGCGCGCTTCGATAATCTTATCCCCGGTCTGCGCTGCCGTGGCTTTCACCAGATCCTCGGCGTCATCGACCAGCACCTTGAGGTCGGTGACCAGTTTTTGCGTGGCTTCGGTGGTCATGATTTTCTCCTTCAGCTTGAGAGACGTTAGAGTCTGCTGCGATTTGCGTTCGGGGACTCTGACTTATATCCAGAATGCATGAGCAGGGCGGCGCCGGTTTGAGCAAGATCAATAGCGTTGCAGGAAAATGGAGTCACTCTGCCCGCCTTCAGCGCCCCACGGCTTGGACGGTCACCTCCCTGGCATGGCTGCAAAGCGCCGCTTTTTCAAGGCCTTTGCCATCTTGAGATAAATCAATACCGGTACCATCGGCTTGGCATAGCCTTGTATTATGAATGCTGAATTGCCCACTCGCAGGGCAGTGAGTGACGCGCCTTTTCCCGCGGGCGGGAATATCCGTGACAAGTTGCGGTTCGCGCTCGAGTACGCGGTGCTCGCGCCGTCGAGCCACAATTCCCAGCCTTGGCATTTCGTTCTCCAGGACGACTCGGTCATGGTCTGCGCGGACCGTACCCGGGCACTTCCGGTCGTTGACCCCTGCGATCGGGAACTGGTCATCAGTTGCGGAGCGGCGCTTTTCAACCTGCGCGTTGCCCTCTGCCACTTCGATTGCGGCTGCGAAATCCGCCCGTTTCCCTGTCCGGCTGATCCGGATGTTCTCGCCGAAGTCCGCGTTCGACCGGAGGGATACCGGGATGCCGATCTGGCCAGCCTGTTCCCGTCCCTGCGGCGCAGGGCGACGAACCGCAGCGATTACGGTCCCGACAACGTTCCACTCGACCTGCAAAAGAAATTGCGCGAAGCGGCGGCAAAGGAAGGCGCCGCGCTCGCCTGCATTGATGAGGAAAGATTGCGCGAGCAGATCGCCGAATTGATAGCCGAGGGTGACCGTATCCAGTTTACCGATAGGCATTTCCGGCGCGAACTCGCGGCATGGATGCATTCGTCGCGCCACAGCGACGGCATGCCGGCGTATTCGAAGGGGGTGGGCAAGATTCTTGATATGGCGACACCCGTGGTCAGCGCCGCGATCCGCACCTTCGATGTGGGCGACAGCGTCGCCGCTTCTCATCACAAGCTGGTTCAAGGGTCACCGATGCTCGCCTGCCTGTCGACCACGACCGACGACGCCTCGGCATGGCTTGCCGCGGGCCAGGCGCTGGAACGGGTGCTGCTGCTCATCACGGACGCCTGGTTTGACGCGTCCTTTCTCAATCAGCCGATCGAAGTGTCGTCGCTGCGGCCGCGGCTGCGCGATTTGACCCGCGGCGAAGCCTATCCGCAGATCCTGCTGCGCGTGGGCACCGGGCAGGCGCCGCGCTGGTCTTCGCGCCGGCCGGTGAGCGAGGTGCTCTGGTAGTGAGGGGGTTGGCACCCGCTGATTGCCATTCGTGGACGTAGCGGGGGAGCTGCATCTACCTCTCCTCCCTGATGGAAAAACTGATGCGCCCGTCGGACATTGGGGTAATGGTGACCTGGTAGGCTATTCGCGCGCCGCACCTGTCCAATGTCCACCGCTCGACGGTCGCGGTGGATGCGGCGCCCGGCTCGGTCCGTTTCGTGTCGATCACCTGGTGCCTGAAACATTCCGGGTTCGATTTCCAGTCCAAGGGCACCAGAGCCCGCAGTACTTCGCGCTGAATATCGATGGTGGCGCCGGTCTCGCCCGGAACGGGTGCGAGCGTGCCGTCCTTGAGGGCGGCCTCTTCGGCCGCGCGCCGCGCCTCGCGATCCTTCGCTTCCCGCTGCGCGTTGAGGCGCTCTTGTTTGGCGCGCGCCAGTTCCTGATCGGTCGGCGAGAGACGCCGGATTTGCGAGTCTTTTTTCATGGTTTGGCTCGGCGGCGACTCTGAGTAGTGGACGTCGCCGCTTTCGTCGACCCATTTGTAGATGGTGCCGGCCATGGCAGCGCCCGAGGTCAGCAGCGCGAGCGCGATTGCCGCATGTCTACATACCTTTTCGATTTTCATGGTGGCTTCTCTCCGTCATTCAGGCGGCTGTGCGTGAACGATGCGGCGGCGCCGAAAATAATCGCCGAAGAAACGCTGCGGGAAGCCGTCCCCGAACGGAAGGAATCCTTCCCCGCCCCGGTGCGAGCCTGGACCGTCGAATCATCGACGCGCATGGGAATGATGGGAATGTCTCGCGGCGGTGGCATGCCTCGTCTGTAACCCCGGCGCTGCGGCAGCTTCGACGAATTGGGCGGGAGCGTCGATATCCTGCCGGTCGAATCCGGGATCAATGAACCTTTCGTTGTAGAAAAAGGAATCCTTGCCCTCCCAGGCTTCTACAAAACGGTAACAGTCCTGCGGCAACAGCAGGGTAAGGCGACGAGCTTGCGGCTTGGCGAGAGACTTGAACGCGACTAATGCCGGCATGTCGATCTCCTTGGCAAGCGGGAATTATTCGTCCACAGCTTGCTTGTCCAACGCTTCGATGTCGACGCCAGCATCCTCCGGCGCGTCGGGCGGCGGAGCCTCGATCGAGGCGTCATCCATCGGCGCTGCATGGCCTTTATCGAGGCCAAGCAACGCGCTGCTCTCGGCAAAGTCCTGCACCGCGGGCCCCGACAGATCGGGAATCTTTTTCGCAGGCGTCTTGCGCCTGCGTTTGGCGGAGGAATGGCGCCCTTTTCCCGCTGATCCGGTGCGCCCCATCCGCTTTGCCGACTTTTCTCGCGCGGATTCCAAAGCATCGCCTTCCATGCATCATGCCGCTACGACACTGCGCAACATCAATAAAGTATCCCCCATCTAATCGTCCGCCCTTTGATCCGGGTCAAACCTGCTTTTGCCGCGAAGGGATAAATTGATTTAATGGGAGCGAACGATGCGCAGGTCAATGCCATGGAGCGCGTTGCCTGGCTCGTGGAGAATCGGCAAATCGCGGGGCGGCTGCGCGAGGCGGCCTTGCTGTTGCGCGCGCAGCGGGCCAATCCATTTCGGCTGAACGCTTACTTGAAGGCCGCCGATTCGGTGGCGGGGCTTGATTTTTCGCTGCGCGAGCGCTTCGAGTCCGCCGGGATCCCCGGGCTGGACGAAATTCCGGCAATAGGCGCCGGCATCGCCGCATCGATTGCGGAGATGCTGATTACGGAGCGCTGGAACCAGCTGGAGCGCCTGCGCGGCAGCACCGATTCCACGGCCTTGCTTCAAGCCGTGCCTGGAATCGGGCCGGAGCTTGCCCATCGCATCCACGAGGAACTCCACGTCGATACGCTCGAGCAGCTTGAGGCCGCAGCCAACGACGGTCGTCTGGAAAAAATCCCCGGGGTGGGACCGCGGCGGGCCGAGGCGTGGTGCGCCGCGCTCGAGCGCATGCTGGGGCGCATACGCGAGCGGCGCCCAAAGGGCCCTGCCGATACTTTCAGGGAGCCGCCAGTGAGCATGCTGCTCGAGGTCGACCGGGAGTACCGGGAGAAAGCGCAGGCCGGGCGCCTGCCGACTATCTCGCCGCGGCGATTCAACCCGGAAAACAAATCCTGGCTGCCGATCTTGCACACCCGGCGCGCGGAATGGCACTTCACCGCGTTGTATTCCAACACCGCGCTGGCCCACCGGCTGGGGCGTGTGCACGATTGGGTCATCCTGTATTTTTATGATCACGACCATATCGAGCGTCAGCGTACCGTGGTGACGGAGCCCCGCGGGCCGCTGCATGGCGCGCGCGTGGTGCGCGGCCGCGAGCAGGAGTGTGCAGCTTTACGCGAGGATCTTGTCAGGGTTTCCACGTCCGCCTGACGCATGAACTGCCAGGGGCACGGCCTCCGACGACTAGCGAAGCGACCTCCAGCGCGCTATCGCCTGTCCCAGTCGCGTGCGCGCCGCGGCGACATCC
>MEQV01000110.1:6217-6471 GCA_001770355.1 Betaproteobacteria bacterium RIFCSPLOWO2_02_FULL_62_17
CCGGCCCCAACCGGCTGCCGCCCTTGACGATGCCAAGCCGCTCCCCGGGCAACGGCTCGATACCTTTCTCGCGCGCTTCCTCGGCCGCCAGAAACACCTTTTGAGCCGCGAGCATGTCGCTGTAGGATTGTTCGAGCAGCGAGTGCCTGTCCTGCGCACTGGCAATCGCAGCCACGGCGAGGAACATCGCAATGACGAATCCGCGAGCCGTTTTCATGGGAATCCTTGCTGCCGTGCAAACAGGACCGGCTATT
>MEQV01000110.1:6495-8544 GCA_001770355.1 Betaproteobacteria bacterium RIFCSPLOWO2_02_FULL_62_17
GTTCCCGGGAGATTGCCTTCACGAAATCGCCGAGTTCTTCAGTGATCAACGCCAGCGCGTCGTCAATGGCCAGAATGCCCGCCAGCGCGCCGCTGTGAGTGAGCACCGGAATGCGCCGGATGCCGTGTTCACGCATGAGCCGCAGCGCATCGGTGATGCCATCCTGCTCGCGCACGCTAACCAGCGTCCCGCCCATGACATCCCCCACCGTCAACGTGCGCGGATCGAGCCCTTTGGCCACGACGGCAACGACAATGTCGCGGTCGGTGAGAATGCCCACCGGAACGCGTTCCGAGAGGCGGTATGCGACCACCACGAGGCTGCCGACATGATGCGAGCGCATCAGATTCGCAGCCTCCGCAAGGGGCGTGTCCCGATACGCCACCACCACTTCGCGATTGCACAATTCGCCGGCGTTCATGATTCGCCCCCTGATTTGCTCTCAAAAGCAATGAAACCGCGCAATGCAGCCGACCGTGTTGATCTGGGTCAAGAGCGCAGGGTTCAGAAGGCGCAGTATTTTCACAGGAAAATTACGATTCGCGACTGCATTCGATGAGCGTCCATTTCGCATCGCGGGAGGTTGCCGGACGGCGGTTCGCCGAGACGCTCTCAAAATGCAAGGGCCGCAATCCCCGGGTACTTGCGATGCCGGGCGGCGCGGCGGGTACGGCGGCGCTTATCGCCTTTGCGCCATGAAAACGCCGCAAGCAGCCGCGCCGCCGCTGCTTGATCCGGCGTGCTACCCGCATCCGGTCGGGCGCGTCGAGCTGATCGAAACCCACATCTCGTGGGTGTTTCTCGCCGGCGAGTATGCCTACAAGGTCAAAAAGCCGGTTCGTCTTCCCTTCCTGGACTTCAGCACGCTGGAGGCGCGGCGCTCCTGTTGCGAGGAAGAATTGCGTCTCAACCGGCGCACCGCCCCCGGGCTTTATCTCGGTGTCGTGCCGATTGCCGGCAGCCGGGCGCATCCGAGGATCGGCGCGAAAGGCAAAGCCATCGAGTATGCGCTGCAGATGCGGCGCTTCGAGCAGGACGCGCTGGCCGAGCGCATCGCCAGGCGCGGCGAACTGGGCGATGCGCGAATCGACGCGCTTGCCGCGGTCATCGCCTCCTTCCACGCGAGCCTTCCGGGAGCGGCGAACGCAACCCGCCATGGGACGCATGACCAAGTGGTGGCGCCGGCGCTGGAAAATTTCGATGAGATCATTGGGTTCATCACGATCCCGGTCCAGAGGGAGCGGATCAAGCGGCTGCGTGCCTGGACGAAAAACGAGGGTGCGCGCCTGCTCGCGGCCTTCGCCGAGCGCAAGCGCGACGGGTTTATTCGTGAATGCCACGGAGACCTGCATCTTGGCAATATCGCCTACGTGGATGGGCGCCCGGTGCCGTTTGACTGCATCGAATTCAGCGCGGAGCTGCGCTGGATTGACGTGATCAGCGAGGTGGCCTTCCTGGTGATGGATCTGCTCGAGCACCGGCTCGAAGCGGGAGCGTGGCGATTCCTGAATGCCTACCTGGAGGCGAGCGGTGACTACCGGGGCCTGCGCGTTCTGAACTATTACCTCGTCTACCGCGCGCTGGTCCGGGCAAAGATCGTCCTGATTCGCGCGCATCAGCACGGCAGCGGCGGGGACTCGCGTAATGCGCTTGAAAGCGTATACAGCCGCTACCTCGGCCTCGCCGAGCACATTGGGCGCCCGCGCCAGCCGGCGCTGGTGGTGATGCATGGGCTCGCGGGCTCCGGCAAGACGACCGTGGCGCAGGCGCTCCTCGAACTCATTGGCGGCGTGCGCGTGCGCTCGGACGTGGAGCGCAAGCGCCTGCACGGGCTGGCGGCGCGCGCCCGCACGCACGCCGGTCCTTATTCGGGAATCTACGCCCCTGAAACGAACCGGCTTACCTATGAGCGTCTGAAAAGCGTGGTTCGCGATATCGTCGCCTCCGGATATACCGCGATCGTTGATGCCGCATTTCTGTGGCGGGCACCGCGCGAGGAGTTTCGCGAACTCGCGCGCGAGCTGCGGGTACCGCTTGTGATCGTGTCGT
>MEQV01000111.1:0-1007 GCA_001770355.1 Betaproteobacteria bacterium RIFCSPLOWO2_02_FULL_62_17
AGGGCAAAGCCTTGACGCTGACCTCGCGCTCGAAAGCGACGCTGGCTTGCTCGCCGGCGGTCAAATGAAGAACCGGGGTATGCGCGCTGCGCGGCGCGCCCGCCAGCGCAAGCACCTCAACCTCGCCCTTGCCCTCGGAACAGATCTCGCGCACCAGAAATGCAGCGCCCTCGCCCGGTTCGATCAGTCCGACGCCTTCCTGCTCAAATATTTTGCGCAGTCCCGCTGTCACCATGCCGCCATTCCAGGGGCCCCAGTTGACCGAGACGACGCGGCAGTCCGGCCGCCGGCGCGACTCCTGCTGGGCAATCTTGTTGAGCACTTCGTTGGCCGCCGCGTAATCCACCTGACCAATCCGCCCGAAACGGCCGGTGTAGGAGGAAAACAGGGCGATGACTTTCAGCTTCTCGTTCGCCAGCGCGCCGAGCAGATTCCGCAGGCCGGTCACTTTGGTGCCATAGACAGCATCGAACTGTTCCTCGGTCTTGTCTTCGATGCGGCGGTCGGCGAGCACGCCGGCGCCGTGAACCAGGCCGCGGATGGCGCCGTAGCGCCGGCGGACTTCGGCCAGCACGCGCGCCACCGCGGCGGCATCGCGCACATCCACGCTGTAATACACCGCCTGAGCGCCGGCGGCACCGAGGCGCTCGAGCTGCGCGCGAATTTCACGCTGCGCGAGCATCTGGCGATAACCGGCTTCCACGGCGCTGGGCGAACTCCCACCCGGCAGCCTTGCAAACAGTGCTTTCTTTATTTCCGCTTCTGTATGCAGCCCCTGCAACCACGCGGGCTCGCTGTCGGCAAGCGAGCTGCGGCCGAGCAACACCAGCGTGGAACGGAAAGCACGAGCGAACGCGAATGCGGCATCGCCGGTGACCCCGCGGGCGCCGCCTGAGATCACCACCACCTCGCCTTGTTTCAGCGGCATGGGCGCGTTCATTTCCGGCGCGGGCGCCATCGGCGCAAAATCGACATCAAGCGTTACGCGCGCGCGCGCCGACAAGCCC
>MEQV01000111.1:1059-1363 GCA_001770355.1 Betaproteobacteria bacterium RIFCSPLOWO2_02_FULL_62_17
GCCCGGCAAGACCGCCGCTGACCGGATCGGCTTTGCCGCCCATTTCGCCGAATCCGAATGCACCGTCGAGGCGGGAAACCGTGGCGAGAATCGCGCAGCCGGCGCCTCCCGCTTTGCGCAGCGCCGGCCCGGCCAGCTGTATCAAACGGAACGTGCGTTTCAGGAAAGTGTCATCGCTGCCGGCGGCCGGGGCCAGGATAAGCAGAGCGGCAGGCGATCCGGTGAACTTCTGATTCAGGTCGCCGCGATGAACCTTCAGGCGTTTCGCCTGGAGACGTTCCTCGAGGCGCCGGGCGAGATCCGA
>MEQV01000111.1:1374-7889 GCA_001770355.1 Betaproteobacteria bacterium RIFCSPLOWO2_02_FULL_62_17
CGGAAGTTGGCCGCGCAGCGCAGCCATGATCTCGACACGCTTAATGGAGTCGATACCGAGATCGGCATCCATCCCCATGTCCAGGTTCAGCATTTCCACCGGATAACCGGTTTTGTCGGCAACCACGGCAAGCAGGATTTCACTGAGTCGGGCGCTATCCTCCGCAGCCGCAGCTCCGGTCACAGGCCCAGTCGCATTCGCAACCGCAGCCGCTTGAGCCGACGCGTTGCCCGCGCCCAGAAAATCCACTATCTGCTGCAGTGTCTGCAGCGCGCCCAGATGTTCCGGTTTGATTTCCGGGGAATCCGGCAACCTGGCGCGCAACGCAGCCATGATTTCGACGCGCTTGATGGAGTCGATGCCAAGGTCCGCATCCATGCCCATGCCCAGATCGAGCATCTCGACCGGGTAGCCGGTCTTCTCCGCGACCACTTCGAGCAATATTGCCGTGATGCGGGTGGCGCTGGCGCGGGTTTGATTTGCCGCGGGGACGCTGGCGGACGTCGCCGTGGATACAATAACAGGCGCAGCGGCGGCACCCCTCGCAAGGAAAGCGACCACCTGCTCGAGCGTCTGCAGCGAGCCCAGATGCTCCGGCTTGATCTCGCGCGCATCCGGCAGACGGCTGCGCAGCGCAGCCATGATTTCCACCCGCTTGATGGAATCGATGCCAAGGTCCGCGTCCATGCCCATGTCGAGGTTGAGCATTTCGACCGGGTAACCGGTCTTCTCGGCAACCACTTCGAGGACAGCGCGCTCATGCAGCGAACGCTCAAGCGCCATGACCGGCTGCGCCAGCGGGGCCGCCGGCAGGTTCGCCACGGCCACCTCGCTGGCCGGCGCTGCGTCGCGCTGCGGCGCAGCGGGGACTGCTTCCGACAGTTGAACCGGTGCACCGCTGCGCAGACTGAGCAGTGACTGAATGGCGCGCCGGGCGGATTCCTGACCTTCGAGAAACTGTTTGTGAAGCTGCGCGGTCTGCTCCTGCAGGCGCTGCAACGCGAGTATGCCCTCCTGCGCCGCACGCAATGCCGCGGGTATGTCCGCGGCAGCGAGATCTTCCGGCTTGTGCGCAGGCGTAAATGATGGAGCGACCGGTGCGGCGGCGCTTTGCGAATACACCGGCGTGCGCGCCACCGGCGCACGCGATACCTGCGGCGCACGATAGTTCGCACCGGAGAGCGCCACCGTAAATGCCGGCTTGCCTGAAATCGCCTCGGCTTGCGCAGGTGCGTTCTCCCATTTCGAAAGATCGACCTCATGCCCCAGCGATGCGAGCCGGACTAGCGCCAGCGCGAGGTCGAAGCTGCCGGAGCGGGCGCCCTTCGAGGCATCGAGCGCGACCGTCTCCACGTCGGCGCCGGGAAAAATGGACTGCACCAGATCGCTGAGGACGTGGCCGGGACCGATTTCGACAAAAGTACGCACGCCGTCGGCGTGCATGGCCTGGATCTGCTGCATGAAGTTCACCGGCCGCACGATCTGATCGGCCAGCAGTTCGCGTGCCTCGCTTGCGGTTTCCGGGTACTCGCCACCGGTGGAATTCGCATAGACAGGCATCCTGCCCTTGCCAAACTCGATCGCACCGAGCGCCTCGGCGAACGGCGCGCGCGCGTCGGCAACCAGAGCACTGTGGAATGCAGCCGATACCTGCAGAACGCGCGAGCGGATGGAGCGACTGCTCAACTCAGCCTCGGCCAGCTTGATCTGCTCGACCGGACCCGCAAGCACAATCTGCTTGGGTGAGTTGCGATTTGCGACCACCAGATCGCTTTTCTGTTCGCGCAGGAAACCCAGCACCGTTTCCTCGTCCGCCTGCACCGCCAGCATCGTGCCGCGATCGCCGCTGCCGCCGGCCATCAAACGGCCGCGCACGTTGGACAGTTGATGCAGCGCTTCCGGAGTCATGCGCCCGGCGCCGCAAAGCGCGCTTAATTCGCCGTAGCTATGCCCGCAGGCGGCATCCGCGGCAACGCCAAAATAGTTCAGAACGTTCAAGGCGCCCAGGCACACCGCGCCAAGCGCGGGCTGGGCAATGTCGGTCGCCTTGAGCGCCTCTTCCTGGCGAATTCGCGCTTCATCGGTGAAAGCCGGGTGCGGATAAATAAAGTCGCTCAAGCGTCGCGTGCCCAGGCGGAAGGGTTCGCTCGCGAATACCGTATCGGCGCGGGCCAGCTCAATCATCATGGCGGGGAACTGGCAGGCGAGGTCGCGCAGCATTCCCACATACTGCGAGCCCTGCCCCGGGAACAGCGCGCCGAGCTTGCCATGATCCTGGCCGGATCCGAACGCAATACCAGAGGGCGATATCCAGGAACTCCTGGCCGGATTCTTTTCCAGCATCTTCAGCGCGGCGTCCTTCAGACTTGCGCGGTCGGACTGCGCGGTCGCGACCAGCAGCAGCCGCAAGCCCGCGCCGCGCCGGAATTGGCGGCGCGACTCATGCGCCACGCGCCGGAACTCCGCCCAGGAAGAATCGGTTCGGTGCGCGGCAAGTTGTGACTGCAGATCTTCGCGGCTCGCGGCGCTGAAAGCGAGGATCTCGACATCGCCGTCCCAGTCCACGGATGGCTTGGCGGCGCCGTGTTCCTCCAGCACGCAATGAAAATTGGTGCCGCCGAATCCCAGCGCGCTGACGCCGGCGCGGCGCGGATGCGTTGCGCTTGGCAGCCAGGGGCGTTTGCGGGTGTTGATGTAAAACGGCGAAAGCCCGGGCGCGGCCCCTTCCAGCGGCTGCTTGACCTTGATGGTAGGCGGGAGGACTTTTTGATGCAGCGCCATCGCGGCCTTGATGATGCCGGCCACGCCCGCCGCCGCCTTGGTGTGTCCGATCTGCGACTTCACCGAACCCAGCGCACACCAGGTGCCTGATTTGCTTGCGCTCTGGAAGACTTCAGTCAGCGAAGACAATTCCGTGGCATCGCCCACTTTGGTGCCGGTGCCGTGGCCCTCGACCAGGCCAAGCGTCTCGGGCGTGACACCGGCCGCCGCGTAGGCGCGTTGCAGGGCGAGCTTCTGGCCGCCTGCGCGCGGCGCGTAAATCGCGCTGCTGCGCCCGTCGCTGGAGGAACCCATGCCCTTGAGCACGGCGTAAATGCGGTCGCCGTCGCGCTCCGCATCAGCGAGGCGCTTGAGCACCAGCACGCCCAATCCTTCGCCGATGACGGTTCCGTCGCAGTCGCGGTCGAAGGGCTTCGCGTCGCCGCTCGGCGAGAGCGCCGGCGTCTTGCTGAAGCACATGTACATGAAAATATCGTTGAAAGTGTCCACGCCGCCGGTGATGACCATGTCCGACAGGCCGGCCGCGAGTTCCAGGCCCGCCAGATGAATCGCCGCCAGCGAACTGGCACAAGCGGCGTCCACGACGCAATTGGTTCCGCCCAGGTCGAGGCGGCTGGCAATGCGGCCGGCGGCGACGTTGCCAAGCAGTCCGGGAAAGGAATTTTCCTGCCAGCCGACATAGGAATCCGAGATGCGCTGGACGACATCTTCGGCGACCTCGCCGTCGACACCTGCCTCCTTCAGCGCTTTGCGCCAGTGCGGATGGCCCAGCCGCGCGCCCAGCGGAATGACCAGTTCGAGGGCGCCGGTAACGCCGAGAATAACGCTGGTGCGGTCGCGGTCGAATTCCCGGCCCTGGTTGCTGCCGGCCGTGTATCCGGCGTCCGCCAAGGCCCGTTGCGCCGCGATCAAGCTCAGCAGTTGCGTCGTATCCGTGGCCTCGATGTCCTTCGGCGCCATGCCGAACTCCATCGGGTTGAAATTTACCGGTGACAGGAAGCCGCCGCGTTGCGCGTAGGTGTGATCGGGAGATTTCGGGTCCGCGTCGAAATAGTCGGCGGCGTTCCAGTGCGAGCCCACCGGTAGCGGCGTGATGGCGTCCACGCCGTTCTTGATATTCGCCCAATAGGCCTGCAGGCCGTCTGCTTTGGGAAACAGACAACTCATGCCGACAATGGCCAGGGGACAGGACGGTTTGCTCATAACTCGCTGATTATGTATTCAAAACTTCGGGATTCAAAAATTCACGCAATGCCTGCGGCTCGATTGGGAGTCCCTCCGCAACGCCAGTCGGCAATTGTATCCCTTGCGCACGCAAATTTTGGCGGCGCAACTGCAGCGCCGCCCCATACATGAGATTCTGCGCAACCACCACCACGCGCCGGTTTTCCGGCCTTTCGAGGAAGCTCCCGCGCGTCCATTCGTTAAAAGCGCCCATCGCCGGTCCGCACCAGACCTGGTAATCCATCACCCGCGAAGCCTCGCCCCCATTGGCCCAGCGCGAACTCAAACCCAGGTAGCTGCGGAAAACCAGCGCCATCCGGTGTTTGGGATCGCTTTCGGCGCGCTCGACCTGCCGGGGATCGCGCTTCATGAAAAACTCCCTGGTGCTGCGCCAGGCCTCATCGATGGTGGTGCGCAAAAGCTGCTTTTCAACGAATATTCTGTCGGCTTCAGGCAGATTTTCCAGGCCCCCATGCGCCCGGTAAAGATCATACAGCCTCGCCGCACGCATGGGGAACATGGTGCCGCGCTTGAGCACCTGCACGCGCACCCCCATCTCGAACATGTCGGCCGCCGGCGCCATGGCGATGTCCGCCTGCTCGGCTTGCGAGAGCATCGCTCGTACGGCATCGCAACTTCCCGACTCGGTGCACGCCTGGTTCACCGACCCGGTCAGGACGTAAGCCGCCCCCATCGTAAAAGCCGCCGCCAGGGCCGCCGGCGTGGACAATCCGCCGGCCGCGCCTACCCGCAAGGGCTCCGCATAGTTGTACTTGGCCTGCATCCGCTCGCGCAGCGCAAGCATCGTGGGCAGCAGCGTCACCAGCGGGCGATTGTCGGTATGCCCGCCGGAATCCGCTTCCGCCGTCAGGTCCTGCGCCATCGGCACCGTTGCCGCCAGCGCCGCCTGTTCCGGGGTGATTTCGCCTCTGCGCACCAGTTCGGCCAGAAACTCAGCCGGAGGCGGTGAAAAGAACTGCGTGGCGACTTCGATGCGCGATGCCTTGGCGATGACGCGGTTGGGCGTGACCACCCGCCCAGTAGCATCGCGACCGATGCCGCTGACGCGATAGCGCACCAGCGGCAGGGTAAGCCGCAGATAGGCCGAAGCTTCCACCAGCCGGATGCCACGGCGCAGATAGAGATCGACGAGCTCCGCTTCGAGTTCCGGCTCATTGGGGCTGTGGATCAGGTTGAATCCATAGGGCACGTCTGCCAGCGAGCGGGCGAGTTGATCAATCGCCGCCTCGACTCGTTCCAGGCTGAGCCCGGCAGCCCCGAAAAAACCGAGCATGCCCGCACGGCCCATTTCCTCGACCAGTTGCGTCGAGGCGATGCCATTGGCCATCGCGCCGGCAATATAGGCATAACGCAGGCGATGATCCGCGCAAAACGTGCTGTCCCCGAGACTCTCCGAAGGCAAGGCCGGCGCATAAGCGGCCACGGGATACCCATCTGCCGCAGTGGTTTTGGGGCCGAATTCGAGGGTGCCGCCGCGCGCTACCGCCAACGCGCCGTTTATCCGCACCAGAAGCAGCGGCTGGTGCAAGGTGGCGATTGCGCGACGCAGACCCGCGTCGCCTTCAATGGTCGAGGAAGCATTCGGGCGCCACCACGCTGGGCTGCGGGACTGGGTAATCGATGGGAAATTCAATGCCGCTCTTTATCTGACTACATGCTCAAGCCGCGCCGCTTTGCCGCGTCGGCCTGAAAGCGTTCGTTAGTTTGCCGGCCGCTTTGTCGAAACGTACTCACGAAGAGCGCGATTGACGGTTGCGCAATCAATCCCTACGCAGCCATCGCCGGGGCATGACGAAGCTCGATGAGTTTGCCGATAGGAATCGGTTCAATGGCATAAGCCACGCCCCCAAGATCGGCGAACTCGACCAGCACAAAATCATCGTTCAGTTCATCCACGATGGTGCCAACCTGGCCTTTGGCAAGGTGAACCTCTGGTAGAGCTTCCAGAGTCGCAACGACATCAAGTAGTTTCATCGCATTCTCCAATTACATAGCTTTCGAGAAAGATAGATCATAAACAAATTCAATCCTGCTCTTTGAAGCGATTTTCGCACACCACATTACGGTGCTCATCGAATCGCATTTACAGGCGCGCGATCAGGTATTCTTTTATTACCACAATTCGCAAGGAGCCGCCATGGTCGTTGCCGCCATGTGATCCAGGAAACAATCCAGTTGCACGGCGGCTTGGGCATGACCGAGGAGATGAAGGTCGCCCACACGTTTCGCCGACCGACCATGATCGCGCAAGCACTTCGGCGAAATCGATCACCCTCTGGAACGTCTTACCGCGTAGGTGGCTTCCGGCGTTACCTGCTCGATTTCGTCATTTATCGCTTTCCCCGTGCGCGTCGAGCAACCGAACGGATGGCGAAATCGGCCTTGATGTACCCGCGAATTGCGGTCTTGCGTTCCTCGGAAACAGGCGTGACATCGAGCAGATCGAGCAGTTTATCGCTATGGACGAAACCGAGGCGGGCCAATTCGCG
>MEQV01000111.1:7936-12506 GCA_001770355.1 Betaproteobacteria bacterium RIFCSPLOWO2_02_FULL_62_17
GCACCAGCCGGTCCTTCCAGCCCCGCGGCACAACGGCAGTTGTTTCGTCCACGGGATCGGCGTAGTAGCCGAACCTTTCATGAAACTGCGAATCTACGCCGATGACGTTCAGCCATTCGCTGCGATCACGCTCATTTCTTGCGATCAGGTCCACCTCAATGGACATAAGGATGGTGTCCGGCGCGTCGGGATAGCTTGCGTGCAGGGACTGGCTGCCAATGATGATGAACTCGGCTTCGCCGGTGATTCGCCGCGCTGCGCGAAGCACGTGGTCAAGCTGCGATTTCTTCACGCAACCGCTCCAGCACCTCGCGCGGCAGCATACCCGCGTACGGAGGAGACTGGCGCAGCCGGTTGCCACGGTCATCCGCTCCAACCATCGCGGCGTACAGCGCTTCGTCGCTGCCGTGCTCGAGTATCTTGCGCCATTCGTCATACGCGCCGCACCAGGCCCCGGACTTCTTCCACCGGCCGAGATTATCGAGCGACCTGCGTCGGATATCCTCCGGCTTGTGCAGCGCCAACACCTCAAGCGAAATTCGCCGCTTGAGTTCGTCGAGCTCCGCATGCCCGTGAGCATTGCGACCCGAAGGCCAGATGCCGCCGTGGTTCGCCTCCAGTGTCCCGCCTTCGCGCACGCCCCAAGCGTCCAGCAGCGCGCGCGGCAGAATAACGCCGAGGGAGTTGCCGATCTTTCTGACTTGGAGTTTCATGTTGCGGCCACCGCGATGTTATAATACGTTATAACTTACCAGTCAAGACTTATAGGAGCGGCCAATGGATGACATTCAGAAGTCAGGTTTTTGTGGTCGAACTCGAAAATGTCTGGCGAGCGACAATTATCCTGCCCGGTCAGGATAGTTGGCACCGGGCAAGAATGTCGCTGCGCGCTACCGCCAAACCGCCGCTTTTCCGCACTAAGAACATAGTCATCGACCTGCGGACGCTGTCGGAATCCCTCAAAGATTTCATTTTTGGAATACATAAGACGTACACCAGTATTCAGCAGGCAACCACGACCCCCTGCAACGTTCTGCTTGCATCCGCATCAGGCGCGTGTCAGAGCGCGCAGCGCACTGGCCAACCGCGGATGGGCATCGAATTGCAGCAGAAACTCCCTTTCGGAGGCCCCACCCTTGGCGGCAATGATTCCGGCCAGCGCGCGGCGCTCCGGCAAGCTCCATCGCGACACCTGCAGCAGGTCGACCACAGGTGCCCAGCGATCCCAGGCTTGCCGCACCGCGGATCGCGTGCCGCCAAGACCATCGAGCGTTCGCAAGCCGAGCTGCCGCATCGCGGCGCTTGAATACTCGCGCAGCGCGGCTTCGCGATCCGCACCGCTCATGCGGCCGGCCGCAAGCGCGCCGAGATCCGCCAGACGCGGCCAGTGCGCGGCGCGCACCCCTTGCGTTTCAAAAACCATCGTGTCGGCGGACAGCTGCCGCAGCATTGCCATGCCGGAGCGGTGTGCGGGGTTCGCCCGCGCGCGCGCGATTTCGGCATCGGCAAGCCTTTGGATCCCCGGGTCGCGCGGGCGAAAACCAAGTTTGTAATAGAACCACCATGCGCCTGATGCGATGCCTTCCTTGTTGTGGTGACCGAGCTGGTAGCCCTCCAGCGTGAAGGCGCAGGCGCCCAGCAGCGCACGGGTGGCGGCGAGCAGGCGCACAAAAATCCATGCCGTCTCGGCGCCGCGAAAGGTGTCGAAGGAATTGAAGGAAACATCGGCGCAGCGAAACAATGTGTCCATCTGCCCGTAACCGATGGGCACGCCGCTCTTTAGCGTGACAAAGCCGTAGCTTGCGCGCAGCAGTTGGCGGCGCGCCGGATCGATGCCGATGAACGCCCACTGCAGTCCGTGGCCATCGTCCACCACCCAGACATCGCGCGGGTTGCCGAAGCTGATGCCGTCGATGTCGCGCGAACGCGTGACCAGCGCCGCATGCGCAAGGTCGATGAGATTCGCAGCTTCGCCTGCCGACGCGGCGCGAACTGATCGCGGCGGCCGCCCCAGTTCGGCGCGCAGGTCCGGCCGGGTGCGCCGCAACGGAGCGGTCACGAACACCACCGGGGAGCGCGCGTGCCATGCCAGCGTTCGCGAGGGCGACCCCGGGGCCGGGTCAATCAACATGGGTATGTCGAGCGCGTCGGCGAATGCTTCACGCGTAAAGTCGTCGCCGGGCAGCGCCTCGATACGCCGAACCAGGAACGTTCCGTCGCCTTCGGTGCCACAGTTCAATCGCGCCAGCGCCGCCCGCGGTGAGGGCTTTCGCTCGCGCAGCCACACTGCTTCGATCGGCGTCGTCAGCAGTGGCAGGGCACCCGATAGTTTGTCAGGTTCATCGACGGCGTCCCAGTCGATGCGCAGCCGCGCCGGCCAGCGCGCCGCAAGCCGGCGCGCCGTCGGCCAGAAAAACCGGTAGCGGATGCGGGTGCCGGCGACGCCGCTGTTGTCGAGTCTGGCTCGATGCCGGCGCAGATCGCGGCGCCCTGCAAAGCCGGTGAGCATGCCTACCACCTGCGCGAGAACCGCGCGGTCATCCGGATAGGCGCGCATGAAACACAGTTGCTCGTGCAGTCGCAGTACGGCGCGCCAGGAGCCCAGGCGCCCGCGGTCGAGGAGCCGCAGCAGGACGAGCTTTTCCGCGGCGCGACCGGCACCGAAATCGAAATGCGTCGCTTCAAGGCGGCGCAGTGCCTGGGCGGGAGTCATCGCGCGTTCTGCAATCCTGCGGGAACCGTAACGCCGGCATTATGGCAAATCCCGCCTGCGCGACCCGGAACAGATCGTAATGGCGTCCCGGGTACTGAATCCTCGGGTCAGACGGGGTCTGTGAATTCGCCTTCCAGCAACTTCGCCTGCGCCGCCGCCAGACGCGCGATAGGCACGCGTGGGCCGGAACACGAAACATAGTCGATGCCGATCCGATGGCAAAAATGAATCGATGCAGGGTCGCCGCCATGCTCGCCGCAGATGCCCACCTTCAGTTCCGGCCGGGTCTGGCGGCCGCTTTCGACCGCCATTTTCATCAATTGCCCCACGCCTTTGATATCCAGCACCTCGAAAGGATTGTCCTGCAGGATGCCGGTCTCGTTGTAGGCCGGCAGGAATTTGTTCTCGGCATCCTCGCGGCTGAAGGAAAAGGTTGCCTGGGTCAGATCGTTGGTGCCGAAAGAGAAGAACTCGGCGTCTTGAGCCATGCGGCCCGCGCGCAGGCAGCCGCGCACCACTTCCAGCATGGAGCCGAACTTGAACTTCACGCTGATGCCATGGGTCAGTTCCACCACTTTATGGAGGCGCTGCACCATGCTGTGGATGCGCATGAGTTCTTCCACCGTGGCAACCTGCGGCACCATGATCTCCGGATAGATTTCCAGCCCTTCCCTGGCGCACAGCGCCGCAGCTTCGAGGATGGCCTGAATCTGCATGGTGTAGATTTCCGGATAGGTGATGCCCAGCCGCACGCCACGGTGCCCCAGCATCGGGTTAACCTCGGCCAGCGCGCGGACCTTTTTAAGAATGACCTCCTTTTTAAAAATGACGTCCTCTTCCAGGTGCGATTCCTTGAAGGCATGCAGCCCTCCCATGAGCTTGGTCAGGCCGTCGGCGTATTGCTGGTACAGCCTGGGGTTGAGCAGTTTCAAGGTATCCGGCAATTCCTCCAGGCCCTTGATGGTGTCGCGCAAATGGTGCAGGTGCGCAATTTCCAACTCGAGCTGCGCCGCGGTAGGAAGGAACTCGTGCATCGGCGGATCCAGCAGGCGGACCGTCACCGGCAGCCCTTTCATCGCCCTGAAGATCGCCTTGAAATCGGAACGCTGGATCGGCAGCAGCCGGTCGAGCGCGGCCTGGCGCTCATCCACGGATTCCGCCAGGATCATCTCCTGCATGATAGGCAGCCGGTCGGTGCTGTTGAACATGCGCTCGGTGCGGACCAGGCCTATCCCCACCGCGCCGAATTCACGCGCGCGCAACGCATCCTCCGGGGTGTCGGCGTTTGCCATGACTCGCAGCCGGGCCACCTGGTCCGCCCAGGCGAGCAGCGTGCCCATTTCTTCTGAAAATTCCGCTTCCACGGTGGGCACCTCGCCCGCGTACACATGTCCGGTGCCGCCATCGATGGTAATGACGTCGCCCTCTTGCAAAGTGGTTTCGCCGATCACGGCGCTGCGCGCCTTGTCATTGATCACGATCTGCTCGCAGCCGGAGACACAGGGCTTGCCCATGCCGCGCGCCACCACTGCCGCATGCGAGGTCTTGCCGCCGCGGCTGGTGAGAATGCCTTGCGCCAGGAAAAAGCCATGGATGTCCTCCGGCTTGGTCTCCTCGCGCACCAGGATCACCTTTTCGCCCGCGGTGCCGCGCGCCTCGGCGGTATGGGCGTCGAACACAATCTTGCCGGACGCCGCGCCGGGCGAAGCAGGCAGGCCCTGCGCCAGCGACTTGCCGTGGAAATTCGGCGACAACTGCGGCACCAGGAGCTGCTCCAGCATCGGCGGCTCGATGCGCAGCAATGCGCGCTCCTTGGAAATCAATCCCTCCTGGAACATCTCCACGGAGCTGCGCACC
>MEQV01000112.1 GCA_001770355.1 Betaproteobacteria bacterium RIFCSPLOWO2_02_FULL_62_17
GCGAGGGGAAACAGGCTCGCCACCATGATGAAAAAAAACAAGGTCATCGCAAGGTCCGATTTGCGCCGCAGCGCCAGCAGCAGATCGCGGCGAATGATTGCGGCAAATGACCTCACGCGGACGCCCTTGGCGAATCGCCATCCCCAATCGACTCGCCGACCCCGTTTTCACGCATGCTACCCACCCAGACTTCACGCGCGGGGCGTGACAGATCCACCGCCTGGTGGCTGGTGAGGACGAGCGAGCCGCCTTGACCGAGATGGCGATCGAGAAGTTCGAGGACCGAAGCCACCGCGCCGGTATCCAGGGCGGCCAGCGGCTCGTCCAGAATCCACAGGTTCGCCGGCGTGAGCGCCAGCCGGGCGAGGGCGACACGGCGTTTCTGCCCCTGGGAAAGCGTGCGCACCGGCGCACTGTCCGAAGGGTCCAGTCCGAGCATGCGCAGCGCCTCGCCAATCGAGCGCACCGGCGGCGCATCGGCGATGGCGCAGGCGGCGCGCAGATTTTCGCCCGCATCCATGTCGTCCTTCAATGCCGTGGCGTGACCAAGATAAGCCAGTGCGCGGTGATATTCGTCGCGGATGTCGCCAAGCGGTTGCCCGTTCCAGGTCACCGCGCCCGCTGACGGCCGCAGCAATCCGCACAAGGCCTTCAGAAGCGTGGTCTTGCCGGCGCCATTTTCCCCGCGCGCATGCACCCACTCGCCGGCGCCCACGGAAAAGCTCAAATCATGAAATATTTCACGCTCGCCACGTACGCAGCAGAGTGCCGACGCCTGCAACATGAAACCAACCCGCCCGGAATTTGACAAGGACGCAATTGTGCATGAATCGATTGGGAAAAGGGTTGATGGACATCAAAGGGCGGTGGCGCCTGGCCACGACATTGTTGATTGAAATCAAAATGCGCCGGCGCCTGCCGGTTAAAGGGTTGTTCCGCCGTGACGAGCAGATTGTCTTAAACATGTTCTCCCGGAAACCTATTCCCTGCCGGCGGATTTCGAATCGCCACCAGGACGCCTTGAATAGTCGCGTACAGTGGCAACTGACTATAATGTGCGTCCAACGTCTTTCCTGGGGGGAACATGGGTCTGAGGCTGAAATTCAACTTGGTGCTTCTTGTGGTGTTTGCCCTGGGTCTGGGCATTACCGGCACGGTGTCCTACGAACTGTTACACAAGAACGCGCGCGACGAAGTACTGCGCAATGCCGGCGTGATGATGGAGGCGGCCCTGTCCATGCGTGGCTACACCGTCGGGCAGGTGCGAGGCAACCTGCGGGTAGTCGAGGACGAGTTTTTGAAGGAAAGCGTACCGTCGTTCGCGGCCACGACATTCATGAATCTTTTGCGCAAGAAATACCCCGACTACTCTTACAAGGAAGCGGCGCTCAATCCGACCAATCCAAGCAATCGGGCGGTGGAATGGGAGACCGATGTGGTGAATTCCTTCCGCAACAACAATGCGCAGAGCGAGATTTCTGGAATCCGCGAAACGCCAACCGGCCCGTCGCTGTACCTTGCGCGCCCGTTCCAGATCAAGGACCCCGCCTGTCTCTCCTGCCACACCACCCCGGACATCGCGCCAGCCTCGATGGTCAAGCTATACGGTCCCAATAACGGCTTCGGCTGGAAGCTGGGCGAAGTCATCGGCGCGCAAGTGGTTTCGGTACCCATGACGCTGCCGATTCAAAATGCCAACCGGGCTTTCGTCACCTTCATGGCCTCCCTGACAGGAGTGTTCGTGGTGCTGTTCATCATTCTCAATCTGATGTTGTCCACGTTGATCGTCAAGCCGATTACCAGAATGTCCCAGGCGGCGGACAAAATATCCACAGGGGATCTGGAAATTCCGGAATTTTCGGAAACAGGCAAGGATGAAGTGTCGCTTCTCGGCAAGTCCTTCAACCGCATGCGGCGCAGCCTTGAGAAGGCGATCCGGCTGATCGACGAAAACTAATCCGGTTGAACCATCATGTCAGGCAAGGAACTCGCGCTCCGGCAGGGCTATGAGTTGCAGGAGTACCGGATAGAGTCCACGCTGGGCGTGGGCGGGTTCGGCTTGACTTACCTTGCCACCGATACCAACCTCAATCTCAAGGTGGCGCTGAAAGAGTACCTGCCCGGCAATCTGGCGCTGCGCAGGGAAGACCAGTCGATCGCGCCCAAATCGGACGACTCGGTCGACACCTTCAAATGGGGGCTGGAACGGTTTCTGGACGAGTCGCGCACCCTGGCATCGTTCCGGCATCCGAACATTGTCAGGGTGATGCGCTTCTTTCAGGCCAACCAGACGGCCTACATGGTCATGGAATTCGTCGCTGGGCAGCAATTGTCGGATTGGGTGAGAGCGCGCCGCCCGGTCGATGAAGCGAGCTTGCGCGGCGTGCTGCTGCCGCTTCTGGACGGATTGGGCGTGGTGCACGACAGTGGTTTTCTGCATCGCGATATCAAGCCAGGCAATATTTTCATGCGCGATGATGGCTCTCCGGTATTGCTCGATTTCGGCTCCGCGCGGCAGGCGGGGGCCAGCGAACTCACTGCCATTGTCACCCCGGGATACGCGCCGCTGGAGCAATACCACACGCATGGCAAACAGGGGCCGTGGAGCGATATCTACGCGCTGGGCGGGGTGCTTTATTGGTTGGTGACCGGGAACAAGCCGGTCGAAGCCGCCGCGCGGGTGCGCAACGACCCCATGCCCCCTGCGATCCAGGCGGGCGACCGCAACCGCTATAGCGAAGCCTTGTTGACTTCGATCGACTGGATGCTGATACCCGCCGAGGACCAGCGGCCACAATCGGTGAGCGAAATCAAGGCGGTGTTGCAGGGAAACCAGGAGGCGACGCAGCGCGTCTCGGAGATAACGCAAAGGGTCGCGCAAACGACAACCGGGTTCGCGGCACAATCACCCACTGCCCTTGCGGGCGGATTTACCGGAGTGGTGCTTGACCGCGAGGTGCTCAAGAAAGTGGAGGTCGAACTCACCAAGCATATCGGGCCGATTGCCCCGGTGGTGATACGTTCCGCGGCGAAAAAAGCATTGTCGATTTCCCAGTTGGTGGAAGCCGTCGCCAAGGATATCGAGGATGATGCGCTGCGCGGTCAGTTCATCAAACGCTTTGCCAATGCCGACAGTTCGACACCGGTGTCCCAGCCCTCCCGCCCTTCCGCGCCGAGCCAGATTCCCACGGCACTGGCAGCGCAGCGTTTCGAGGCGACCGTGCTTTCGAAGGCCGAAGCGGCGCTGTCGAAGCATCTCGGGCCGCTCGCCCGCGTGGTAGTGAAGCGCGCGGCGATGAAGGCTGGCGATGAATCCGAACTGTATTTGCTGATTGCCGATGAAATTGAGGATAAAAGCGAGCGCAAGACCTTTATCCGCAAGGCGATGGCGAGCAGGGAATGAAGCTACCCCAGCGCACGCTCAGGTTATTTCTAAGCAGCAAGGTGTCGCCCCATGCAGTAGCATTTGTCTTATGACCCTCATATCCCAGGAGCGTGCGATACTTTTCGCCGATGTCGTCGGTAGCACCTCGCTCTACGAGAAGCTGGGCGACAAGCCCGCCGCCAATGCTATCGAGGCCTGCCTTGCCCAGGTGCGCGAGGCGGTGGCCTCGCAGGGCGGGCAGGTCGTGAAAACCATCGGCGATGAAATCATGGCGGTATTCAATACCGCGGCGGCGTCTTGCGAAGCCGCGAAATCCATGCAGCACAGGATGAGCATGATGGCGCATGTAGAAAGGATTAAGCTCGCGATCCGAGTCGGGTTCCACTACGGACCGGTTCTCGAGGACAAGGGTGATTTCTTTGGGGATGGCGTTAATACTGCGGCAAGGCTTGCGGGCTTGGCGAAGGCGAACGAGATTTATACCAGCGGCGCGACCGCTATGGCCTTGCCGGTGGAACTGCGCATGGCGTTGCGGGATATGTCGGCGATATCGGTCAAGGGAAAGCAGGACGAGTTGCAGGTCTACCAAGTCATCTGGGAGGAAAGCGAAGATGCCACCTCGCTCGTAGGTATGCAGTCCAGCTCGCGCGTCGAGGTGGCGCTGCACATCAGGATAGGTGACCGATCACTTGAGTTTCCTCGCGACAAGAGCGTCCTTTCGCTGGGCAGGGATGAGGGTGCCGATGTGCAGGTGCGGGAAAAGACTGCTTCCCGCCGTCATGCGAAGATTGAACGCCGCGGCGTGCAGTACTACCTGGTGGATGAGTCCACCAATGGCACCTACCTGCATATCGACGGCGACCGGGAAATACTACTGCGTCGGGATCAGACATTGTTGCGCGGCAGCGGCAGGATTTCGTTTGGAACCTCCGGCGCCAAATCCGAGGAGTCCCTGTTCTTCGAGTGCGAGTAGCGGGCGGATTCGCGAGGGCAGGCACATAGGGTCCGTGGCGGTGTTTACCTGGTGCCAGCCGCGCGCCACTCCCCGTTCAATCCCAGGCGGCATTACCATGCGTCGCCCAATGCAGTAGCATTCGCCGCATGACCCTCATATCGCAGCAGCGCGCGATACTTTTCGCCGATGTCACCGGCAGCACCTCGCTCTACGAGAAGCTGGGTGACAAGCCCGCCGCCAAGGCAATCGAGGCATGCCTTTTGCTGTTGCGGGAAGCGGTGGCAGCCCAGAATGGGCAGGTCGTGAAAACCATTGGGGACGAGATCATGGTCGTGTTTGCTACCGCGGCGGCGGCTTGCGAGGCGGCAAAATCGATGCAGCATAAGGTGCTCATGATGGCTCCGGTTTCTGGAAATAAGCTCGCGATCCGTGTCGGCTTCCACTATGGGCCGGTCCTTGAAGAAAAAAACGATTTTTGGGGGGATGGCGTCAATACCGCGGCGAGGCTGGCGGGCCTGGCCAAGGCAAACGAGATCTATACCAGCGGCGCGACCGCCATGGCCCTGCCGCTGGAACTGCGCATGTCGTTGCGGGATCTGTCCGCGATATTGGTCAAGGGCAAGCAGGACGAGTTGCAGGTCTACGAAGTCGTCTGGGAGGAAAGAGAGGATGCGACGACTGCGCTTGTGGGTATGCAGTCCAGCGCTCACGTCGAGGCGGCGCTGCATATCAAGATCGGTGAAAGGGCGTTGGATTTTCCTCGCAACAAAAGCGTCCTGTCGCTGGGCAGGGACCCCGGTGCCGATGTGCAGGTGCGTGAAAAGACCGCGTCGCGCCGTCATGCGAAGATCGAACGCCGCGGCGTGCAGTACTACCTTGTGGATGAGTCCACTAACGGCACCTACCTGCATATCGACGGAGACCGGGAAATACTGTTGCGTCGGGATCAAACCTTGCTGCGCGGAAAGGGTAGGATTTCGTTTGGCGTCTCCGCAAAGAAGTCCGAGGAATCGCTGTTCTTCGAGTGCGAGTAACGAGGCAATTTGCCGGTCCGCGAGCGCGGACATCGGTGAAGTCCTGAACGGCGCACAATCCGGTCATTGGCGCGGCGCGCCGCGCGTTGTGCGAGTGCCTGAACGCTCTGTGAGGAAAAAATGAAAGCACTGAAATATTGCGGCTACGCCATAGTTGGACTGATGGTCCTTGCTGTCATTGTCCTTGCGTCGGTCGCCGCCTTGGTCGATGGGGCATTCGTCAAATCGCGGCTCGAGCGCTACCTGCAGGAGGAAAAGCAAAGGACACTCAGCATTGAAGGCGAACCCAGGATAAGCATATTTCCCGTGGCCGGTTTGTCCCTGGGCAAGACAGTGTTGTCGGAGCGTTCCAGCGACAAGACGTTTGTCTCGCTGGATTCGCTGGCGATCGGGGTGCGGGTGATGCCCTTGCTCACCGGGGAGGTCGCCGTGGACGCTCTGGCCTTGTCCGGGCTGCGGGCCAACATCGTGAAATTGAAGGATGGACGATTCAATTTCCAGGATCTTCTGGCCGACGATCGGCAGGGCGCGAAGAAAGCCACGGAAGGCAGGGACATTGAAAAACCGGAGCCGCCAAAACTGCGGATCGCCGAAATCAGGATCGAGGGCGCGCAGCTCAGCTACCGCGACGAATCCTCGGGCCAGGAACTCACCGTGTCGGGCTTCCATCTCAAGACCGGTCGATTGGAGGACGATACACCGAGCCCGATTGTCCTGAGCGCGGCGGTTACCGGCAAGAAACCGGAGGTGGGATTGAAGGCCAACCTGAGCGGTTCGGCCAGAATCAATCTCGCACGCAAGTCGTTTTCCCTGGCCAAGCTCGACGCCAAGGTGACGGGAAATGCGGCCAATCTCAGAGGCCTGGATCTTGGTATCAGTGGCGATGTCGCCGTCGACGGCGACCGGAATCTCGTCGATGTCAATGGATTGCAGATTCGCGCCGACGGCAGGTTCGATCGCGATGCCCTGACCCTGTTGCTCGCCGTGCCGCGCATCGAAGTGACCCCCTCCAAAGCCGCCGGTTCCGCGATAACCGGAAACCTGAAGATTGCCGGCCCGCAGCGCTCGGCGACGCTGAGCCTCAATGTTGGCGCGGTGTCCGGGTCGGCCACGGCATTGTCGATAGCCAATGTCATGCTCGACATCGATGCAAATGCCGAGGGCAACACGGTCAAGGCCCGTGTCAGCACGCCGGTTCTGGCCAACCTCGCGGCAAGCACCTGGGATCTGCCCAAGATCGTCGCCGACGTGAGGTTGAGCGGGCCGATGATTCCGCAAAAATCGGTGACCTTGCCGATACAGGCGGCGCTCAAGGCGGATCTGGGCAAAGAAACGCTTTCGGCGCAGGTGTCGACCAAGTTCGACGAATCGAGCGTCCAGGCAAAACTGGCGGCCACCAAGCTGCAACCCTTGAACGCGAATTTCGATATTGATATCGACAGGCTCAATCTGGATCGATATATGCGGCCCGCTGGCGAGAAGAGCGTGGGCGGCGATCCGCCAGTCGATCTCGGGGCGCTGAAGGGACGCACGGTCACGGGAAAGGTTCAGATTGGCGCGCTGCAGGCACAGCGTGTGAAGCTGTCCAGTATCAAAGCTGAAATCCGCCTGGCGAACGGCAAGCTTGAGGTCGCACCGCATTCCGCGAATCTCTACGAGGGCACTTTGAGCGGCAGGCTCTCGGCTGATGCCAATGGGAACCAGATTGCGCTCAAGGAGGAAGTCAAGGCGGTTTCGATCAATCCGCTGCTCAGAGATCTGGCCGACAAGGATGTCCTCGAAGGCAAAGGCGATATGACATTGGACGTCGCCATGTCGGGTCCCACGGTCGGTGCAATGAAGCGCGCGATGAACGGCAGCGCCAGGCTGCAGTTGAAGGATGGCGCCTACAAGGGAATCA
>MEQV01000113.1 GCA_001770355.1 Betaproteobacteria bacterium RIFCSPLOWO2_02_FULL_62_17
TTCACATGCTGAACAGCTTGTTCTCGCATATTGGCCTTTTGCAGGGTTGGGCGCCGTTATATTCCGCGGCCATGCCCAGCGTGCTTTTTCTCGCGACAGCCGCATTGATGATGTTGTGGGTGGAGCGAAGGTAGGTTAGTTCTGCTCTATCTGTATGATGAGCGTTCCTGCCAGGCGATCATGCAGAAACTGGCGGTCGCGGTCGAAAATTGCCCACAGGAATCCAGCACCAAGACACAGGAGCGAAATCCATGCCGCCAAATACCTTGTGGAAGCTTGCCAGGCGTTGATATTTCCGCCGTCCGCGCTAACCAGACGCAGTTTCCATGTTTTCATTGGCAGCGTTTGCCCGCCACGCATCCAGTGCCAGAGAAAATACAGCCCAAATGCCAGGAAAAGATAGGATTGATAGAGATTTCGCATCCATCCATCAAATTGGCCCTCGGCGGCCCCTTGAAACGCAAGGGAGGCGCAGAACGCGACGGCAAACAGGAGAATGCCTTCGTAGATCATGGACATGAGGCGCCGGCCTAACCCAGCCGACGAGGACTGTCGTGCGTCGGACAAGCTGGCACCTGGTTCAGCGGTTATTTCGCAGTGGGTGCCGGTACATTCGAAGGCGCGCCAGGCCGACGGGAGCTGCCCTTTGCGCTATCTTTTGAGTTCTTGTTGCCGCCACCGAGTTTCTGACGTTGTTCTTCGGGGAGTTTACGATATTCGTCCCATTCCTGCGGGAGCGATTGTTTCTTTTCGGGCGGGAGCTGCTTTAATTTCTTGAAATTTTCCCGCACGGTCGTGCGTTCCTCCTGGGAAAGTTTCACCCATCTTTGCATTCGTCTTTGCACCTTGGCTTGATCCTCCTCCGCCATGCCGGGATAGCGTGTCGCGATGTCAATCCACATCTTCTTGCGCCGCGAACTGAATCCGTTCCATCCCGAGGCCAGCGGTGCGAGAACTTCCTGTTGCTCCACTGTAAGTTCCTGCCAGACCGGCTGCTTCTTGGCAGGCGCCGCGGCTGAAACAGAAAATGCCAGCAACAACCAGAACGCTAATCCGAGGAGCGCTTTAACCATGCGTCAAACCCCCTGTCGAGGTAGGCGTCGATGGGGAGGTCGCCGGTCAGCACCTCGGTGTCAATTTCAATGATTTCTTCCTGGAGCTGGGACTGATACCAATAGTTTGACGCGAACAGACCCAAAGCCAGCATGAGCAGCGGCAGCAATATCCGGGCGGCGATCGCGCGCCGATCGTCGAACGAACCGCCTGCGTTGCCTGCCGAGGCCAAAACCAAAGTCCGGTCAGCGGCCTGCTGCTTGTCCAGGGCTTGAAAGCGCGCAGCGTTGAGCCGGTCAAGCGTCCGCGCATCCAGCGTCAGCCCCCGGTTGAGTGCCAGCTTGACACTGTATCCGAATTGTTTTTCGTTCATAGCTCAATTCCTCTTGATCGCAGAGCCTCGGCAAGTGTATGCGTTGCCCGCGAACAATGGGTCTTCACGCTGCCTTCAGAACAGCCCATAACGGCTGCGGTTTCGGCGACGTCCATTTCCTCCCAATAACGCAGCACGAACGCTTCACGTTGACGGGCGGGCAGTTTTTTTATCTCTTTTTCAATAATTTCAATTAGTTGTGAGTCCTGCAGGGAGTCGAAGGGATTCTTGGATAGCGTTGGATTCTCCGCCTCCAGCGACTCAAGCGGATCATAATCTTCCTCGGCATCACCGGGGACAAGGTATGAAAACAGTACTGTCCACCGAGAACGTACTTTCTGTCTTCGATAATGGTCTTTAATGGTGTTCTGCAGAATCCGATGAAAAAGCATCGGAAATTCGCTCGCGGGCTTTGCTCCATATTTTTCAGCGAGCTTGCACATCGCGTCCTGAACAATGTCCAGCGCCACATCGTTGTCGCGTACGGCAAAAAGCGCAAGTTTGTAGGCGCGCCGTTCGACTTCAACGAGGAAATCCGAGAGTTCAGTGCGAGAAGCCAGGAGCTTGTCCTTTTTCTAGTGCCCCGATGGCATGGCTAATATTAGCAAAATACTAAAGAATACCGCGAACACTCCAGATAAATGCTTGACCAAGAAAGGGCTAAAACGTACTCTAAAGGGTTTCGTATTTAGATTCCTGCCGCGCAATGTCTGATAAAGAACTCAATGGTGCTGAAATTGTCATCCGGTGCCTTCAGGAAGAGGGGGTCGAGGTGGTTTTTGGCTACCCGGGTGGCGCGGTGCTTTTTATCTATGACGAATTGTTCAAGCAGGACAAGGTCAAGCATGTCCTGGTCCGCCATGAGCAGGGTGCGGCGCACGCGGCGGACGGTTACTCACGCGCCAGTAACCGGGTAGGAGTCTGCCTGGTGACCTCCGGGCCGGGGATCACGAACGCGGTCACCGGTATCGCGACCGCCTATATGGATTCGATCCCGATGGTGATACTTTCGGGACAGGTTCCGACTAACTACATTGGCCAGGATGCGTTTCAGGAATGCGACGCGGTTGGCATCACGCGCCCGTGTGTAAAACACAATTTTCTGGTGAGAAATGTCGCAGACCTCGCGCCGACGTTTAAGAAGGCATTCCACATCGCCCGCACTGGCAGGCCGGGCCCGGTGCTGATTGATATTCCCAAGGACGTGACCGCTGCGACCTGCAAATTTGAGTACCCCGCGCAGGTAAGCATGCGGTCCTATAGCCCCGTGGTGCGAGGACATCCCGGACAGGTGAAGAAGGCGGTGCAACTTCTGACCGAAGCAAAGCGGCCGGTTGTTTACACTGGCGGCGGTGTCATTTTGTCCGATGCGTCGGCGGAATTGCTCGAACTTGTCAAGATGCTGGGGCTGCCTTGCACCAATACGTTGATGGGATTGGGCGGGTTTCCTGGCACCGACCCGCAATTTCTTGGCATGCTCGGCATGCATGGCACATACCAAGCCAATATGGCCATGCAGAATTGCGACGTGCTTTTGGCCATCGGGGCGAGGTTCGACGATCGCGTGATCGGCAATCCCGAACACTTCGGGCAGGTTCCGCGAAAAATAATTCATGTCGATGTGGACCCGTCATCGATTGCCAAGCGCGTCAAGGTTGACGTGCCGATCGTTGGCAACGTGAAAGACGTACTTGAGGACCTTGTCAGAACCATCAAGGCGGTTGACGAAAAGCCAGATCGGCAGGCGCTCAAGGAATGGTGGGAGCAGATCGACCAGTGGCGTTCGCGAGATTGCCTTGCCTACGCCAAGACCGGAAATATCATCAAGCCGCAATGGGTCATCGAGAAGCTTTATGAGGTGACCGGCGGCGACTGTTTCGTCACCTCCGACGTCGGGCAGCACCAGATGTGGGCGGCTCAATATTACAAATTTGACAAGCCGCGGCGGTGGATCAACTCTGGAGGCTTGGGAACCATGGGCTTCGGTCTGCCCGCGGCGATGGGTGTGCAATTTGCAAATCCCGGCCAAACCGTTGCCTGTGTCACCGGAGAATCCTCGATTCAAATGTGTTTGCAGGAGTTGTCGACCTGCAAGCAGTACCGATTGCCGATCAAAATCATCAATCTGAACAACAGGTACATGGGCATGGTTCGCCAGTGGCAGCAATTCTTCCACGGCAACCGCTATTCCGAATCCTACATGGATGCATTGCCGGACTTCGTCAAGCTTGCGGACGGCTATGGACACCGCGGCGTGCGGATCGAGAAACCGGCGGATGTGGAGCCGGCATTGCGCGAGGCTTTTTCCCGAAAAGACGAATTGGTATTCATGGATTTCATGACGGACCAGACCGAAAACGTGTTTCCGATGGTTCCTGGCGGCAAGGGAATTTCGGAGATGATCCTGGCCGAAAACCTTTGATTTTAAACCCCGGTGGAGCGCGCCCACGGTTGATTGGATCCTGTGATGCGCGTACTGCGGTATCGCCAGTCACTTGGCAGCGGGCTTCAGTGAGGCATTGAATGCGGCATATTATTTCCATACTTCTTGAAAACGAATCCGGGGCATTGTCGCGGGTGGCCGGCTTGTTCTCCGCGCGCGCCTACAACATCGAGTCCCTGACAGTCGCGCCGACGGAAGATGCGTCACTTTCAAGAATGACGCTGGTGACCAGTGGTTCGGATGAAGTTATCGAACAGATTACCAAGCAGCTTAACAAGCTCATAGAAGTCGTAAAGGTTGTGGACTTGTCCGAGGCGGCGCACATTGAACGGGAATTGATGCTGATCAAGGTGCGTGCTGTCGGCAAGGATCGCGAGGAAGTCAAGCGGATGTGCGATATCTTCAGGGGGCGAATTCTCGATGTGACGGACGGGACCTTTACCATTGAAATAACGGGTACTGGATCGAAGCTCGATGCATTTGTCGAAGGTATGGATAAGACCCTGATCCTCGAAACGGTGAGAACCGGGGCTTCCGGAATCGGACGTGGCGAGCGCATCCTGAAGATCTAGTGTAGTGCAGGAAACGAGTATCTTCGGTTGCGATATTTCCCCAAGACCTTGATGACCATCGAATGTGAATTGTGAATAGGGGAGCGAAATGAAGGTTTATTACGATAAGGATGCCGATCTTTCCTTGATCAAGGGCCGTAAGGTTACGATCGTCGGCTACGGGTCGCAGGGACACGCCCATGCGTTAAATTTACGTGATTCCGGCATTCGGGTGACTGTGGGCTTGCGTAAAGGCGGGGCGTCCTGGGACAAGGCGAAGAAAGCGGGGCTGACCGTGGCGGAAGTTGCCGCTGCGGTGAAGAGCGCCGATATCGTCATGATGCTCATGCCCGACGAGAATATTGCCGACGTATACAAGGCCGAAATTGCCCCCAACATCAAAAAAGGCGGCACCCTCGCATTCGCACATGGTTTCAACGTTCACTATGCGCAGGTGGTGCCGCGTGCTGACCTTGACGTCATCATGATCGCGCCCAAGGCGCCTGGCCACACGGTGCGCTCGACCTATGCTGCCGGTGGCGGCGTACCCATGCTCATCGCGGTTGCGCAGGATTGCAGCGGCACGGCACACAATCTGGCATTGTCCTATGCGGCGGCGATCGGCGGGGCAAGGGCCGGCGTCATCGAAACCACTTTCCGCGAGGAGACCGAAACGGATCTTTTTGGCGAGCAGGTGGTCTTGTGCGGGGGGCTTGTTGAACTGATCAAGGCTGGTTATGAGACGCTGACGGAAGCAGGCTATGCGCCCGAGATGGCGTATTTTGAGTGCCTGCATGAAGTCAAGTTGATCGTTGACCTCATTTATGAAGGCGGCATAGCGAATATGAACTATTCCATCTCGAACAACGCGGAGTACGGGGAAATCACTCGCGGGCCGAGGATAGTCACCGAAGAAACCAAGCGGGAAATGAAGCGGATTCTGGGCGAGATACAAAGCGGGCAGTACGCGCGCGAATTCGTTCTTGAGAACAAGGCGGGTGCCCCGATGTTGCTGGCGCAGCGGAAGAATTTGGCCGCGCACGGCATCGAAAGAGTAGGTGAAACATTGCGCGCGATGATGCCATGGATAAAGCGCAATAAACTGGTGGACCAGTCACGAAATTGACATATGGCCGTTCTGAAGCAAGACTTCGCTTTCAGGCGATTTCTCATGGGGAAAACATGAGCATTGCCAAATTGGTTTTGTCGACGATCCTGGCAGTCGTCCTTCTGGCGTGCGAGGGCAAGACTCCGCAATTCGACAGTGCCAGGAAGGTCGGCGATGCGCCAAAGCAGACCATTGATAAAGTCGTCAATGAAGCCAATAAGGCGGTAGAACAAGGCCAAGCGCGCACTCGCGAAGCGATTGACGGAAATAAATAGGTGCCAGCCCAATACCCGCACCCCATAATCGCACGCGAGGGCTGGCCATTTTTGACCGTTTTTTTTGCGGTTTCGTTAGCTCTGGCGCTTTGGGTCAATTGGTGGTGGTCGGTTCCATTCTGGGTTGCCACTGTTTTCATATTGCAGTTTTTTCGCGATCCTCCGAGAACCGCCCCGACTGATCCTTGCGCGGTTGTATCGCCCGCCGATGGCCGGATTGTGGCGGTAGAGCGCTCCCACGATCCCTGGTTGCAGCGTGATGCGTTGAAAATCAGCGTTTTCATGAACGTATTCAACGTTCATTCCAACCGCGCGCCGGTTGGCGCGAAGGTGGAAAATATCTGGTATCACGCCGGCAAATTCTTCAACGCCGCGATAGACAAGGCGTCGCTTGAGAACGAGCGCAATGCAATCTGGCTTCGAACACCGAAAGGCACCGATATAACCTGTGTTCAGATAGCGGGCCTGATTGCCAGGCGAATCCTGTGTAATGTCAAACAAGGAGATAATCTGGACTGCGGACAGCGCTTTGGGTTTATTCGTTTCGGATCGCGCGTAGATGTATATCTGCCGCTTGACGTTCGGATTTCCGTCGTTTTAGGTGAAAAAGTCTACGGCGGGGCAAGCATATTGGCGATGTTGGCGACAGATGCCTGATTACGAAAAGCCTCGGTTGTTGAACGCGGAGATTCGCAGGCGGGGAATCTATCTGCTGCCCAACCTTTTCACTACTGCCGC
>MEQV01000114.1:0-1677 GCA_001770355.1 Betaproteobacteria bacterium RIFCSPLOWO2_02_FULL_62_17
GGCTGTTCGTTCCTATCCTTGCAACCCCCTTGGAACTACTAGGAGGTAATAATGAATCAGAGTGATCCGGTAATCGACGAAGTCCGCGAGGTGCGGCATCGCATTTCCGCGAGCTTCCATCACGATCCCGCGCTGCTGGTGGCCTACTACATGAAACTCCAGGACAAGTATCGCGGACGCTTGGTCGTCACGCATGAAGCATCTACCGCTGCGCAGCTCACCCGCCCAACCCGGCGTACGACCGGAGGCGCGAAAGGCGCCGCGCGGCGGTCAACTTAGACCTCAGGCCGCAGGGCCGACAGATCCCCACCTCACAATCATCATGCCAGCGCGACTTCTCGACTCGGGATCGCTTACCCACCGCCTGAAGGACCGGCAGGTGTCACAAGCCGTGTTCAATGGCACGCAGCACCTGACCATGCAATTCTCAGATGGCACCGTTCTGATTATTGAAGCATGCTCAGATGGACTCACCACGCGCGTAGCGAGCGCGAGCACTTCGGAAGCACAAGACTCCTTTCAGCGCCCCACCAAGCGACAACTCGAATACCTGATATTTATCTCCAAATACATCAATCGTTTTGGCCGAGCGCCCGCCGAGGCGGACGTAGAGCGTCACTTCCTTGTCTCCGCGCCAAGCGTCAACCAGATGATGCAAATGCTTGAACGGCGCGGTTTCATCTCAAGACAAGCTGGCGTGCCTCGATCCATTCGCATCTGCATCGACCTCATCACTCAGAGTGCCCTCGGCACCGGGCGGTGAACTATCATGTCGAGATTTTCCGAAGGACTATTGCGAGCGCTGGTTGTCGCCTGCGCCGCGCTTGCCGCTGGCATCGCCAACGCCCAAACCTACCCCGTCAAACCGATCCGCTGGCTGGTGCCCTCGGCCGCCTCCGGCGCATTCGACAATGTCACGCGCGCGCTCGCGCCGGTGCTCACCGCGCAACTGGGTCAACCGCTCGTGGTCGAGAACCGCGGCGGCGCCGCGGGCGTGGGCGGCATGGAGCAGGCCTCGCGCGCGGCCCCCGACGGCTACACGCTGCTCACCGCCGGGGCGAGCCAGATGATCTTCAACAAGTTTTTCTATCCCAAGCTGCCCTACGATCCGCAGAGAGATTTCGCTCCGATCACGCTGCTTGCCGACCTGCCGATCGCGCTGTGGGTCCATGCTTCGGTGCCGGCGCGCAGCTTCAAGGAGTTGATCGCCTATGCCAAGGCCAATCCCGGCAAACTCAATTACGCTTCCGCGGGCGTGGGCCACGTATTTCACTTGGGGCTGGAACTGCTGTCGCAGCGCACCGGGATGCAGCTTACGCATGTGCCGTTCAAGGGCATCGGGCCGGCGCAACTGGAGTTTTCCGCGGGGCGCATCGATCTCATGTTCAGCGCGGCGACCGCGCCGATGATGGCGCAAGCCAAAGCCGGCAAGGTGTTCGCTCTGGTGGGCGGCATCGACCGGCGCATGCGCAGCCTGCCCGAGATACCGAACTTCGCGGAGTTGGGTATTACCGGCATGGATACGCCCAACTGGATAGGCCTGGTCGCGCCCACCGGAATTGCGCCGGACCTGGTGGCCCGACTCAATCGCGAAGTCGCCAGAGCTCTCGCCGCGCCCGAGGTGAGCAAGGTCTACGATGCGCAAAGCTACATCGCGGATACCAGTTCACCTGAGCA
>MEQV01000114.1:1710-4479 GCA_001770355.1 Betaproteobacteria bacterium RIFCSPLOWO2_02_FULL_62_17
CTGGGGGCCGCTGATCAAGCGCCTGGGCATTTCGCTCGAATAGCCAGACGCATCGAAAACTACTGGGGGATAGCCATGAACAAATTCACCGTTTGCCGCGTGTTGTTGCTGGGCAGCCTGTCCATTGCCGGGGCGCAATTTGCGCAGGCGCAGAGTTACCCTTCCAAGCCGGTGCGCATCATCGTCCCCACTGCCCCGGGCGGTTCGTTCGACATCATTGCCCGCTCCCTGGCGCAACCCATGTCGGTTTCCCTGGGGCAACCAGTTATCGTGGAAAACCGCCCCGCCACCGGCGGCATTATCGGCGTGGAAGCTTTGACCAAGGCAGCGCCCGACGGCTACACACTGCTTTCGGCCGGTAACAGCCATTTCGTGTTCAACACTTTCTTCTACGCCAAGCTGCCCTACGACCCCAGGCGCGACTTTGCCGCCATCAGCCTGCTGGCGAAAATTCCCACCGCCTTGTTCGTTCACGAAACGGTGCAGGCAAAATCCCTGCAGGAATTCATTGCCTACGCAAAAGCCAATCCGGGGAAACTCAACTACGGCTCGGCCGGCGTGGGCCATTCCACCAACCTGTCGATGGAACTTATCAAGCAGCGCACCGGCGCCAATCTGGTGCATGTGCCCTACAAGGGATTGAACCTGGGCATGCAGGATCTGATCGCCGGGCGCATCGACGCGATGCTCTACTCCCCCACCGCACAGGTGATGAGCCAGGTGAAAACTGGCAAGCTGCGCGCCCTCGCGCTGGCGAGCGACCGCCGCCTGCGAACCGTGCCGGACATCCCCACCTTCACCGAAGCGGGCCTGCCGCTGGACCTGGCGATCTGGATGGCGATGTCGGCGCCGGCGGGCACGCCGCGCGATATCGTTGCCCGGCTCAACACGGAAGTGGTGCGCGCCATCGGCCTGCCCGAACTCACCAAGGTCTACGACGCCAACAGCCTGGTGCCCGCCAGCAGCACTCCGGAACAAGTGGGGCAGATGATCGAAAAGGAAATCGAGCAATGGACCCCGATCATCAAGGCGCTGGGCATCAAACCCGTGTGACATAACTGCCGCCGATCAGATGCGGGCGCTTACCCTTTTGCAGATTTCCATCACCAGATCGGCGTGATTCAGCGTATAGAAATGCAGCCCCGGCGCGCCGCCGGCCAGCAGCCGCTCGCATAGCGCGCTCACCACATCCAGACCGAATGCCCGGATCGAGGCGAGGTCGTCGCTGTAACCCTGCATGCGCAGCCGCAGCCAGCGCGGAATCTCGGTGCCACAGGCATCGGAGAAACGCGCCAGTTGCGAGAAGTTGCCGATCGGCATGATGCCCGGCAGGATCGGCACAGCGATGCCCTCGGCGGCGCATTCGTCGGCGAAGCGGAAGTAACTGTCGGCATTGTAGAAATACTGGGTGATCGCGGCATCGGCACCGGCCTCGACCTTGCGCTTGAAATTCATCAGGTCGTCGCGGGCGCTTTTCGCCTGCGGATGGCATTCCGGATAACACGCCACGTCGACGCGGAAATGCGCGCCGGTCGCCTTGCGGATCAGTGCCACCAAGTCACAGGCATGCGCCAGCTCGCCGGCTGCGGCCATGCCCGAAGGAAGGTCACCGCGCAACGCGACGATATGGCGGATGCCGCTTGTTCGCATTTGCTCAAGGATGGCTTCGATCTCGCCACGGGTGGCCCCGACACAGGAAAGATGCGGCGCCGCTTCATGTCCCGCGCTCCGGATGGCGCGCACCGCGTCCAGCGTGCCCGCCCGGGTCGAACCGCCGGCACCATAGGTCACCGAAAAGAACCGCGGCTTCACTTCAGCGAGCTGTGTCCACACGGCGCGCAGTTTTTCGCTTCCCTGTGCTGTCTTGGGGGGAAAGAACTCGAAGCTGAGTTCGGCCCCGGTGCTAGTGGGATGGCTCATTCGTTCCTTGGCTGGAGTAACTGCATCGCGGTGGCTTGCTCAGGACGCAACAAAAAGGTTTGATAGGCGGCGGTCAGATGGCGGCCATGACCGACATATAATCCGTCCCAATGGGATATATTGGGACCTATAAATATACAAATAATTTCGCACCATGTGAAATATAACTGATTAAATTAACAATGATTTCATCTATTCTATTGCCCACTATATGCAAATATATTGGAGTGGGATATCAGGTGGGATTGTTAATATCCCACTTTCCAACAATACAATTTGACACTGGTTGGGCAATCCCATAGCCTGCGTTCTGCGCCGATTTGAGCGAACAGCTTGCGGGCGCCCACCCCCTGCGGGGCCGGTGAGACAAACAAATCCTGCTAAAGCGGCCAAGCCCGATCAGCCCTTAGCAGACTAGGCGATCGGGTTTTTTTCGGGTGGACGAAAGCGATGCGGCCGGACCAAAGCACACAACTCAGGGAACTGCTGGCACAGCGCATCCTGGTGCTCGATGGCGCGATGGGCACGATGATCCAGGCACGGCGCCTCACGGAGGCCGAATTCCGCGGCGCGCGCTTTGTGCATCACCCGGTGGACCTCTCCGGCAACAACGACCTGCTTTCCATCACCTGTCCGGAAGTGATCAAGGACATCCATCTGCGCTATCTGGCCGCCGGCGCGGACATCATCGCCGCCAACACCTTCAATTCCAACGCGCCGTCGCAGGCCGATTACAACCTGCAAAGCCTGGTGGGCGAACTCAACCTTGCCGCGGCGCGACTCGCGCGTGAAGCCGTCGACGCGGTGATGCGCACGCAACCCGGTCGGCAATGCTATGTCGCCGGGGTG
>MEQV01000114.1:4536-21673 GCA_001770355.1 Betaproteobacteria bacterium RIFCSPLOWO2_02_FULL_62_17
CGCAACATCAGCTTCGACCAACTGGTGGCGGCATACGACGAGGCGCTGGACGGCCTGATCGCGGGCGGCGCCGACATGCTGCTGATCGAAACGGTGTTCGACACCCTCAACGCCAAGGCGGCAATATTCGCCATCGAGTCGCGTTTCGAGCGCGAAGGACAGCGCCTGCCGGTGATGATTTCCGGCACCATCACCGACCAGTCAGGCCGCACGCTTTCCGGGCAGACGCCCGAAGCCTTCTGGAACTCGGTGCGCCACGCGCGTCCCATCGCGGTCGGCCTCAATTGCGCGCTGGGCGCCGAGCTGATGCGGCCCTATATCGCGGAGCTGGCGCGCGTCGCCGACACCTTCATCTGTGCGCACCCCAATGCCGGACTGCCCAACCCGCTTTCCGATACCGGCTACGACGAAACGCCCGAGTGCACCGCCGGGTTCCTCGGCGAGTTCGCGAGAAGCGGCATTGTCAACATCGTCGGCGGCTGCTGTGGCACCACCCCCGAGCACCTGGCGCACATCGCCAAGGCCGTGAAAGGGCTTGTCCCGCGCACCCCGCCCGCGACCGAAGCGCGCCTGCGCCTCGCCGGCCTGGAACCGCTCAACATCGGCCCGGAGTCCCTCTTCGTCAATGTCGGCGAGCGCACCAACGTGGCCGGATCGAAAGCGTTCGCGCGCATGATCCTCGCCGAGGATTACGCCGGCGGCCTTGCGGTCGCGCGCCAGCAGGTGGAGAACGGCGCGCAGGTGATCGACATCAATATGGACGAGGCGATGCTCGACTCGCACGCGGCGATGGTCAAATTCCTACAACTCATCGCCGGGGAACCGGAAATATCGCGCGTGCCGCTGATGATCGATTCCTCGCGCTGGGAAGTGATCGAGGCGGGCCTCAAATGCGCGCAAGGCAAATGCATTGTCAATTCGATTTCGCTCAAAGAAGGCGAGGAAGCTTTCATACGCCAGGCGAGCCTGGCGCGGCGGCATGGCGCGGCCGTGGTGGTGATGGCGTTCGATGAACAGGGCCAGGCCGATTCGCTCGAGCGGCGCGAGGCCATTTGCGGGCGCTGCTACCGGATTCTGGTGGACCGCGTGGGCTTTCCGGCCGAGGACATCATTTTCGATCCGAACATTTTTGCGGTGGCCACGGGCATCGAGGAGCACGCCAACTACGGCCGCGATTTCATCGAAGCCACGCGCTGGATCCGCGCGAATCTGCCGCATGCCAATATTTCAGGCGGCGTATCCAATCTTTCGTTTTCATTCCGCGGCAATGAGGCCATGCGCGCCGCGATGCACACGGTATTTCTCTACCACGCCATCCGCGCCGGCATGACCATGGGCATCGTCAATGCCGGGCAACTGGGCGTCTACGAGGAGATTCCCGCCGAACTTCGCGAACAAATCGAGGATGTGCTTTTCAACCGGCGCTCGGACGCCGGCGAGCGCCTGGTGCAAGCGGCTACCGCGGTAACCGGCGCGGCGAAGGCGGACGTCATTGACCTCGCCTGGCGCGAAGACTCGGTCGAAAAACGCCTGGTGCACGCGCTGGTTAAGGGCATCACCGAATGGGTGATTGCCGACACCGAGGAAGCGCGCGGCAAATTCACGCATGCCATCGAGGTGATCGAAGGGCCGTTGATGGATGGCATGAATGTCGTCGGCGACCTGTTCGGCGCCGGCAAGATGTTTCTGCCGCAGGTGGTGAAATCGGCGCGGGTGATGAAGCAGGCGGTCGCGCATCTGGTTCCCTATATCGAAGCCGAAAAGGCCCGCCAGGGAGACACCCGGGCACGCGGCAAGATCGTGCTTGCAACCGTTAAAGGCGACGTGCACGACATCGGCAAAAACATCGTCGCCGTGGTCCTGCAATGCAACAACTTCGAAGTGGTGAACCTGGGCGTGATGGTGCCCACGCAGAAGCTGCTCGATGCCGCGCGCGAGCATCAGGCCGACATGATCGGCGTCTCCGGCCTGATTACGCCCTCGCTCGAAGAAATGGCGAATATCGCCGGGGAAATGCAGCGCCAGGGCTTCAAAATGCCGCTCCTGATCGGCGGGGCCACCACATCGCGCGTGCACACCGCGGTGAAAATTGCGCCGCATTACGAAGGGCCGGTGGTTTATGTTCCCGATGCCTCGCGCGCCGTTTCGGTGTGTCAGGGGCTGATTTCCGATAGCGGTCGTGAAAACTATGTCGCCGAAGTGCGCAAGGACTACGATCGGGTGCGTGCACAGCACGCCGCCAAGAAGGGGCCGGCGATGCTGTCGCTGGCGGCGGCGCGCGCCAACGCGCCGCCCCTGGACTGGTTTACCTACAAACCGCCCGCGCCAGGGATGCGCGGCATTCTCCAATTGCGCGAATACGATCTCGCGGAACTGGCTAGGTACGTCGACTGGTCGCCGTTTTTCCAGACCTGGGATCTGGCCGGCAGCTTCCCGAAGATTCTCGACGATGCTGTCGTGGGCAAGACCGCTCGCGATGTCTATGCCGACGGCCAGGCAATGCTCCGCCGCATCATTGAGGAACGCTGGCTCACCGCCAATGGCGTCATCGCGCTGCTGCCCGCCGCAAGCGTGGGCGAGGATATCGAGATCTATCGCGACGAATCGCGCTCCGCAGTCGCCATGGTCTGGCATGGCCAGCGGCAGCAGACCGAAAAAGCTGCGGACCGCAACAACCTGTGCCTCGCCGATTACATCGCACCGAAGCATTCCGGCGTGCACGACTGGATAGGCGCGTTCGCGGTCACCACGGGCCTGGGCTGCGAGGAGCGCGCCCGGGCCTTCGAAGCGGCGCACGACGATTACTCGGCCATCATGGTGAAGGCCCTGGCCGATCGCCTTGCCGAAGCCTTTGCCGAACGCCTGCATGAGCGCGTGCGGCGCGAGTTCTGGGGCTATGCGCACAATGAACAACTCGACACGTCGGGACTGATCGCAGAGCGCTATCGCGGCATCCGCCCCGCGCCCGGCTATCCTGCCTGCCCGAACCATGCGGCGAAGGGTGATCTGTTCGATCTGCTGGATGCGCCGGCCATCGGCATGGGCATCACCGAATCCTACGCCATGACCCCGCCTGCTTCGGTGGCGGGTTTTTACCTGTCGCACCCGGATTCTCATTATTTCGCCATCGGCCCCATCGGTGCCGACCAGGCCGAGGATTTCGCGCGGCGCGTGGCCGCACGCGCTGGCGAAGAACGCCGTCTCCAAATCGCGGCATAGCAACGATTGACAGTGCGAGGTGCTGGCGATAGTGTCAGCGCCTTGCACTCGGGGAGAAAAAATAATGCCTTCTTTGCCAGGTTCCATGCTGCTTGCTGTATTCGCTGCAGCGTTTGCTAGCGGCCTCGCCGCGCAGGACTTTCCGCAGAAGCCGGTGCGCATCGTGGTGCCCTTTCCGCCCGGCGGCGTGGACGTGACCATTCGCCAGATGCAGAAGATCATGTCCGATGAACTCGGCCAGCCGGTCCTCATCGACAACCGTCCCGGCGCCAACGGCTTTATCGGCTCGGAATTCGTCGCACGCTCGGTTCCCGATGGCTATACCTTGTTGTCCACCAGTTCGAGCACCATGATCTCGGGTGTGCTGGTGTCGAGCAAGGTGCCCTTCGACGTGATCCGCGATTTCACGCCGGTGACCATGCTAAACATGACGGTCAGCACCCTGATCGCAAAGCCTGGCGTGCCCTTCAATACGGTGAAGGAACTGATCGACTACGCCAAGCGCAATCCCGGCAAGGTCGCCTACGCCAGCACCGGCATCGGCTCGGCGCAGCATCTGGATGGCGAGTATTTCAAGGTTACCGCCGGCGTCGATTTGAATCACATCCCCTACAAGGGCTTCGGGCCGGTGGTGCAGGCGGTCGCGGCGGGCGAAGTGGACATCGCCTTTATCACCGTCGCTGCCGCGAATCCCCTGCTTCAGGGCGGCAAGGCGCGGCCGCTGGCGCATTACAACGGTCCGCGCCCACCGAGCCTGCCACCGAGCACCCCCGAGATGAGCGCCACCGTGCCGCAGTTTCGCGCCACGCCAGGATGGATAGGAATGTTCGGCCCCGCGGCGCTGCCGCGGCCGGTGCTGACACGCCTTAACGCCGCCGCGATCAAGTCGCTGACCCCCGAGATGCGCGCCAAGTATGCGGAAATCGGCACCACCATCATCGGCGACAGCCCTGAGGAGTTTTCCGGAAAGATCAAGGTGGGTCTCGAAAACACCGCGCGCGTGGTCAAGCAGTTGAAATCGATCGGCGTCAAGTTCGAGGATTAGGATCGCGCGGCCAAAAGCTCGCCGCGCTGCTTCCAGCAGCCGTCGCGAGCTTTATGCGACGGCGGTCTCCTCTAGCACGCCTTCCCGCTGGCGCGATCCGTTCAGAAATACGGCGTGGTCCATTCGAGATTTTTCGGCGCAATGCCTTGTTGCACCGCCAGTCCGGCGGCGTAGCCGGCGATCTCGCCGGTCTGCGTGCACCAGGGAAAATTCCTCATCACCATGAAAATGGTTTCGTAGGCGAATGACAGCGACGCTCCGGTGAGCAGCAGATTGTCGATGTTCTTCGGCAGGAAGCAACGGTAGGGAATCTCGAAAGTGTAGGCGGTGTGGGTGTCCCAGAAAAAGGTCTTGGTCATCGGCTTGGAAATGGCGTCGGGAAAGCGCCGGCTCGCGCGGGCATCGTCGATGGTGAATTGGTACTCTGCCATGGGATGGCGGCCGTCGCGCACGCCGACATAGCGGCCGACGTTGGAGATAAACGCGTTTTCGAATCCGGGGACGTATTTCTTCGCAAATCGGGCCTCCGCATCGATGAACTCGCGCAGGGCGCGTTTCGCGCGCGCGGCATCTTCTGCGTTATCGTCCATGTGCAGCGCCCATTCGTAGGGCACGTTCTGCCAGAACACGAACGTTCCCGGCCCCTGCATCGGGCTCATGTCGAGCGTCGGGTGGCCGATGTAGTGAGCGCCGTAGACGCCCTCGCCGCCCATGCGCGGACGATAAAGATTTTCGGGAATGTCACCGGCCGACCGCGCCGCTCCAATGAGCCTGGCGAGGGTGGGGTCGTTGTCGCGCTTCTGATAGGCCGCGACACCTGCGAAGTCGATGCCGCTCATGATCCACAGCAGCGCGCCGGGTATTGGCCGGTGCTGCCCGTCCCATTGCGCTTTCGGCGGCTGCGGCCCGCCGCCGCGCACGAACGGCACGCCGGCGCGGGCCGACACTTCAGCGGTACCGGAACCATCGATGAATACCTTGCCGCGAATCGCCTGCGTGCCCGAGGCATTCTCGACGATCACCTGGTTGATGCGGCCGTTGGCGACCACCGTGTCGACGAAGGAAGTGCCGTAGAGCGCCGTCACGCCTGCCTCTTCGAGCATTCGCACCATGACGCAACCGGCCGACTCCGGGTTGAAGCTCGACCGGGTAAAGGCGCTGCCTGGCTTGAGGTAGGCCTCATAGTGGGACAGGGGATTGCCCGCCCAATCGGGCAGCGTCGCCTCGGTCACCGTATAGATGCACCCGGCATCGGCGAAGCGCTGCATCAGCTCGCTGTGAATGCCGCCGACGCCGCGCGACGCGGCGCCCTGCAGGCCAATGGTATGCACACCGCCCGGCATGTCATGCTTTTCAATGAGCACCGTGGAAGCACCCATGCGTGCGGCACGCAGCGCGGCGGCGAAACCGCCCGGTCCGCCGCCCACCACCACGACATCGGCGTCCCGCACCACCGGCACCTTGGCCGGCGCGAGCGTGATCTCATGCGCCGACGCCGTGTCGCCGGCTTGCACCGGGCGCATAGCTATTTCTCTTCTTTGATACCGGTGAGCCGGATCACCCTGCCCCAGCGCTCACTCTCGCTGCGAAAGAATGCCGCGGTCTCCTCGGGGGTGCTGCCAACCGGTTCGAGGCTGGCATCCCGTACGCGTTTTAACATTTCCGGTTCCTTCAAGCCGTCGGCAACCTCCATGGACAGGCGCCGGGCGATGGCGGGCGGCGTGCCTGCAGGTGCCACCATGCCGGTCCAGTAGGAGAACAGGAACCCCGGCATTGCATCGGAGAGCGACGGAACATTGGGAAGAAGCGGATGGCGCCGGGCACTCCCCACCCCCAGCGCGCGCAGCCGTCCGGCATTGATGTGCGGCAGCGCCGTGGCCAGTTCGCTGAACAGCATGTTCACCTGCCCGCCCACCAGGTCCGCGACCGCTGGGGCGCTGCCCTTGTAGGGCACATGCACGGTCTTCACTCCTGTGGTCAGGTCGAACAGCGCGCCGGCCAGATGCGCGATGGTGCCGGTGCCCTGCGATGCGTAGGTCAGTTTGCCCGGATTGGCTCTGGCGTATTCGATGAGTTGCTGTACACTCGCCGCTGCCACGCTTGCGTGCAGTACCAGCACACCGGTGCCTGCGGTGATCACCGACACCGGCACGAAAGCATCCGCATCGTAGGAAAGCTTTGCGTACAGGTTCTTGTTGATCACCAGGGAAGCTGGCGCCGACGCCAACAGGGTATAACCGTCGGGAGCGGATTTTGCGACGAACTCCGCGCCGATCCGGCCCGAAGCGCCGGCGCGATTCTCCACCAACACCGGCTGGCCCCAGCGGTTGCGCAGCCGCTCGGCAACCAGGCGCCCCACCAGGTCGTTGCTGCCTCCCGGCGGGTTGGGGACGACGATCTTGATGGGTTTGACAGGATAGTCCTGGGCATGGACGGCCGGGCTCAGCGCCAGTGCGGCACCGAGCAGAATGAGTCCGGATAGCTTGCTTTGCATGGTTTTCTTTCGGGAAAAATGAATTGCAGGCGCTATTGTGACGCTGAACATCAGACGTTGCGCAGCATCCAGGCGGCGAAACTTTCGCGCTCAACGGCGCTCATGTGCAGGCCGCACTTGGTGCGGCGCCACAGCACATCCTCGGCTTCGCGTGCCCATTCGTGGTTAATGAACCAGCGCACTTCCGCCTCGTAAAGGCCGCCGCCAAAATATTCTCCCAGGTCGGTTTCGCCCTGTGCGTCGCCCAGCAGCGCGCGCGCCAGCGTGCCATGACGACGCGCCAGGCGCGCCAGCAGCAACCCGGGCAAGCGCGGGTAACGCCCGCACAGGTCATCGAACAAGGCATCGAATCCGGCCTTGGCCGTGGCGTCGCCGAAATCGCCGCCCGGCAGCGATTCCGTGGCAGTCCATGCGTGCGTATCGGGGAACCAGGTCTCGAGCTTTTTCATCACGTGCTCCGCCAGACGCCGATAGGTGGTGATCTTGCCGCCGAATATCGAAACCAGCGGCGGTCCGTCCTCATCGAGCAACAGGTGATAGTCGCGCGTCACTGCGGAAGGATCGTCCGAACCGTCGTCATACAGGGGCCGCACACCGCTGTAGCTCCACACCACGTCCCGTGGCGTCAGCCGCCGTTCTGTGTAGTGGCTTGCCGCATTGCACAGGTAATCGATTTCGGCCTGGCTTGCGCGAGTCTGGGAAGGATCCTCGTCCATTGCCACATCGGTGGTACCGATCAGCGTGAACTCGCGCTCGTAGGGGATCATGAACACGATGCGCCGGTCGGGATTCTGCAGAATGAAAGCGTGGCGCCGGTCGTGGATGCGCGGCACCACCATGTGGCTTCCCCTCACCAGGCGGACTTTGCCGGGCGAGGCAATGCCAATCTCACGATCCAGCACCGACTTGACCCAGGGGCCCGCGGCGTTGACGAGTGCGCGCGCGCTGACTTCCTCACGCTGCGTGCCATTGGCCGTGGCAAGCGTAACGTGCCAATGCTCGCCATCGCGGCGCGCCGCCGTGACGCGGGTGCGCGTGGCGATGCGCGCGCCGCGGGCGGCGGCGGAACGCGCGTTGAGAACCACCAGACGCGCATCGTCGACCCAGCAATCGTAGTAGGCAAAGCCGCGGGTGAAGCCGGGATTGAGCCCCTTGCCGTAGCCATCCGGGGCGAGGCGCACGCCACGCGACGCGGGCAATGTGCTGGCGCTACCGCCCAAACCGAAGGCGCGGCGTCCCAGGTGGTCGTAGAAGAAAAGCCCCATGCGGATCATCCAGGCCGGACGCAGGTGGCTTTCATGCGGCAGCACGAATTCCAGCGGCCAGATGATGTGCGGCGCAATGCGCAACAGCGCTTCGCGTTCGGCGAGCGCTTCGGCAACCAGGCGAAACTCGTAGTACTCGAGATAGCGCAGTCCGCCATGAATCAGCTTGGTCGAGGCCGAGGAAGTGGCTCCCGCGAGATCGCCGGCCTCGGCAACCAGCACCGAGAGGCCCCTGCCGGCCGCGTCGCGCGCAATGCCGCAACCGTTGATGCCGCCGCCGATAATGGCCAGATCGTATTGCTGCATGGCGCTACCTTACCGCAGCCGCGGCAATCAAGAACACTTGCGACGCAAGCTGGGTCTGGGACAATGCGTGCCTGATCGCGAACCTTTTAACCCTTCATTCAAGGCAGAACCGCCATGCACTGGACCGCGCGCCGCGAAAAATTCCGAGCGAACCTTGCCGCCAACGCCTGCATTCATCCCGCGTCGGTGTACGACCCCATCACCATGCGCATCGCCGAGGACCTGGGCTATGAAGCAGGCATGCTTGGCGGATCGGTCGCGTCACTTGCGGTGCTGGGGGCTCCTGACCTCATCACGTTGACGCTCTCCGAATTTGCCGGACTCATCCTGCGCATGAACCGCGCGGCCAATCTGCCATTGGTGGTCGATGCCGACCATGGCTACGGCAATGCCTTGAATGTGAGGCGCACCGTGGAAGAACTGGAAACCGCCGGCGTAGCGGCGATGACTGTCGAAGACACCATGCTTCCGGCCAGTTTCGGCGACAAAGGCAAGGCACGGCTCATCAGCGTGGAAGAGGGGGTGGGCAAGATGCGTGCCGCGGTCGACGCGCGCCAGGACAAAGACCTGGTCATTGTCGGACGCACCAGCGCGGCTTCGATTGCTGGCGTGGAGGATGCCATCGTTCGCGCGCGCGCCTATGAGCAGGCGGGTGTCGATGCCCTGTTCTTCATCGGCCTGGATACGCGCGAAAAACTCGATGCGGTGGCGGGGGCGATAAAGCTGCCGATATTCCTGGGCTCGCTTTCGCCAGCGATTACCGACAAGGACTACCTTGCCTCACGGCGTGTGTGCGTGGCCTTGACCGGGCATCCGACCTTTCCCGCTTCGGTACAGGCAGCCTACAACACGCTCAAAGCGCAGCGCGAGGGAACCCCCACCGGCAAATTGCAGGGCGTGGCATCCAGCGAGATGATGAAGAAATACACGCGCGACGCGGATTACGCACGCTGGCTGAGTGAATACTTGGGCGGCCGCTAAGCGCCGGCACTAATTCCGCTCAACCCCAAAGCTGCTTAGTCGCCAGCCTCGCGCCCTCGGCCATCGCGCGCAGCTTGGCCCATACCACGCTTGGCACAATGTCGATGCGCCCCGCGAAAGTGCCAAAGCCGCAGTCGGTGCCGGCTATAACATTTTCCCGGCCCACCACGCTCGCGTAACGGCAGATGCGCTGCGCCACCAGCTCCGGGTGCTCGACAAAACTGGATGTGGAATCGAGCACGCCCGGGATCAGTATCTTTCCCGGCGGCAGCTTCACTTCTTTCCACAATGCCCACTCGTGTTCGTGGCGCGGATTGGCGCCCTCGAAGGAAATTGCCGTCGCCCGCGATTTCAGCACCGGCCCGATGATTTCGCGCAGCGGTATGTCCTGGGTGTGAGGCCCGTTGTAATTTCCCCAGCACAGGTGCAGGCGCAACTGTTCCGGCGGTACATCGCGCGTGGCTTCATCCAGCACCTCCAGGTGCAGTTCCACCACTTTGCGGAATTGCGCCAGCGTGAGTTCGGGAAACTGGCTGTTCCAGCCCGATCCCAGGTCTGGGCAATCCACCTGCAGCACGAAACCCGCTTTCGCGATGGCGCTGTACTCGTCATGCAGCACCGCGCCCAGTGCGCGCAGGTAAGCCTCATGGCTCGCGTAATGGCTGTTCCCCAGAAACCGTGCCGCCTGCCCCGGCGATACTGCGGTCATGAAGAAATCCTCCGCTGGATGCGCCTGCCTTGCCGCCTGGAGATCGGCAATGTCGCGCTCCACGGCGGGAAAATCCTTCCACGCTATGGGCGCCACACAAGTGGGCCGCGTGATGAAGGCCGGGCCGACGCCGCCGCGACGCGCCGCGAACTCGGGGAATTCTTTTGCTTCACGCGTAGGCAGCGGCGCCGCAGGGGCGCCGGTGAAACCCGTCAGGCGGTCTTTGATATAGGTGGAGTAGTCGCACTTGCCCTGTTCGCCGTCATTGACTATGTCTACGCCGGCTTCGATCTGGGTGCCCACCGCCTCACTCACCGCCTTGCGCGCGCGCGCATGCAAGCCGGCGAGGTCCGCGAGTTTGCCCTGCTCGCGTGACTCCAGCAGCGCCAGCAGATCGACCGGCCGCGGCAGGCTGCCGGTGTGGGTGGTGAGAATGCGCTCGCTGCTGCGTTTCATGATGCCGGCACCCCTTTAATTCTTCGCTTGGTTTTGTGATTCGCGCAGCGCCTTGTAGGCCTCTATTTTTCCGTTGACCAGGTCCTCGATCAGCGCAAGCTGGAATTCAATCGCTTCCTGCATCTCGCCGGTCATATGGTCGGAGATCGCCGCATCCAGGCCCGGAATGGTCCAGGTGCGAATGTGCGCCCGCAGGCTGTCGGTGAACTGCTTGGCGGCGGGCGCGGCATTCTCGCCAAAGCGCTCGCCGAACATCGAGGCATACAGGTTCGCCACCATGTATTGAATGGCGATGAGTTCGGCCTTGGTCTTGAGGATTTCCTGGTCCATTATGGCTCCTGCCTGTCAGAAATAATGTGTCACGCGCGCGTGGCGTTACTTGAGCTTAGCAGGCTATGCGCGGCCGCCCGAATTCGCGTTGCCCTGCTAAGCTTCGCTGCGCACCCGGGGTCCCCCTGCGAGCGAAGCGACGAGAGGGAAAAGATTCGATGGAAATCAGCGCCCGGCTGGGCATGCCGCCCCGGGAAACCAAGGTGGTCGGAATTATCTGTACCGGCCATTTTTTCAGCCATTTTTTCCTGCTGCTGCTGCCGCCGCTGTTTCCGGTATTGCGCGAGATCTACGGCGTCGGCTTCACCGAACTGGGCTTTGCCACCGCGTGTTTTTCCGTCGCCAGTGGCTTTACCCAGATTCCCGTGGGCTTCATGGTGGATCGCTATGGCGCGAAGAAACTTCTGATCTGGGGACTGGCCACCGAGTCGATCGCCATTTGCCTGATCGGTGTATTCCCTTTCTACGCCGCGCTGGTGACGCTGATGATCGCCGCCGGTCTTTCCAACTCGGTGTTCCACCCGGCCGATTACGCGATCCTCAATGCCAACGTGGACAAGTCGCGCATCGGCCGCATTTTCTCCTTCCATACCTTCACCGGTTACCTCGGCGACGCGGTGGCGCCGGCGACAATACTACTGTTGGCGAGTCTGTTCGACTGGCGCGTGGGCATGTTCATGTGCGGCATGTTCGGCCTGGTCACCGCGGCAGTCATGTGGGCCAATGCGGAGATTCTGGACGACGCAGCCGCCACCAACGCCAGAGACGCCGCGCCGGGCGCCAAACCGGCGTTGCGAGGCATGGCGCTGCTATTCAGCCTGCCGATACTCATGGGCCTGTTGTTTTTTGCGGTGATGTCCATCGCTAACGGCGGCATACGCACCTTTGGCGTCTCGGCGCTGCACGAGCTCTATCACACCTCGCTGGGCGCGGCAGGCCTTGTGATCTCGGTATATCTGTTTGTCTCGCCCATCGGCGTGCTGGCGGGCGGCTTTGTCGCGGATCGCATCAAGCGCCACGACATTGTCGCGGCGGTGTGCATCCTGATCATCGCCCTGTGCGTGTTCTCCATTGCGATATTCGACCCGCCCATGGTGGTCATCGGCATACTGCTTGCCATCGCGGGCTTCGGTAATGGCTTTCTCGCCCCACCCCGGGACATGATCGTGCGCTCACTGGCGCCGCCCGGAGCGATCGGCGCGGTGTTTGGCTTTGTTTCCAGCGGATTTGCCATCGCCGGCATCATCGCACCGGTGCTCTACGGCTGGCTGCTCGACCATTCCGATCCCAGAAACGTTTTCTGGGTGAGCGGCTTTGTCGCCCTGCTCACCATCGTGACGGTTCTGGGCACCGGCAGCGTGGGGCGTCGCGCCGCCGCCGCCAAATAGCCAAGCCGGACCAGGAATTCGCCCGGCGATCCACCACTCGTTTTAACCGGATATTCACCATGACGCCATTCAAAGGAAGAAGAGAGGACCAGCGCCTGCTGACCGGCAAGGGAACCTATACCTCGGACTGCAATCTGCCCGGCCAGTTGCATGCCTGCTTCGTGCGCTCGGACAGGGCGCACGCGAAGATTCTGAGGATCGACCTCTCGACCGCCGAAAAGGCCCCCGGCGTGCGCGCGGTGTTCAACGCGCATAGCATCGCAGCGGCCAATCTCAAGCGTTTGCAGCCGCTGGTAGCCTACCCCGGGCGCGGCGGCATGAAGATCATCGTGCCCGACCGGCCGGCGCTGGCGCGCGAGCGCGTGCGTTACGTGGGTGAGCCGGTGGCGCTGGTGATCGCGACGACCGCCATGGCTGCGCTGTCGGCGACCGAGCTGGTCGAGGTGGAATACCAGGACCTGCCACCGGTGATCGGCGTTGATCGGGCACTCGCCCCCAACGCAACGCTGGTGCATGAGGACATTCCCGGCAATGTATGTTTCGATTTCGATTACGGCGACGAACAGAAAACCGCCGCGCTGATCGCAGCCGCCGATCATGTGCTGCGCATCACCATGGACAGCCCGCGAATCGCCCCCACCCCGATGGAGCCGCGCGCCGTGCTGGCCTCCTGGGAAGCAAGCACTGACACTTATGCCATTCGCTGCGAGCACCAGGGCGCCAATGCGATGCGCGATGCGCTCGCGGCAACACTCGGTGTTGCCGCCGCCAAAGTGCGTGTGGAGTTCGTCGATGTCGGCGGCGCATTTGGCGCGCGCACTGCGCCTTATCCGGAGTATGGCGTGTTGCTGCACGCCGCCAAACGGCTGGGCGTCCCGGTGAAATGGGTGTCTTCCCGCTCGGAAGATTTCCTCAATGACGGCCACGGCCGCGCCATGCGCCTCAGCGGCGAGCTGGCGATGGATAAGGACGGGCGCTTCCGCGCCATTCGCACCGACTGGCTCTCCGAATCCGGGGCCTATCTCACGCAGGCCGGTGCCCTCACCAATACCGGCAACGGCAAGACCATTGGCGCGGGACCCTATCGCGTCGAAGCGATGTACGGCCGCCAGCGCCAGATCATGACCAACACCGCGCCCACCGAAGCCTTCCGCGGAGCAGGACGCCCGGAAGCCTGCTACGTGGTGGAACGACTGGTGGAGGAAGCCGCCGTATTGCTGAAGATGGACCCGCTGGAACTGCGGCGCAAAAATGTCATCCCGCGCGATGCCATGCCCTTTACCAGTGCCACCGGCACGGTGTTCGACAGCGCCGATTACGCCGGCATGATCGAGACGGCGATCCGCGAATCCGGCTGGAAGGATTTCGCCGCGCGTCGCGCCGAATCGGCCAAGCGCGGCAAGCTGCGCGGGCTGGGTGCGGCGGTGTTTGTCGAACCCTCCGGCGGTGGCGGATTGCCCAAGGACCAGGTGGCGGTGCTGTTTGCCAAGGATGGCAAGAACGCAGGCGACGCCAGCACCGGCGACATCCAGCTCTATATGGCCTCCGGGGCCAGCGGCCAGGGCCATGAAACCATTTTTCCCGAGATGGTGGGTAAATGGCTGGGGATCGATGCGAACAACATCGTTCTGCGCGCCGGCGACCCGGACGGGCCGGAACTCATAGGCGGCGCGGCCATCGGCTCGCGCACCACGCTGGCGCAAGGCAGCGCCTTCCGGCATGCCTCCGACCAGATCATCAAGAAAGGCCTGGATCTCGCCGCCGATGCCCTCGAAGCGCCGCCTTCGGATCTTGAGTTCCGCGACGGGCGCTACCTGGTGAAAGGCACCGACCGGGGCATCACCCTCGAGGAGATCATCGTGCGGCATCGCCGGGCCGGCGTCGCCCACCCGCTGGACACCATCGCCGAGAACCCCACGGCGCGGACCTTTCCGAGCGGCGTACACGTCTGCGAGGTCGAAATCGACGCGCAAACCGGTGAAAGTGTAGTGCTCGCCTACACTGCGGTGGACGATGTCGGCCGCGTCATCAACCACGTTTTGGCCTGTGGCCAGATACACGGCGGCGTCATGCAAAGCGCCGGCCATGTGTTTGGCGAACAATGCGTCTACGACGCCGATACCGGGCAGATGCTCTCGGGCAGCTTCATGGATTACGTCCTGCCGCGCGCCGACCTGATGCAGGCTTTCCGCGTGCTTGACCACTCGGTGCCCAGTCCCAACAACGTGCTGGGCGCCAAGGGGGCGGGCGAGGTCGGCACCACCGGCGGGCTGCCCGCCTGCATGAACGCGGTGCTCGATGCGCTGCGTCCGGCGGGTGTTGCGCATTTCGACCTTCCGGCCACGCCCTCGCGAATATGGGAGGCACTGCGGGGAAGCCTGCCGCAGGGCCGCCTGTAATCATTCTGTAATCCTCCTTGGGGAGCGCATTCGCGCCGCGCGCAAGAATCTTCTTTACGCGAGGAGTACGCTCACTATAATCAGCGCGGTGCGCTAGTGTTGTGCGCTTTGCAGGATCTGAAAACAACATGATTCGGAGAATGCAATGAAATTCCGCTTTCCCATCGTCATCATCGATGAGGACTTCCGCTCGGAGAACACCAGCGGCCTGGGCATACGCGCGCTGGCGAAAGCCATTGAAGACGAGGGCATGGAAGTCCTGGGCGTCACCAGCTATGGCGATCTGTCGCAGTTCGCCCAGCAGCAAAGCCGCGCTTCGGCTTTCATTCTGTCGATCGACGACGAGGAATTCACGCCGGGCCCGGAAACCGACCCGGCGGTGGTGAACCTGCGCGCTTTCATCAAGGAAATCCGCTTCAAGAACGCCGAGATCCCGATCTATCTGTACGGCGAGACGCGCACCTCGCGCCATATACCGAATGACATCCTGCGCGAGCTGCACGGCTTCATCCACATGTTCGAAGAGACGCCCGAGTTCCTGGCGCGCCACATCATCCGCGAGGCGAAGTCCTACCTCGATTCGCTGGCGCCGCCTTTCTTCCGCGCGCTGGTGCACTACGCGCAGGATGGCTCCTATTCATGGCACTGCCCCGGACACTCCGGCGGTGTGGCGTTTCTGAAATCTCCCATAGGGCAGATGTTTCACCAGTTCTTCGGCGAAAACATGCTGCGCGCCGACGTCTGCAACGCGGTGGAGGAACTGGGGCAGCTGCTCGATCACTCCGGGCCGGTGGCGGCATCGGAGCGCAATGCCGCGCGTATCTTCAACGCCGACCATTGCTTTTTCGTCACCAACGGCACCAGCACCAGCAACAAGATGGTGTGGCACGCGAACGTCGCGCCCGACGATATCGTGGTGGTGGACCGCAATTGCCACAAGTCGATCCTGCATGCGATCACCATGACCGGCGCGATCCCGGTTTTCCTTACCCCCAAGCGCAATCACCTGGGGATTATCGGACCGATCCCGCTGGAGGAATTCCGGCCCGAAAGCATCGCCAGGAAAATCGAGGCCAATCCCTTCGCGCGCGCGGTCAAGGACAAGAAGCCGCGCATTCTCACCATCACGCAAAGCACCTACGACGGCATCATCTACAACGTGGAGATGCTCAAGGAAACCCTGAATTCGTACATCGACACCCTGCACTTCGACGAGGCCTGGCTGCCGCACGCCACCTTTCATGATTTCTACAAGGACATGCATGCCATCGGCCGCGACCGGCCGCGCTCGAAACACGCGATGATTTTCGCCACGCACTCGACCCACAAGCTGCTGGCGGGTATTTCGCAGGCGTCCCAGATCCTGGTGCAGGAGTCGCAGACGCGCAAACTGGACCGCAACGTCTTCAACGAAGCGTATCTCATGCACACCTCGACCTCGCCGCAGTACGCGATCATTGCGTCGTGCGATGTCGCCGCGGCGATGATGGAGCCACCGGGCGGGACCGCGCTGGTTGAAGAATCGATCATGGAAGCCCTCGATTTCCGCCGTGCCATGCGCAAGGTCGACGACGAGTGGGGCAAGGACTGGTGGTTCAAGGTCTGGGGCCCGGGCCAGCTTTCCGGCGAGGGCATCGGCTCGCGCGAACAATGGATGCTCAAGACCAACGACAAATGGCACGGATTCGGCGATCTCGCCCCGGGCTTCAACATGCTCGATCCGATCAAGGCAACGGTGGTGACGCCCGGCCTCGATGTCTCGGGCAAATTCTCGCGCTCCGGCATCCCGGCATCCATCGTCACCAAGTACCTGGCCGAGCACGGCGTCATTGTCGAAAAGGCCGGCCTGTATTCGTTCTTCATCATGTTCACCATCGGCATTACCAAGGGCCGCTGGAACACGCTGGTCACGGCGCTGCAGCAGTTCAAAGACGATTACGACAAGAACCAGCCGATGTGGCGCATCCTTCCGGAGTTCTGCGCCAGCCAGCCGCGCTACGATCGCGTCGGCCTGCGCGACCTGTGCCAGGAAATCCACGACATGTACAAGTCCAATGACGTGGCGCGCGTGACCACGGAGATGTACCTCTCGGACATGCAGCCGGCGATGAAGCCCTCGGATGCCTTCGCGCGCCTTGCGCACCGCGAGATCGACCGGGTCGAAATCGATCAGCTCGAAGGCCGCGTGACCAGCGTGCTGCTCACACCCTATCCGCCGGGGATACCGCTGTTGATCCCCGGGGAGCGCTTCAACCGCACCATCATCGAGTACCTGCAGTTCGCGCGCAACTTCAATGACAAATTCCCCGGCTTCGAGACCGATATCCACGGCCTGGTGAAGGAAAAAGGCAGCGACGGCGTGACCCACCTGTACGTCGATTGCGTGCGCCAGCCGCGCAGCATGCAATTGGTGGCGGGCGGGGCAAAATCCGGCGCGGCATAAAGCGGAACAAGCCGCGCGGTCCTAACTCACGCTACTGCGGAAACTTGTAGTAGGTGACGTTCAGATACGCGACGACGTCCTCGACTTCCTGCGGCGTCATTT
>MEQV01000114.1:21770-26258 GCA_001770355.1 Betaproteobacteria bacterium RIFCSPLOWO2_02_FULL_62_17
GTCCGACAGCCCGCTTGCCCTCAGCAGCGAGTCCATAAAGCTCGCGGCGGCATAGGTTATCGGCGCGGTATAGCGCTCGATGCCGTGGCAGGAGAAGCACCCGCCGTGCAGCGCGGCGCCTCTTGCCGGGTCTCCGACCAGCGGGGCAGGCGGTGCCGCTTCCACCGTGGTTTTGCCGGTCTTGGCGGCCTTGTCGTACTCGGCTCGGATCTTTGCTTTTTCTGCGGGCGAGCTGGCTGCCTCCATGCGGCGCCGGTAGGTTTCGCGCTCGGCGCCGGTCATCCGGTCGGCGCCCGGAATCACTTCGCGCTCGACTGCCTTGGTCGCGGGCTTCTCGACGCCCCAGACCGCATCCAACGCGGCCGCGTTCATCACCGCCGCTACTCCCAGCAAAATGAGAACTTTGATCGCCAGTTTGATGTTCGGCGCCAATATATGGTTCGATTCCATGATTCGACTCGCTTTCTGGACGGGCCCGTGAGCGAACCCTGAGACTGCTCTGTATGAAAATCTAAGGCCGGCGCGGGTGGGCTGTGTTGATCTGGATCAACAGGGCCGGATTGGCTCTCCGCCTTTCGGGAATGCCGAGCGGTTTTGCAGGCCGGGGCGGCTTGTGGGATCATCGCCCGGTTCGGTCCCCGGGTCAGCCGGCCACCCCCCTGAGGAGGACGCACATGAATGCACGCGATCAAGGTCAACCGGTAGTAGAACGCGAAGTAGCCCACGGCGAGCCGCTTTTACCTATCCATTTGGCATTGGCCGATTACGACCGCACCAGGCCGCTGATCGACGGGCGCGTCAAGGCCGAAGGCGTCGACCTCACGGTCGACCCGAAATGGATCGGGGACTTCTGCGAGCAGCCGGTCTATGAAAAGTACGACGTGGCCGAGTTTTCGCTCTCCTGGTACGTCGCGGCGCGCATGCGCGGCGAGCCGGTGATTGCGATGCCGCTGTTTCCCTTGCGCATGCCGGTGCTGGCCTATCTTTTCGTGCGCGACGATTCGTCCATCACCTGCCCTCGTGACCTGATCGGCAAGCGCATCGGCGCACCCGGCTACCGCTATACCGTCAACCTGTGGTCGCGCGGCATCTTGAAGGATCATTACGGCCTGGCCCCGGATCAATTGACCTGGGTGACCGGAGCGCCCGAGGGCGCGGGCTTTGTGATTCCCAAGAACATCAAGGTGGAGATGATTCCCGGGGCCAAGCCCGAGCAGCTCCTGCGCGACGGCAAGGTGGACGCCATCATGGTGCCCACCACGCCGGCGACCGTGATCAAGGCGCAACCCGGTATTCGCCGCCTGTTCCGCGACGCGCGCGCGGAAATGCGCAGCCTGGTGGCGCGCACCGGCATTCTGCCCATTACCCACACCATAGTGATGAAGCAAAGTCTTTATGATCGCGAACCCTGGCTGGCAAAATCGCTCTATGACGCATTTTGCGAAGCGCAGCGCCTGAACGACGAGTTCTACGACAACGACTCCAAGCGCCTGGGCCTCTCCGAAGCAGTGTTCTTCCTCGAGGAAGAGCGCGCGATATATGGCCCCAACGCCTGGTCGCAGGGGCTCGACGCGAAGAATCGCAAAGTGATCGAAACATTCGTTCGCTACGCATGCGAGCAGGGCTATATCGACCGCGTGCCGAAACTCGAAGAATTGTTCACCCCGATCTAAGCCCGGATGACGTTCGAACTGTATTACTGGCCCGGCATCCAGGGCCGCGGCGAGTTCGTCCGGCTGGCGCTGGAAGATGCGGGCGCGGCCTATGTCGATGTCGCGCGCCAATCCGAATCTAAAGACGGCGAGGCCGATGGCGGCGGCGTGCCGGCCCTGATGAAGCTCATGCAGGACCCGAAACTGGAGCGCCCGCCCTACGCGCCGCCGTTCCTGAAGGACGGCGCACTGGTCATTTCGCAGACCGCGAATATTCTTCAATACCTGGGCCCGAAAATCGGTCTTGCGCCCGAAGATGAAGCAGGCCGCCTCTGGGCGCATCAACTGCAGTTACTGGTCACCGATTTCATCAAGGAAGCGCACGACACGCATCATCCCGTGGGCAGCAGCCTGTATTACGAGGAGCAGAAGCCGGAGGCCCTGCGCTTCACGCGGAACTTTCTCGCGGCGCGCGTGCCCAAGTATCTCGGCTACTTCGAGCGCGTGCTGGAACGAAACTCCAAAGGCCCCCAATACATGGTGGGGAGCGCGGCGACCTATGTGGATATGTCCATGTTCCAGATCGTCGCAGGCATGCGCTACGCTTTTCCGAAGGCCATGGCCAAGGCTGAAGCTGCCGCGCCCAAGCTGCTTGCGCTGCACGACCGTGTTGCCAGGCGCCCGCGGCTGGCGGCCTACCTCGCCTCGAGCCGCCGCATCGCCTTCAACGAAAAAGGCATCTTCCGGAAATATCCGGAGCTGGACGCCTAGAAAATAGGGTTTATAAAAGGTCGTCGCTTATGAGCGGATAGCCTTATCATCCGCGCATAAGCGACGAGCCGCACGGACGGATTTACCGTCCGTGCAGGGTTTAGAAAAATCCTACGCGCTGCGCGCGTCAACCTCGTTTATTGCATGGATACAAACCATCCATGCAATAAACGAGGTTCCATTTTCCCGTCCCGGAACCTCTGCGACGAAATCTAACCCAACGCCTTAAACGTCACCCTCACCGCGACACCCTGCCCGTCGGAAAGGTTTTCCGCCAGGATCGTGCCGCGATGGAACTCCGCGATCAGGCGTGCCACATACAGCCCCAGGCCCAGGTGCGGTTTTTCCCCGCCCGCGTCGCGCCGCATTGACACCATGGAAGCAAACAGACGCTCGCGCGTGCCCTCTGGCAACGGCTTGCCCCGGTTGCCGACGCTAAGGACCACGCTGCCCGGATCGCCAAGATCGGGGGCGGCACCCACTCGTTCCAGTCGCACGCTGATGGGCGTGCCCGGCTCGCCGAAATCATTGGCGTTATCCACCAGCTTGTCCATCATTTGCGCAATCAACTCCGGCGAACCTTGCACGAAAACCGGCTCATCGGGAATCGATAACTCAAACTCGCGATCCTGAAAAGCGCTGCGATAGCCTTCCACACAGCCGGCGGTGACGTGCACCAGATCGAAGCGTTCGCGCTCGGTCGCCTGCAGCCCTTGTTCCAGGCGCGTCGCCTCGCTCATGCGCGTGAGGATGGTGGACAGGCGCGCGAGACCCTGTTCGGCGCGCTGCAGATAGACGCGGGCTTCGCCCGGCGAAGGCTCGAGCTTCAGGTTCTCAAGCGAGGAGCGCACCACCGCCACCGGCGTACGCAGCTCGTGCGAGAGACGGCTCGCCATGGTCTCCAGATAACTGTGATGCTCGGCCAGGCGCTCCAGCACCGAGGAGAAGCTGCGCGACAGGTCGCCGATTTCGTCGCCGGCATTCGACCCCGAAAACACCCGGGTGATGCGCCCTTGCGCGTCGATGGCGCCCTCGGCTTCGTCGCGCAAGCGCCGGATGCGCCAGGAGATACGCGTCGCCAGCGCCAGCAATACCGCACCGGCCAGCACGAACGCCACCAGCGTCGCGAACAGCAGGCGCTCCAGCGCGCGGTTGCGAACCGAAAGAATGGAGTTGGTGCTCTCCTCGGCCACCACCGCGCCCACCACGTCGTCTCCGGACCAGATCGGATGCGCGGCCGAAACGATGGCCGCCTTGCCATCAGCGGTCTGGCGAATACGGGTGCGCGGCGCGCCCTGCAGCGCGGCAATCACCTCACGACCCGAGGACAGCACATCCTCAGGTGTGGCTTCGTCGAAATCCTCCGAGGGCCGCTGAATGATGGCCGCGACCAGGACCTGCATCAGGTGTTCCATCCAGCCGGCGTCGTTCGGCGCGACGCTCGAGCGCTTCAGGCTCCCGGCCAGCGCGATCACCCGGAATTCCCGGTTTACCACCCAGATCCTAGAGGTGCTGCGTTCGATTCCCTTCAGGATCGCAGCGACCTCGCCTTCGTGGTCGATGCCGGCGGATTCGTTCGCCAGCGGGCCATTGCCGGACGCGGAGCCTACCGTGACCCGATCCGGGGGCAAATTCTCCTGGGGCGGTGTCTCTGGCGTGCGCGGCGGCACCGGGCGCAGTTGCAACAGGCTTGGCCGTTCATGCAGTGCCGTGGACACCGCCCGCGCCGTGCCCAGCAGCGTCTGCTCCTGCGCATCCAGCAGGAAACCCTCCATCTCCTGCACATAGCGCCAGCCCACCCAGGGCAACGCAAGCAGCACCAGGGCGGCGAAGGCCAGCTTGCCGCGCAGACCGAGAGAAAAGAACCTGAAAAACTTCAAGCCCGCACGCGCGGGAGCGCCCCCCGGCAAGGCTGGCGATTCAGCCTTTCCACCGGTAGCCCATGCCGTAGACAGTTTCGATTTCGTCGAACGCAGGCGCAATCGCCTGGAATTTCCTGCGTATGCGCTTCATGTGCGAGGTCACGGTATCGTCATCGACCACCAGATTCGCCTCGCGCATGAGC
>MEQV01000115.1:0-6165 GCA_001770355.1 Betaproteobacteria bacterium RIFCSPLOWO2_02_FULL_62_17
AGTTCACGCCGCGATCACTCAATCTGCATGCCGGTAGTCTTGACGACATTTGCCCATTTGGCGATTTCGTCGCGGAAATATTTCGTGAACTGTTCGGGCGTGTCGCCCTGAGGATCCAGGCCCGCCCCGGCCAAACGCTGCTTGACTTCCGCGAGTGCCAGCAGCCGCTGAATATCGGTATTCACCTTGGACACCACGGCCCCGGAAGTTCCCGCCGGTGCAAAGGCGCCATACCAGGTCAAGGCTTCGTAACCGGAAACTCCCGCCTCCCGCAGGGTTGGCATGTCGGGATACAGTGCCGCGCGCCTGCCTCCGGTAACCGCCAGCGCGCGCAGCTTGCCCGAATTGATGTGGGGTATCGCCCCGGGAAGGGTGTTTATTGAAACCTGGATTCGGCCGGAAATGAGATCGGTGTAAAGCTGCGAGATATTCTTGTAGGGCACGTGCACCGCATCCACCCCGGTCGTGCTCAGGAACAGCGCCATGAACAGGTGCCCTGAGGAGCCGTTGCCGGTGGTGCCATAGGCAAGCTTGCCGGAGGGGGACTTTGCCAGCGCAACCAACTCCCTGACCGATTGCACTGGCTGGGAAGCGGGCATCAGGAGCACACCATTGGTCGAGGCGACGCTCATGATGGGCACCAGGTCCTTCTGTGTATCGAATGGCAGGTTCTTGTACAGGCTGACGTTCACCGCGATGGCCATGGTATGAATCAGTAGCGTGGATCCGTCAGCGGGCGACTTCGCAGCGACTTCGGTTGCAATGTTGCCGCCGGCCCCGACACGGTTTTCGACAATCACCGACTGGCCCCAGAACTCGCCCAGCTTCTGCGCGACGATGCGGGCAAGCACGTCCACCGAGCCACCCGCCGCAAATCCGATCACTATGCGTACCGGCTTGGAGGGATAGGTCTGCGCCGCGGTGCCCGCGGCCGCGGCAAGCATTGCGCACAGGAGCCATCCTCTGGACCACCAGCAGGTTTTGCGTTTCATCATTTTGCCTCCTCGATAGTTGCGGCGCGCCCCGCCGCCGCCTGCGGTGGCGCGGCGCCGCGCCCTTTGCCGGTTGTGTTGCTTTCAATGCCGAGACCCAGCAGCCGCGCGGCATTGCCGCCGAGAATTTTCGCCTTGTCGGCGGCGGAAATCTGCAGCGCGTCGACATGGCGGGTATCGGCCCCGATGAAAGGATCGTCCGAGCCCCACAGCAGGTGCTCGGGCCCGACAATGCCGTGCGCCATGGTGAGCGCCGGTCCGTAAAACGATGCCGTGTCGTAATAGAGGCGCTTCGCGTACTCGCTGGGCAGCCGGTTGATGTGCGCCCTGCAGTCGGGAAACAGCCGGTAACCGTTGTCCAGGCGCTCCAGAATCATGAGCAAGGCGCCGCCGGTGTGGGCCATGATGTAGGGAAAATTGGGATAACGCTCGAAGATGCCGGAATAGATCAGGCGCGCTGCCGCCAGCGTGGTGTCGAATACGAATCCGACGCGCAGCGGCAGCTCGAACTCCTCCATGTCGGCGGTGTGCGCCGGAAACATCGGATGCTCGAATACCGGGAGGCGCAGCGCGTCGATGCGCGCCCAGACCGCCTCGAAGCCCGGGTGATTGAGCGGCAGACCCGCGACATTGGAGCCGATCATCACCCCGTGCAGGCCGAGTTCGCCGGTGATGCGGTCCAGTTCCGACAGCGAGGCCGGCACGTCATCCAGCGGCAGGCTGCCCAGCCCGGCGAAGCGGTCCGGATGGCGCCGCACCAGCTGCGCGGTGACGTCGTTCATGTAGCGCGCCATTTCAATCTGGCGCGCCCCGCGCCACTCGTAGACATTGGGCGTGCTGAAACACAGCGCGCGCATGCCGATTGCCCTCGCATCCATGTCGCGCAAGCGCGCGTCGACATCGAACATCGACTCCCGGTACCACAGCACCGTGTGCCCGTCGCGGCGCAACAGCGTCTGCCCGTCCGCGGTGGTCTGCGCCACCAGGCCGGCATCGGCAACCAGCTCATCGACGTAATGGCGATCGACCAGGTGGGCGTGGATATCGATGATCATCTGCCGCGACTCGTTGGCATGGGTCCTGGAAACACAGTTCTGAAGTTCAATCGAGTCTATATGCCGCGCCATCGCGTTTCGTTGATCCACGTCAACTCTCCGGGCGAGGCGGCGGGGAACATCTTCCCGTAATTCAAGCGACAATCCGTCCACGGCACGCCGCTTGCCCGCTTTCATTGGCGGGCCACGGGTCGGCCGCCGGCAGTGCGGTTCCTGAAATGCGCAGGAATCGTCCGGCGCGTGAAACAATCGGAGGCAAGGCATGACAGGTCTGAAAAAGCTCGCAATCCTGGTAGGCGGCGGACCGGCGCCCGGAATCAACAGCGTGATCAGCGCCGCCACCATTCGCGCCCGGCTGCAGGGCATTGAGGTCCTGGGCATTCGCTACGGATTTTCGGAGCTCATGGCCGGCAGGCTCGATGGCGTACGCAGCCTGGAGATCGACGAGGTGAGCCGCATCCACTTTCTTGGCGGGACCTGCCTGGGCACTTCGCGCGCGAATCCGACCAAGCAGGCAGGACATCTGGACCAGGTGGTGAGGTCCTTGAACGAACTCGGCGTGAGGATGCTGATCACCATAGGCGGCGACGACACGGCGTACGCCGCCATGAAGGTCGCCGAGCGCGCCGGGTCCGCGCTGCAGGTGGCGCACGTGCCGAAAACCATCGACAACGACCTTTCGCTTCCCGCCCACATCGATACCTTCGGTTTCCAGACGGCACGACACCTTGGCGTGTCGCTGGTCAAGAACCTGATGGTCGACGCACAGGCCTCGGGCCGCTGGTTTTTTGTCATCGCCATGGGACGCAAGGCCGGCCACCTGGCCCTGGGCATCTCCAAGGCCGCGGGTGCCACTCTTGCCGTCATTCCGGAGGAGTTTGCCGGCGGCAAGGCCAGCCTGGACAAGATTGCCGACATCCTGACCGGCGCCATCATTAAGCGCATCTCCGAGGGCCACAAGGATGGCGTTGCCGTCCTTGCCGAGGGTCTGGCGGAGAGCATTCCCGAAGAAGAACTCAGCCGGCTCGGGCCAGTTGAACACGACGAGCACGACCATATCCGTATTGCCGAGATCGACCTGGGACGCGGAATCAAGAAACAGGTGCAGACTCGCGTCGATAGCCTTGGCCTGCAGACCAACATCACCCCGAAGGACATCGGTTACGAGCTGCGCTGCGCGGATCCGATTCCCTACGATATCGAGTACACGCGCGATCTCGGTTATTGCGCCGCGAAATTTCTCATCGAAGGCGGCGCGGATGCCATGATTTCCGTGCAAGGCGGGCAATTCGTGCCGGTGCCGTTCTCGACCATGCTGGATCCTGCGACGGGGAGGACGCGGGTGCGCACCGTCAATATCCTTTCCACCCGATATGCGATCGCGCGCCGCTATATGGTGCGGCTGCGGCGCGATGATTTCAACAATCCGCACAAACTCGCCAGACTTGCGCAGGCCGCCGGCCTTTCCCCATGGGATTTCCAGAACCGCTTCGGCTACGTGGTGGACGACGAGCCGCCGCCCCTGACGCTGCTGGGCCCGCGCCGCGACTGAGAAGCCGGACCCTCAATCGGCACGAATCCCGGCCTCGCGCACGATGACGCCGAAAGTTTCGCGGTCGCGCCGCTGCCGTTCGGCGAACTCCTCGGCCGAGCCGGTGAGAAGGTCGGCGCCGAGCGCGGTGAGCACTTTTCGCAAATCCGGCGTCTGCATGATGCGCACGATCTCGCGATTGAGCCGCGTGACAATGTCGCGCGCAATGCCCGCCGGCGCGTACACGCCGTGCGTGGTGCTCGCGTTCAGTTCCGTACCTGTTTCCGCCATGGTCGGCGTGTCGGGGAAGACCGAGGAGCGCGCAGGATTCGCCACCGCGAGGAGGCGCAGCTTGCCCGCCTTGATCTGCCCGATCGCTACGCCGACATCGAAGGTGAAGTCGATTTGCCCGCCCAGCAGCGCGGCGAGCGTTTCGGTCGAGCCCTTGAACGGGATATGGGTGGCCTCTATTTTTGCGGCGCGCGAGAACATCACCGCGGCGAGGTGCGGCGCGCTGCCGCTGCCACCGCTGCCATAGTTGAGCTTTCCCGGATTGGCACGCGCATAGGCGATCAACTCGGCGACGCTGTTGACGCCCAGGCTCGGGCGCACCACCAGGAAGGATGAAACGCGCGCCGTCGGGGCGATGGGCACGAGATCCTTCGCCACATCGAAGTTCATCTTGAAAAGGTGCGGGCCGACCACCACGGGGAAGCCCGGCGTATACAGCAGCAGATAGCCGTCAGGCGCGGATTTGGCCGTTTGCTCAAGCGCGATGACGCCGGCCGCGCCGACGCGGTTCTCGACCACCACGGGCTGGCCGAGCGTCTCGCCCAGGCGCGGCGCGATGGCGCGGGCGATCTGGTCGGGCGGCGTGCCGGGAGGGAGATTGACGAGCATGCGCACCGGCTTGACGGGCCAGGTCTGCGCCCACACCGTGGATGTCGCGGCTATGGTGGCGGCGAAAACCGCGGCACTCAAAAAGCGCGTGAGTTGATGCATTCTCTTCTCCTCGGGATCTAAGCCGGTGCCGCGTTGAACGCACAGCGAGCGGTGGTGAACAACGCAATTGGCTATATTATCGCGTTCGCAAGACGCGCCGGACGCGATGAACCGCCGCGGCGCTATCAGAAGCCCAGGGAGAATTGCATGGCCGAAGGACTCAAGCCGATACGCCGCGTCGTCACCGGCAATGACGCCCAGGGGCGCTCGCGCGTGCTGTGGGACAGCGCGGCGCCCAACGCCAATCCGCAGAAGGGCAAATCCGCGGGCATGACCGATGTCTGGGTGTACCCGAGCTGCCCGGTGAACATTTCCGTCGATCGCGACGACGGCGCACTGCCCTTTCATTTCGAACCGCCGCATACCGGCGGGCATCTGCGCATCGTGCAGTCGGCGGGAAAACCCGCGGATTACGATCCGGCCGCCGACAACAGCACCGTCGCGCGGCATGCGCCGCGGCAGAACGAAGCGGGCGGTGCCTGGTACCAGGGCGGACAGAACTATTTCGCATCGCCTTATCACAAGTCCGAGACGCTGGACTACGGCATCGTGCTCGAAGGCCAGCGCGTCCTGCAGCTCGACGATGGCGAGCGGGTGATGAATCCCGGCGATGTCGTGGTGCAGCTTGGCAACTGGCATGGGTGGTCCAACCGCACCGGATCGAGCCTGATGGCGTTCGTGATGATGGGAGCCAGTTTGGATGAGTGAAAAGGTGAAACCGGTGCGGCGCATCGTCACCGTCGACAGGGAGGACGGCACCTCCACGGCGATCCAGGACGGGCCGTCGCCCGATGTGCGCACCGATCCGGCGCGGCCCGGCTTCGCTGCCACGCGCATCTGGGTGACCGACAGGACGCCGGCGCGCCTCAAGGGCGTGCGCGAGAGCCTGGGCGCGCCGCATACCCTGGAGCCGCCGCCCGGGGGATCGGTATGCCGCGTCGTGAGCTTCCCGCCCGAGGACGGCTTCCTGCGCAAGGTGGGCGCGAAAGAGGTGCAGCAATACTTCGAGTCGATGGGCTCGCCCGGCGCCTCGACGCATCACGCGAAAGCGCCGCACCCGTACATGCAGAAGACCAGGACGCTCGATTTCTGCCTGATCCTGGAGGGCGAGATCACGCTGATTCTCGACACCGAAGAAGTGCATCTCAAGGCGGGGGACACCGTGGTGCAGCGCGGCACCAATCACGCCTGGAGCAACCGCTCGGCCGCTGCCTGCGTCATAGCGTTCTCCTCGCACGACGCGACATCCTGACACGGAAGAATTATGGATATCGACAAGATCGCCCCGGGCCTCGAACGCCTGATCGACCCGATGGCAACGCTCGATGTGGTCGCGCACGGCATGGCCTTCGGCGAAGGCCCGGTGTGGGACCGCCGCACCAGGCAGCTTTACTGGGTGGACATCATCGGCAGCAGCATCTGGAAATGGAAGCCCGGCGTCGGCAAGGAACTGGTAATGCACCCGACCGGCTTCGCCAATGGCATGACTTTCGACAAGCAGGGGCGCCTCCTGGTGTGCGGCTGGTCCTCGCGCAATGTCTGGCGCATGGAGAAAGACGGAGGCATCACCATCCTCACCGAGCGC
>MEQV01000116.1 GCA_001770355.1 Betaproteobacteria bacterium RIFCSPLOWO2_02_FULL_62_17
CGAGAGCGGCTGGCCGATGATGCGCGACGAATTGTCGGCGCCGCCGCCGGGAGGAAAGGGCACGATGATCCTGATCTGCTTCGAAGGATATTGCGCGAAAGACGATGTCACCACGGCCGCCGCGGCCAGGCTGACAGATGCGACTGACAGGTGATGCAGCCATTTATTCATGATCCGGTCCCCCTCTCCCCCAAATGATATACCAGTATCAATATTCCTATATGCTCATAACGCCCGCCGCTATTGGCCTTCTCCGATGCAATTATCCCAATTATGCAAACTGCCCGTCACAGGGAAATGGTGTGAGTGACCGCCTCTCCCGCCATGAAACGCCCCACGTTTTCGGCGATGAACGCGGCCAGGCGCACCCGTCCGCCCGCTCCGCTGACCCCCGCGATATGCGGCGAAATGATCAGGTTGGGGCTGCCCCATAGCGGATTGTCCGGCGGCAACGGTTCCGGGTCGGTCACGTCGAGCCCCGCCGCCGCAATCGTCCCGTTCTTCAATGCCTCGCCGAGCGCGGCCTGATCGATCAGTCCGCCGCGCGCCACGTTGATCAACACCGCGTTTTTCCTGCAGGCGGCCAATGCCCTGGCATTGATCAGGTGCTTTGTTTCCGCCGTCAACGGCGCGGTGAGGACAATGACGTCGGCGCGGGCAAGCACGGCTTGCAATTCGCTCACCGGTTGCACTTCATCGGCGAGGGGTTTGGATTTCGCGGTTCGCGATACACCGATGATGTGCATGCCGAAGGCACTGGCGCGCCTGGCCACCTCCCGCCCGATGCTGCCGTATCCGATGATTGCCATGGTTTTTCCGTCGAAGCCATCCATGCGCGCGGTGAATTTTCGGTCCCAACCATGCTTGGCGTGATTTTCCAGGACCTGCGGCATGCATTTGACCAAGGAAAGCATTAAAGCCATGACAAGCTCCGCCAATGCGGGCGACCAGGAATCGCCCGCATTGGAGACCACCACCCCCGGCGGCACGCCATGATTCTGCGGCCCGTCGTAGCCCGCGGTGAGCAACTGGACAAAGCGCAGGCGCTTGCCATGATCCCGAATCGCCCCGGCGACGCGACGATCGTAAGAATTCTGGCCGATGACCAGCACCTCCGCCTCTGCAATGGCCGGAATCAAACTGTCCAGGCCTTCGACCACCGCGAGATCGACACCGGCCATCTTGCCGAAGTATTCGAGCAGTTCGACTTTGGCCAGATTAGGCCACAGGACCACCTTCATTCAACCATCCTCCTTGAAACCGCTGGCTTTGACGGGCGCCTCCCAGCGCTTCAGTTCTTCCGCTTGCATCGCGGCGAGTTCCGCCGCCGTGGAGGGCGCCACCGTCATGCCGTATTTGGTGAATCGCTGCTGAAAATCCGGCATGCTCACAGCCTTCACCAGGGCGGCGTTGGTGCGATTGACAACATCCGCCGGCATATTCGCCGGTCCATAGACCCACACTGCCCCTTGCGAAACGATGTCCACACCCGTCTCCCGCATGGTGGGTACATCGGGAACCAGCGGCGACCGCCTGGCGCCGGTGGTGGCGAGGACACGGAACCTGCCGGCCCGGTGCCCTTCCAGCATGTCCGCCAGCGAATTGATGATGATGGGCAGATGGCCGCCCTGAAAATCGGCCATGGCGGGCGCGCCGCCCTTGTAGGGGACGTGCGCCAGATCCACGCCCATGGCCTTGCCCAACATGATGCCGACGAAGTGCGGCAGAGTCCCCGCGCCCGGCGTGCCGAAGTTGGCCTGACGAGGATTGGCCTTTGCCCATGCGACGAACTCCTTCATGTTGGTCGCCGCCACCTTGGGCCCGACGGCAAGGGCGCTCTCGGTGACCATGAGCCGTGCTATCGGCGTGAAATCCTTGACCGGATCGTAGTCGAGTCTGTTGAAGGTGTGAGGAAATATCACGAACGGGCTGTTGCTGGCGATCAGCAAAGTGCGGCCGTCGGGCGCGGAACGCTTGACTTCATTCAGTGCCAGCCGCTGACCCGCGCCGGGCTTGTTCTCCACGACCACGGTCATATTGACCAGGTCGCGCAATTTCTCGGCCAGGGCGCGCGCCGTGATATCGTGGGATCCTCCCGGCGCCAATCCAACCACCAGGCGCAGCGTTGGTCGGTCTCCCTGGGCCAGGCATGCCGCGGGAGACATCGCCCAGAAAAGCGCTGCGGCGAGCAACGCCAATGACATTCGTCGGGCAATCATGGGAAAACTCCTCTCAACTTGACGCAAATAAACACCGGTGCAGAACCATGCCGGCGATGATGTACCCTATACCCGGTCAGGACACCGTCACGCACGGGTACTTGGCCATTTCTTTTTCATTCAGCGCGATACCCAGCCCTGGTCCCTCCGGCACGGCAAATTGCCCCTTCTCCACCTTGATATCCGGCGTGACCAGGCTCAGGTTCTCCGGCGAGCCGGTGGTCCCGACATATTCATGAATGATGAAATTGGGAATCACGGTCTCCAGGTGCAAGGTGGCCGCCAGGGTCACGGGCGAGCCGCAACAATGGCCCTGCAGCGAGATATCGTAGGCGTGCGCCATGTCGGCGATTTTCTTGCACTCGCTGATGCCCCCGGCAACGCAAATATCGGGCTGGATGACATCCAGAATTTGTTTTTCAAAATAAGGGCGGAAGCCCCAGCGCGTGGCAAGGTGTTCGCCGGCGGCGATGGGAATCTTCACGCTTTGCGCCACCTTGGCCATTCCATCCACGCTGGCAGCGCTCACCGGTTCTTCGAAGTACATGCAGTTGAGACCTTCCATGACCCGGCCGATCTGAATGGCACTGGTAACCCCGGGTTGGGCATGGGTCTCGAGGATGATATCGACCTTGCTGCCCACGGCATCGCGGATGGCCTTGACGCGCTGGTAGATCAGGTCGAGCCGTTCGTTGCCGATTCTTCCGCTCATGTCCCAGCCGCCCCTGCGGCCGTTTTCGTCATAGGTAATGGGGTCGACTTTCAGCGCGTCAAAACCGTCGTCGACCGCCTTCAACGCGGCTTGCGCCAGTTGCTTCGGGTGGACCGCCGGGTTGGCATAGTCCACCGGCCAGCCGAAATGAATCTGGCTGGCGTAGCAGCGCATTTTTTCGCGCGTCTTGCCGCCCAGCATCTGGTACACCGGCAGGCCCGCGGCCTTGCCCCTGATGTCCCACAATGCCTGGTCGATGGCGCTGATTGCGGCGAATACCACCAGCCCGTTGCCCTGCGCGAGCCAGGTCTTGCGCAGCAGCGTTTCCCAGAGTTTTTCCGATTTCAACGGGTCGGCACCGATGAGATGCATTTGCGCGAGGTCTTTGAGCATACCGGCATAGGCGTTGTGCCCGCCGCCCACCGCCGGACCCGCTTCCCCTAGGCCATGGATGCCTTCATCGGTGTCGATGCGCACGATGACGGGATTCCAGCCGTGCCGCCAGGTGGCCTGCACGTTGTAAATACTGACGCGGGTTATTTTCATTTCCGGTCCGGAAAAGGTGGCGGGAATCGCCCTGACTTCCAGTGAGAATACGAGCGCTCACCCCTTGGTCTTCAAAGTCCCCTCGTTCGCCTTGATGAATGCGCGGATGTCCTCCGACATGTCAAGGAGCTTCAACCATTGCTCCTTGTACAAGGTCACCGGGAAACGCCCCATGCCGTAGACCGAGAGTCCGCCCTTTTCGCTCACTTTCATGGTGATTCCGGTCGCGGCGCCTTTTTTGAGCGCGGCGTTTTCCCTGCGCAGGCGTTCCAGTTCGTTCTTCAGATCATCGTCCGGCATGTTGCGTCCTTCTTCAGGTTATTCAAAAGCGCGGTTGTCGACGGTGTTCTCGTAGGTCGCCCCCGGAACCACCATGTTCCACTTCACCGACCAGGTGTAAGTATCGTCGAAGCGCTCGCGGGTGTAGGGCTGCGGCGCGGCATGCAGCAGGCGCCAGGTCTGCAATTCTCCGGGTTCCAGCAGGCCGCCGGTTTCGCTCGTCAGGTAGTGAGCGTAAGGCCTGGGGTCCTTTTCAATCAGCTCGACCGCCCGCGCCTGCGCGCGGAACATTTTCGCCAGCGTCGGACCGTCGAGGTCTTCGCCCGCCGCCTCGCTGCGGGTCGAGTGCGATTCGATCAGAACGCGCAGACCCAGCTTCTGCGCGTAGCTGATCCAGGGTTCCATCAGGCTCACTGCCGCGACCTTGCCCGCGCGCAGCGCCTCGATGCGCTTTGGCATCGAGCCCGCGCTGATGGTCTTGACGTGCTTCGGTTCAAGGAAGCCTTCCATCATCTTCAACGTGGTGAAGTGCGAGCCGTTGTTCGGCGTCACCGCGATCAGCTTGTCCTTGAGCATTTCGGGCTCGTAGAACTTCGATTCGCGGGTGACGGCGATGGCGAACATCGACATGGAAGCCCCGAGCGCCACGATCTTGCGCCCGCGCAGGCCTTCCTTGTTCGCCTCGACCGCGCGCTTCATGATGCCCCATTCGCACATGCGATACTGGTCGATGCCGCCCTCGTTGTAGACCGAGTCCAGCGGCCGGTCGAAGATCGAGTCGAATTTGACGCTGTGCGAAGTCGTGACCTGCGCCATCCCCGGCGTGGTGACGAAGTCGAGGTCCAGTCCTTCGTCCTTGAAGAAACCCTGGTCGCGCGCGACCAGCACCGGCAGATCGTGAACCGCGTTCATGATGGCCACCTGGGGTTTCTTGTCGGTTCTCTGCTGCGTCAAGGCCATGGCGATTCCTCCTCAGGAAAATGGCGGTCCAATCTACCCCGATCGCGCGGCGCGGGCAAGCACGGCGCGGCATTCAGGCATAAGATCGTTCCACGACAGGCGGATTCGCGCAGGTGGATTTTTCAACTTGATTTTCAGGGCGCTGTATCAATGCGGCCGCGGTGTTACCGGAAATGGATTGCGGGAGGGCGGTCATGGCGGCGAACGAGACGAGCGGACGGCGATGAACAGACTGTGGATTGGGCTGGGATCAGTTCTGGCATTGATCGCAATCGGTGCTTATTTTTTGCTCCGGCAGGTGCCGCAGCCGATGCAGCCTCCGAGCCCGGTCGCATCACGCCCCGCTGTGTCGCCGGCTGAGCCGGCGATCAGGTATCCCATCCAGGCGCCACCCGGCTCGACAGAACTGCCGCCGCTCGATCAATCCGGCGATTTCGTAAAGCAGAGGATTACCGAGCTGCTGGGGGCCAAGGCCGTCAAGACCTTCGTCCAGGTCGAAAACTTTGTACGCCGCGTGGTGGCCACGGTCGACAATCTGTCACGCTCGCTCGCGCCGCCGAGGATGTGGCCGATCCGCCCGACCGCCGGGCGTTTCACCGTCGAAGCCGCAGGAACCGGCAGTGTCATCAGCGCGAAGAACGCAACTCGCTACGCGCCGTTCGTCGCCCTGGTCGAATCGGTGGATATGGGAAGCGCGGTTGCGGTCTACCGGCGCCTCTACCCGCTGTTTCAGCGTGCCTACGAGTCCCTCGGTTATCCGGGGATGTACTTCAATGATCGCCTGATCGCGGTGATCGACCTGCTGATTCAAACGCCCGAACCATCCGGGCCGCTCATCGTTGAAGTGCCGCATTTCCAGGGCCCGCTCAAGCCGACGCACCCCTGGTTGCTCTATCGCTTCTCCGATCCCCGGTTAGAGAGCCTGCCGAGCGGGCAGAAGATCATGCTGCGCGTCGGGCTGGAGAACCGCAAGAGGCTGAAGGCGAAGCTTGCCGAAATTCGCAAGCTGATTGCCAGGTAGAAATTGAGTCGGCGGGGTACGGACGGACAAATCGAGCGACAACTGGATTCACAACGGCGCGCTGTCGTCCGGCCATGCCCACGGCGGCCCTACAGCTCCATATGCCGATCCATGGGGCGCCACGCGCTGAGCCGCTTGTCGATCCACACCAGAAGGGCATTCATCACAAGGACGAGCGCAATGGCCACCGCGATGCCGACGAAGGCGCCGGTGACGTCCATTTGCTGGCGCGCATTCTCGATATAGAATCCGATGCCTTCGAAGCCGACAAGAAACTCGGCGATGATTGCGGCGCTGACAGCCCGCGGCACCGAAATCTTGAGGCCGGAAAAGAAGAACGGCAGCATCGCGTGCCAGATCACCTCCACGGAAATGCGCGATTCCGAGGCGCCCAGCACGCGGGCGATGTCGAGCAGGCGGCCGTCGACGCTGCGGATTCCGGCGAAGACCGAGATAAACACGGGATAAAAAACCAGCAGGCCGATCAGCCACAGTTTCGGCGCGTCGTTGATTCCGAACCACAGGATGAACAGCGGAATCAGCGCGTATTTGGGCACGCCGACCGATGCCATGATGTAAGGCTCGATCGCATCGGTGAGGCGCGGCATGCGCCGCAACGCAAAGGGCAGAACCACGCCGGCGGCGCAGCCGATGGCGAACCCGATGGCGGAAATCCGCAAGGTCACATAGGTGTGGCGGGCAAGTTCGCCGGTGCGCGCGATTTCGATCAGCCGGTCCCAGACCTTGAACGGATCGGCGATGTAGGACTCTCCTGCCGAATTCGCCCCCCACTTCCACAACCACAGAAAGACCAGTCCGAGGCCGATCTGGCCGACGCGGACCATGACGTGCCGCCACTTGATCCCGTCCGGCTCGGCGGGAAGCGTGGCGGCTTGTTCGGCTGTGGTCATTGCACCTGCGCCCGGATGCGGCGATAGAGATCGACGAATTCAGGGTGTGTCAGTATGTCGCGGATGTCGCGCGGACGGGGAATGGTGATGATATGTTCGCCCGCGACACTGGAGGGCTGACGCGTCAGCACCAGGGTGCGGTCGGCCAGTGCGATCGCCTCGGTGATATCGTGGGTGACGAAAACGATGGTCTTGCGCCCGAGATTCCACAGCCGCAGCAAATCCTCCTGCAACTGGACGCGCGTTTGCGCGTCGACCGCGCCGAACGGCTCGTCCATCAATATGACCGGCGGGTCGTAGACCAGCGTGCGGATAAGCGAGGTGCGCTTGCGCATGCCGCCGGACAATTCGTGCGGATAATGCTTTTCCCAACCCTCCAGGCCGACCGCGCGGATCAGGGACTGCGCGTGCGCGCGCGTCTCGTCGTTGAGGCGGCCCTGCGCCATAAGCGGGAACAGCACGTTTTCGAGACAGGTGCGCCAGGGCAACAAGTTGTCTTCCTGGGTCACATAGCCGATCTGACAATTGAGTCCGGGCTTCAGCGAAGTCTTGTCGCCAAGCGGCGCTGATTTCGATTGAAAGACGATCTCGCCGCCACTGGCCGTATCGATCTGGGCGATCATGTTGAGCAACGTCGTCTTGCCGCCGCCGGAGGGTCCGACGATGGTCAGGAACTCGCCGTCGGCGACTGAGAAGCTCAGATCGCGGATGATCCACGGCGAAGGCTCGCGGCCGGCACGCGACGCAAACCGTTTCGAAAGATTGCGAACTTCCAGAAGAGCGGCCATTGCGGTGTCCTATTCTTTTTGCGCTGTCACGTCCGCCGGCGGGCGCCAAAGCAACAGGTGACGCTCGACAATATTCACGATCCAATTGGCGACGGCCACGATGAAACACACTGCCGCGAGCGCCACGAAGATGCCCGTAGTGTCGAAATTCATGGAGCGTAACTGGATCATGTAACCGAGCCCGCGATTCGCCGAAATCAATTCGGCGACAACTGCGGCGCCGATGGAATAGGGCATGGCAATCCGCAGGCCGGCAAAAATGTGGGGCACGGCGCCCGGGAAAATGATGTGGCGCGCGATGTCGGATTCCGAGGCACCGCTCATCTGCGCCATCTGCACCAGCTTCGGGTCGAGCGCGCGGATACCGGCCAGTGTCGAGAAATAGACAATGAAAAAGACCGTGAAGACGATCAGCGCGATCTTGGATTCAATGCCGATGCCGAACCACAGGATGAAAAGCGGCGCCAATGCGAGCTTGGGCGAACCGTAGCCGCCGACCATGATGGGATCGATGATGGCGGTCACCATCGGTAAGCGGCGCAGCACGAACGGCAGCGCGGCGGCCGGTATGCCGCCGACCAGAAAGCCGATGATCGCCTCGGCTACAGTGTAGGACGCGTGTTGCAGCAGTTCGCCGTCGGCGATTCCGGAAACGAGGCGCCTGACGGTACCCCACGGGGTGCCAATCCAATATTCGCCCAGCAGAATGCTAAGTCCCTGCCAGATCGCCAACAATACGACCAGAACCAGGAGTTGATCCCGCTTACGCGCCAATAGCCCGAGAGGTCCGCCGCGCAAAAGCGCCGCGGCACCGGCAGCTTGACCGGAGAGAGTCGGTGTCGTCATCTCATCCCTCAAAGGCTTAACCCGCCTCGCCGCCGCCGCCAATGTTGGTTGGGGCAGCAAGTCTCTTCTTGGCATTGTACCCAACAAGACCGGTCACTAACATGCCGATCAATCGCGTGCGGGTTTGCCCGGCTTTCAAAAGAGAATAAATCTGGTAGTGTTCACCTTCGCCGATCGTGTGTGAATCCAGAAATTAACTTAACGGGGAGGCAATTATGCGTTGGCCAAAACTGAGCGCAGCAATCTCGCTTGCCGTGATCGCCGCACTGCGTATCGGCGCTGCAAACGCCGCTACAAGTGCCGCAGATATCAATCTGATCATGGCAATCCCCGCGCCGACCATGACGTTCTCGGCTCACTTTATCGCTGAAGATGCCGGGTTTTACGCCAAGGAAGGGCTCAAGGTCGAGGGACGCAACCTCGTCGGCGTCGCATCCACGAACGCCGTCATCGCCGGCAGCGCCGACTTTACCGTCGGTACCGGCGCAACCTTCCTGCGCGCCATCGCCAATGGCCAGAAGCTTCTCTCCATCGGCACGCTGGTCAACAAACCCATGGTCGAATTGGTGCTGCGCAAGGACGTCGCCCAGGCCGCCGGCATCACGGACAAGACCCCGCTCGACCAACGCATCAAGGTTTTGAAGGGCAAAACCATCGCCATCCAGGGCGTGGGCTCGATCATCCATGCCATGCAGCGCCTGGTTTCGCGCCGCGCCGGCTTAGATCCGGACAAGGACGTGCGCATCGCACCGATGAACCCGCCGGCCATGCTTCCGGCGCTGAAGTCGAAGCAGATCGACGGCTTTGCCACCTCGCTCCCCTTCACCACTCAGGCGGTCGTCGAAGGCGACGCGGTGATGCTGGTGAGCGGCCCGCGCGGCGACCTGCCGGAATTCATTCCGTTCGATTATGTGGTGCTCTATACGCGGCCCGAGCTGTGCCAGAAGGAACCCGTCAAATGCGAGAAGATGGCGCGCGCTTCCAAAGCCGCAACCGATTTCATCGTCGGCAAGCCCAACGAGGCCCTGGCGCTGATGAAAAAGCGGTTCGACAA
>MEQV01000117.1:0-1325 GCA_001770355.1 Betaproteobacteria bacterium RIFCSPLOWO2_02_FULL_62_17
CCTGCAAGAGAGGCTAATGCTTTTGCGCAAAAAGAATGCGTAATCCATATCATTATCAGAAATCAAAACATACTCGAACAAGAAAGCCCCCGGCCTTTTCGAGTTACAAGCCTTTCAAGTCCGAGCTTCAAATTGAGTTCGCTGGGCAGTGTGTTTACTGCCGCGCATTGGACAGCTATAAGGGCTCAGAATCGTTTGGCGTAGACCATTACCGCCCTCAGAAGAAATTTCCACGCCTGGCAACCGAATACTCAAACCTCTTTTATTGCTGCAATCGCTGCAATAGCCAAAAAAGGGATTTTTGGCCAAATGCACGAGATTGGCGTGAAGAACGATTTATTCCCAATCCTTGTGATTATGTGATGTTTGATCATTTGCGATATGCCCGGGGTGAAGTTAAGGCGCACTCGGTTGCCGGAGCATTCACTGAAGAAAAGCTTGATCTGAATGATCCCGATTGTGTCGTATTCCGAGAATCTCTGATTACCATGTTGGCTGCCACCAACTCGCAGATTGAGACGGCGAAAAATATACAGCAAGAGGCACAGGCGGCACTTGATGCGGCAACAACAGACGAAACACGAAATATTGCTCGTGAAATATACAACGAGGCGAGTAAAAATCTAAGTACGCTTCAGGCCGCCATAACACAAGTAATTGGGTAGCATTGTTTAACCCGTTGTCAATATGCCCGCCAATTGCGCCAAAACGCCCGGAATAATGCTCATGGTTGCAGGCTATACGCGTGCCGCGTATAGTTCGAGAAATGGTCTTTGTCGAGCTCACGCCTTTCATCGCTTTTCGTACTGAGCAGTGGAGCGACGAAGATTTGCGTGGCCTGCAAAATTTTTTGCTCGCCGCGCCGGACGCAGGCGACGTTATCGCGGGCAGTTCCGGTTTGCGCAAGCTGCGCTGGGCGGTAAAAGGCCGCGGCAAGCGAGGTGGCGCGAGGGTGATCTACTACCGGCATGTGCCGAAAGAACGCATTTACCTGATTTACGCTTACGTCAAGAGTGCGCAATCTGACCTGACGCCAAAGCAGATTAAGACGCTTGCACAACTGATGAAGGATATCGACAATGGATAAGCAGCATTTCGAACAACTGGTCAAGGGCGTGCGCGAAATGAAGCGCCACATGGCAGGCAAGGGCGTGCGTGGCGCAAGAACGACCGAACTGCCCGCGCCGGACGTGCGCACCATCCGCGAGGCGGCTAGGATCAGTCAGAGCCAGTTCGCCAAATTGATCGGTGTCAACCTGCGCACGCTGCAAAACTGGGAGCAGCAACGCACGCAGCCCACGGGGCCGGCCCGGGCGTTGCTCAAG
>MEQV01000117.1:1411-1537 GCA_001770355.1 Betaproteobacteria bacterium RIFCSPLOWO2_02_FULL_62_17
GCCATCCCAAGCCAGACCTGCCGGGAGAAGACGGCCTTTCGTGCCGCGGATATACGGCGGTTACCTAGACCTGCGCCAAAAGTATTTCCGCGAGCCTCTCAGGCTCGGTCCTCATCGCCATGTGCC
>MEQV01000117.1:1558-10084 GCA_001770355.1 Betaproteobacteria bacterium RIFCSPLOWO2_02_FULL_62_17
AAGGTGCCGGTGGCGGGCGCGGTGCATTGGATGAAAGTTTTCGGGATGGCCTTGGTTGCCTGCGGATTCTTCAGGACCACCGGCTGGGTAAAGGTCTTGTAGGACTGTTTCACGCTATGCCGGCTGACCCACTCGATATCCTCGGGCCGGGTGAGGCCGATCACAGACAGCGGCAGCATGCTGACCATGCCGGTGGCCTTGCCTTCTTCGTGCAAATGCGCGGAACGCGCGGGGGCCAGGTAATCGGTGCTCGCCTTGCCGTTCTCGGGCAGGAAAGCATCCAGATAGACAAGCCGGCGTATTTTTGATGCCGCGCGGTCGGCCGCGCCGGTAATCACCATGCCCGAATAGCTGTGGCCGACCAGGATCACCTGTTCCAGGTCCCAGGCGTCGATCACGCCGAGTACATCCTGAATGTGGGTTTCGAGGTCGACTTGCGGGCTGGCCAGGTGGGCGCGGTCTCCCAGGCCGGTCAGGGAGGGCGCGTATACCTCATGCCCCGCCCGGCGCAACAGCGGTTCCAGCCGTTTCCAGCACCATCCGCCGCCCCAGCCGCCATGAATCAGTACAAATGTCGCCATGCCCAATCTCCCCAAATCGCTTTGAAATAACCCTGTTTGACTCAGGTCAATGCTTGCCTCCGGTCAAGAGTTCTCCAACCGAAACGATAATAGTAGGATGCGCGCTGGTACGCCAAGACCTATTGGTACTTGGAGTCGCTCATTTTAAGGAGAGCCCCGTGCGCATCACAAGATTGCTTATGTTGGCCTGCAGCCTGTTTCCCGGTGTACTGCTGGCCCAGAACTTTCCGACCAAACCGGTCACGATAATCGTGCCGTTCGCGGCGGGCGGCCCGACCGACACGCTGACGCGCAATCTGGCCGCTGTCTGGGGCAAGCAACTCAAGCAGACAGTGCTGGTCGAAAATGTCGGCGGCGCCGGCGGCAACATCGGTGTCACCCGCGGCGCAAGGGCCGCGCCCGATGGCTATACGCTGCTGATGCATCACATCGGCATGGCAACCAGCCAGGCGCTGTATCGCAAACTCGACTACAACCCGCTGACGGATTTCGAGTACATCGGCCTGGTGGCGGATGTGCCCATGACGCTGATCGCGCGCGGCAATTTTCCGGCCGCGAATTTCAAGGAATTTCTCGCCTATATCAAGGCCAACAAGGACAAGCTCTCCTACGCCAATGCCGGATTGGGCGCTGCATCCCATTTGTGCGGGCTGCTGTTCATGACCGCCATCCAGACCAATTTCACCACGGTGCCTTACAAGGGAACGGCGCCGGCGATGAACGATCTTCTGGGCGGCCAGGTTGATTTCATGTGCGACCAGACCACCAACACCACCGGACAGATCAAGGGCGGCAAGGTCAAGGTCTACGGTGTCACCACGCTCAAACGCGTCGCATCGCTGCCGGAGGTGCCGACTCTGAACGAACAGGGCATGAAAGGTTTCGCAGTGGGGATATGGCACGCCGTCTACGCGCCGGCGAAAACGCCCAAACGGGTGGTGGACACTCTGGTGACTACCATGCAGACCGCATTGCGCGATCCTGACCTCATCAAGAATCTTGCGCTGCTGGGCACCGAGCCGGTGCCGCAGAATCAAGCGACGCCAGCTTTCCTGCAGGCGCACCTCAAGGCCGAGATCGCGAAATGGGGTCCGGTCATCAAGAAAGCCGGTGTCTACGCCGACTGAGTGCCGATCGAGCATCGCGCTGCCGGGGCTTGTAATAGCAGGGGGATTGCGGCACTCTCGCAGGCTGCAGGAATGGGCCGACGAGGTGTCAATGCAACAGGGCAGCGGTTTTATCCGCAAGACGGCGCAGCTTTCCCGGGGATCGATGGATTATTTGGTCGCCGGAGAAGGTCCGGACGCCATCTACCTTCATGGCGCGGCGGGCCTGGAAATCCGCGCCGTGCCGATGCGGATGAAACAGAAGTTTCGCGTCTGGCTGCCCATCGTTCCCGGCTATGAAGGCACTCCCGCCGCCGAGGGCGTCGATACCATCCCGGGTGTCGCCGGTCTGCTGGGCGAATTCATCGATCAGTTGATCGGCAAGCCCTGCGAGGTGGTCGGATATTCAATGGGCGCACGGATTGCCGCATGGCTGGCGATCCTGCATCCGGCGAAAGTCGAGCAACTGGTGCTGATGGCCCCCGAGGGCTTTGGCATGGGTCCGGCGCGCGACGAGGAGCTGATCGCGCGCATCGGGGAAGTCCAGGCTTATACCCTGATCCTGGGGGGCTCCCGGGATGAACGGGTACCGGCGCAGGCGGTTCGGGCGGTAAAAAGCCGCATCAGGCGATCGCAACTGCTCTACGTCTATGATGCCGCGCACGCCATGGAGGTCGATCAGCCGGAACGTGTCGCGTCTTTGGTCGAGGATTTTTTTGTGCGCGGCGACGCATTCATTGTCAATGCGGGCAGCGCGCCGCGGCCCGGGCTCAGCGCGCCAGCAGCCTGAACAAGCTGACCAAGGCATACAGAACTGCCGGCACCATCACCGCGGAAACGAGGATCAGGTAGTTTCGTTTAATCCGCCGCTTTCGGTCTTCGCTTGCCCGCCGTTCGGCATCCATCAGCATCGCCATGCGCGTGGCGCTATCGGTCTTCGCAGGGGCATCGGCGGGCGCTGCATCATCGGCCAGGGTGGCAGGCGGCGTCGATACCGGGCGCGTCGGCGCGCGCGGCACCCGGGGTGCAGCCGGGGTGATTTTTCTGGTTTGCGCTGCGTCGTTTGCGCCGGGCGGCGCAGCGGCGGGCTTGGCCAGTTCGCGCCGAGCCGCGGCGAGCAGGGCGGCTTCTTTGTCGCTCAGACCTTTGCCGCCCAGTCCCTTGTTTCCCATCCCGAGGCTCACATCAGAATGACGTCGTACTGCTCCTGGCCATAGCTCGATTCCACCTGCATGGATATCTGCTTGCCGATGAAGTCGCCCAGCATCGCCAGCGGCTGCGACTCTTCCTCCAGAAAAAGGTCGATCACCGTCTGCGAGGCAAGAATGCGGAACTCGCGCGGATTGAACTGCCGCGCCTCGCGCAGAATCTCGCGAAGAATCTCGTAACACACGGTGCGCGCCGTCTTCACCGCGCCGCGCCCGCCGCAGGTCTTGCAGGTTTCGCACAGCACATGCTCAAGGGATTCGCGCGTGCGCTTGCGCGTCATCTCCACCAGTCCCAGCGCCGAAAAATCGCTGACCGTCATCTTGGTGCGGTCGCGCGCCAGCGCCTTGTTGAATTCCGCGAGCACCGCCGCGCGATGATCCAGATTGTCCATGTCGATGAAATCGATGATGATGATCCCGCCCAGATTGCGCAGCCGCAGTTGCCGGGCGATGACCTGCGCCGCCTCCAGGTTGGTCTTGAAGATGGTGTCGTCGAAACTGCGCAAGCCGACGAATCCCCCGGTGTTGACGTCGACCGTGGTCATGGCCTCGGTCTGGTCCATGATGAGATAGCCGCCGGATTTGAGATTGACGCGCCGCGCCAGCGCATGCTCGATCTCTTCCTCGATGTTGTGAAGATCGAATAGCGGCCGCTCGCCGGTGTAATGCTCCAGCTTCGAATGCACCATGGGGGTGTACTCCGCGGCAAAGGCCTGAAGTATCTGGAAGTTCTCGCGCGAATCGACGATGATCCTGCCCAGGTCCTCGCGCGAGAAATCACGCAATGCCCGCTGCGCGAGCGACAGATCCTCGTGCAGCAGCGCCGGCGCGCCGGTGGTGAGCGCGCGCCCGCGGATGTCATGCCAGAGCTTGCGCAAATACTCGACATCCCCCAGCAGATCCGCGTCCGAGGCGCTTTCGGCCACGGTGCGGATGATGTATCCCCCGGTTTCCTCCGGCGGCAGCAGTTGCGCCAGCCGCTCGCGCAGCAGCTGGCGCTCGGTTTCGTCCTCGATGCGCTGCGATATGCCGATGTGCGGATCGTGCGGAAGGTAGACCAGCAGCCGTCCGGCAATCGATACCTGCGTGGAAAGCCGCGCGCCCTTGGTGCCCAGGGGATCCTTGATCACCTGCACCAGCAGCGTTTGCCCTTCGGTGAGAATTTTCTCGATGGGCTTGCCGCTGTCGCCGCCGTGGCGCTCTTCCCAGATGTCGGCCACATGCAGAAAGGCGGCGCGTTCCAGGCCGATCTGGATAAACGCCGACTGCATGCCCGGCAATACCCGCGCCACCTTGCCCACGTAGATGTTTCCCACCAGGCCGCGGTTCTGCATGCGCTCGATGTGCAGCTCCTGGACCACACCCGCCTGCAGGATGGCCAGGCGCGTCTCCTGGGGCGTGCAATTGATGAGAATGTCTTCGCTCATGGGTTTTAGAACTTGTCCAGCAGCTGCGCGGTTTCGAACAAGGGCAGGCCCATCACCCCCGAGTAGCTGCCGCGCAACGACGATATGAAAGCGGCGGCCCGGCCTTGTATCGCGTAGCCGCCGGCCTTTCCCATCGCTTCGCCGCTTTCCACATAGCCTCGAATGCTTGTTTTGCTGAGCTCGCAAAAGCGCACCAGGGATTCATTGACAGCCGACTCCAGGCGCCCCTCCGATATTATCGCGACCGCCGAGAGTACGCGATGTTCAGCGCCCGAAAGACGCGCCAGCATGCGCATGGCATCGCGCGCGTCCTCCGGTTTGCCGAGGATCTCCTCGCCAATGCAAACGCTCGTATCCGCCGCGAGCACCGGCATGCGGGGCAATTTCCGCTCCTCGACCCGGCGCCATGCGCAGCGCGCCTTTTCCAGGCAGACGCGCTGGACGTAGCTGTCCGCGGTTTCGCCCGGGTGCGGCGTCTCGTCGATGTCCGCGCCGCGCGGCGAGTTCTCGCGCAGCACCAGCATCTCGAACCCCACGCCGATCTGGCGGAGAAGTTCGCGCCGGCGGGCGCTGCGCGAGGCGAGGTAAATTCTTTTTGCCACTTCAAGCCCTGTGATAAGGATGGTTCTGCATGATCGATACCGCCCGGTACAACTGTTCGGCGAGCACTACCCGCGCCAGCGCATGCGGCAGGGTGAATGCCGAAAGGCGCAGTGTCAGGTCCGCTGATTTCCTGATATCGGGCGCGAGGCCGTCTGCACCGCCGATCAGGAAGGCGATATCGCGTCCTTCGCCGGTCATGCGCTCGAACCACTTTGCGAAAGCGTCGCTGGAAAACTCCCTGCCACGCTCATCCAGGGCCACTTTCATCGCGCCCGCGGGCAGCGCCTGCGCGATGCGTGCGGCCTCGGCCAGACACAGCGCGGCGGCGGGCTTGCCGCCGGCGCGCGGCTCGGGACGAATCTCCATCAGTTCCATCGGCAGGTGGCGCGGCATGCGCTTCGCGTATTCGGAGAATGCCGTGTCCACCCATGCGGGCATGCGTGTTCCCACTGCGAGGACCAGGAGCCGCATTACTCCGGCGTTGCAGCCGCGGATTCCGCTGCGGTTTTTGCTGCTTTTCGCGGGGCCCTTGGCTTGGGCTGGTTCCAGAGCTCTTCGAGCTTGTAATGCTCGCGCATGGCCGGCTGCAGGATGTGAACCACGATGTCACCCAGATCGATCAGCACCCATTCGCCCGACGCTTCGCCTTCCACGCCGTGAATCTTTCCGCCGACCGCGCGCAAGTCCTCGCGCAGGTGATTCGCCAGCGCCTTGGCCTGTCGCGCGGAATCGGCGCTGGCGACAATGACGCGATCGAACATGGTGGTGAGATGCCTGACATCGAAATTTTCGATCTCCCGCGCCTTGACGGCCTCCAGCGCGTTAATGACGGTCTTCTGCAATTTTCGGATGTTCATGGGTGCGGATCGACTTCCTTTCATGAGGTGGCCCTGTAAAGGCGGTTTGATTCAATATAGGCCAGAACCGCGGCCGGCAGCAATTTGACGACGTTTTCCCCGGCGGCAATCGCCTCGCGGACCGACGTCGAGGAAATTTCCATGGGCGTGCAGGAAAAGGCGAAGATGCAACCCGCCGGGCGCGCCGCAATGGCCTCGAGCGGGGCTTTGCGCCGCGCGTATTCGGCGGCCACCTCGGGCGTCATGGACGACACGCTGATCTCGTGGCCCGGCCGCCGGGCGACCGCGAAATGAGCGAGATCGAACAGCTTCCGCCACTCGCGCCAGCGGTGCAGGGTGAGCAGATGGTCGGCGCCAATGATGAATAGCAGCGGAACCTGCGCGCCCAGCTCGATTCGCAGCCGCGCCAGCGTGTCGACGCTGTAGGTGGGCGTCGCCTGCCACAGCTCGGTCTGGTCGATGGCGAAGCGCGCTTCTCCATCGATCGCTATTTGCAGCATCGCCAGCCGCTCCGCCGCGCCGGCGCGCGGGTTTTCGCGGTGGCCGGGAACGCTGTTGGGCAGCCAGCGCACTGCTTCGAGCCCGAGGTTTTCCAGGGCGGCCAGCGCCAGCGCCAGGTGGGCGTTGTGAACCGGATCAAAGCTGCCGCCGAAAATGCCTATGGGTCTGCTCACTTCAGCCGCGAACCTCGCCGTGACCATAGACGACGAATTTCTGCGAGGTAAGGCCCTCAAGTCCCACCGGTCCGCGCGCGTGCAGTTTGTCGGTTGAGATGCCGATCTCCGCGCCCAGCCCGTATTCGAACCCGTCGGCAAAGCGCGTCGAGGCATTCACCATCACCGAACTCGAATCCACCTCGCGCAGGAAGCGCTCGGCGCGCTCCTTGTCCTCGGTGACGATGCTGTCGGTGTGCTGCGAGCCGTAGCGGGCGATATGGTCCATGGCTTCATCGAGCCCGCCGACCACCCGCACCGCGAGGATCGGCGCGAGATACTCGGCGTACCAGTCTTCCTCGCTTGCCGGCTTCATCTGCGGCACCAGCTGGCGCGCGGCTTCATCGCCGCGCAATTCAACGCCCTTGTCCAGATAGATCTTCGCCAGCGCCGGCAGCACGCGCGCGGCCACGCCGCGGTGCACCAGCAGCGTTTCCATGGTGTTGCAGGTGCCGTAGCGCTGCGTCTTGGAGTTGTCGGCGATGCGGATTGCCTTGTCGATGTCGGCGCGCTCGTCGATGTAGACGTGGCACACGCCATCGAGGTGCTTGATCATCGGGATGCGCGACTCGGCCATGATGCGCTCGATCAGCGACTTGCCGCCGCGCGGCACGATGATGTCGACATACTGGTTCATGCGCAGCAATTCGCCCACCGCGGCGCGGTCCGCGGATTCGATCACCTGCACCGCATCCGCCGGCAGTCCGGCCTGCGCAAGGCCGGCGCGCACACAGGCGGCAATCGCCAGATTGGAGCGCACCGACTCGGAGCCGCCGCGCAGGATGCAGGCATTGCCGGATTTCAGGCACAGCGCCGCCGCGTCGGCGGTGACATTGGGGCGCGATTCGTAAATGATGCCGACGACCCCCAGCGGCACGCGCATGCGCGCCACTTCGATGCCGGTGGGCTGGCGCCGGCGCTCGGTAATCTCCCCCACGGGGTCGGCCAGTTTGGCGACTTCATCGACGCCGCTGGCCATGGCTTCCACCGATTTGGGCGTGAGCGTGAGCCGGTCGACAAAAGCGGCGTCCTCGCCGTTGTTGCGCGCGTGCTCCACGTCCAGGGCGTTCGCCGCGACCAGCTTGGCGGCGTCGGCGCGGATCGCCGCGGCGATCGCGGCGAGCGCGCGATTCTTGGTCGCGGTGTCGGCGCGCGCGAGTTCGCGCGCCGCGGCGCGGGCGCGCTTGCCCACCTCCAGCATGTAGGACTTGATTTCCAAGGGCGCGTTCATATCCAACTAATTTTACGCCCTCTGCAGGCGCTCTCCCAGGGAGAGGCACAGCTGCAGCAACTCATCCCACACATCGCCTTTGGCCACGCCCTTGACCATGCGGTCGATGCGCGCGGCGCGCGACAGCGCCGCGTGCAGCGCCGCCCGCGACAGTCGCTGCGCCGCCCGGCCCACCAGGGTCTGGCGCGGCTCGCCCCAGACGCGGTTTTCGCGGCATATGTCCGCCAGCGGCCGGCCCGCCGCGAGACCCTCCTTCACCGTGGCGATGGCGCGTATTTCATCGGCGAGTATCCACAATATGCGCGGCGGCGCTTCGCCTTCCGCGCGCAGGCCCTCGAGCATGCGCGCGAGGCGCGCGACATCCGCCGACAACATCGCCTCGCTGAGCTTGCCCGCGTCATAGCGGGCAACATCGAGCACCGCCGCGCGCAGGTCCTCGAAGGCGAGTTCGCCGGGGGGCAGCAGCAACGCGAGCTTTTGCACTTCCTGATGCGCGGCGAGCAGATTGCCCTCGACGCAATCGGCGAGAAACTGCAGCGCTTCTCGGCTCGCGCGCTGCTTCTGGCGTGCCAAGCGCGTCGCGATCCATTCCGGGAGGCGGGCGCGCTCCACCGGCCAGATGTCGATGCTGGTTCCCGCGCGCGCGAGCGCGGCAAACCACGCGGCGCCCTGGTCGCGCTTGGCCAGGCGCGGCAGGCTCACCATCAGCAGGGTATCGGGCGAGATATTGGCGCAATAGGCGGCGATGGCCTCGCCGCCCTCGGTGCCCGGTTTGCCGGTGGGGATGCGCAGCTCGATCA
>MEQV01000117.1:10189-25219 GCA_001770355.1 Betaproteobacteria bacterium RIFCSPLOWO2_02_FULL_62_17
GGCGCCCCGCCGTGCGGATCGCGTCCGCGGCCTCGATCGCGAGCAAGGGCTCGTCACCGTGGATCACATAAACGGGCGCAAGCTGCCTGGCCAGATGCGCTCCGAGTTGATCGGCGCGTATCGTGCTCACGGTGTCACGACAGCGGCGGGCCGGGTCATCCGCCGCTGCGCTGGGCGCGCCCCAGGCGCCGTACGATCTGCTGCACCATGTCGGTCTGCATGTCGCGGTACAGCAGCGCTTCTTCGTTTTCCTTGGCGATTATCTGCGAGTCGTTGAAGGAAATATCGCGCGTCAAAGCAATCTCGCTGCTCGGAATCCAGTTCTGTCCCTTGGCGTCATGAACGTAAAACCCGACGCGGTAGCGCAACTGGTATTCGCGCACGCGGCCGGAGGTGTCCAGCGACAGGATGACTTTTTCGCGCGCCTCCAGATTGACCGCCAGCACCGCCTCGGCACCCGCAGCCTGGTCGATCAGCTTGGTCTGGCTGCCCGCGGCGACGTTGCGTTTCAACTCCACCAGCATGGGCGAGGCCCCCTGCACATACAGGGTCCCGAAGGGAAGCGTGGTCTGGCCGCGCAACTGGAAGCCGCAAGCGCAGGCGAGCGCCGCGGCCGCCAGACAAAGGGCGAATGTCGCGCGGCGACGGCAGGGTTTGACGCGATCCATGCGGGTTTTATACCACTACATTCACCAGCTTGCCCGGCACCACGATCGCCTTTTTCACCGGGCGGCCTTCGCCGTGGCGCTGTACCGCTTCGTGCGTGATGGCGAGGCTTTCGATGTGCTCGCGGGTTGCCGTGCTGGGGACCGTGAGCCTTCCGCGCAGCTTGCCGTTGACCTGCAGCACCAGCTCGATTTCGTCCTGGTGCAGCGCCGCTTCGTCCACCTCCGGCCAGGGCGCATCCAGAAGCTCGCCGGCGTAGCCCAGCGCCGACCACAGGGCATGGCAGACATGCGGGGCGATCGGATAGAGCACGCGCAGCAGGATGCCCATGCCTTCGTGCAATGCCGCCTGCGCCGCGCCCGCGCCGCTCGCCGCCGCCTCGGCGGCATCCAGCGATCCGTTGAGCGCGTTGAGCAGCTTCATCGCCGCCGAGGCCACGGTGTTGAACTGGTTGCGCTGGATGTCGAAAGTCGCCTGCTTCAGCACCGCGTGCACTTCGCGGCGCAGCGCGGCGTGGCGCGGCCGGGCCGCGGCGAGGTCCGCGGGAAATTGGTAATGGTCGAACGCCCCTTTGCGGCGCGCCGATTCCGCGGCGATCGGCGTCTGCCATTGATGCGCGAACGCCCAGAAGCGGCGCAGGAAGCGGTAGGAGCCCTCGACGCCGGCGTCGGACCACTCCAGCGTCTGCTCCGGCGGGCTGGTGAACATCATGAACAGGCGCGCCGTATCGGCACCGTATTGCTCGATCAGGTCCTGCGGATCGACGCCGTTGTTCTTGGATTTGGACATGGTGCCGATGCCGTCGGACTCCACCGGCAGGCCATCGGCGCGCAGCACCGCGCCGGCGCGCTTGCCGCTGTCGTCGTTGACGAAATCGACGTCGGCGGGGTTGTAATAGGTGATGCGGCCTTCGCCGGCCTTGCGATAGAAAATCTCGTTGAGCACCATGCCCTGGGTGAGCAGCTTTGCGAACGGCTCATCGAACGCAACCAGCTCCAGCTTGCGCATCACCTTGGTCCAGAAGCGCGAATACAACAGATGCAATATGGCGTGCTCGATGCCGCCGATGTACTGATCCACCGGCAGCCAGTATTTGACGCGCGCATCGACCATCGCCGCGGACTGATCGGGGCAGGCGTAGCGGATGTAATACCAGGACGAGTCGACAAAGGTGTCCATGGTGTCGGTTTCGCGGCGCGCCGGCTTGCCGCAGCTCGGACAGACGCAGGCAAGAAAGTCCTGGCGTTTGTTAAGCGGATTGCCCGAACCATCGGGCACGCAGTCCTCGGGCAAGACCACCGGGAGTTGATCGTCGGGAACCGGCACATCGCCGCAGGTCGCACAGTGAATGATCGGGATCGGCGTGCCCCAGTAGCGCTGGCGCGAAATGCCCCAGTCGCGCAGGCGCCAGGTCACCTGTTTGTCGCCCAGATCCCGCGCCTTGAGGTCGGCGGCAATGGCATCCACCGAGTGCTCGAAGTCCATGCCGTCGTACCGGCCGGAGTTGACGCACACGCCGTGCTCGGCGTACCAGTCCTGCCAGGCATCGGTGGAATAGGGCTTGCCCGCGACATCGATGACCGGTTTGATCGGCAGGCCGTATTTCTTGGCGAAGGCGAAATCCCGTTCGTCGTGCGCCGGCACGCCCATCACGGCGCCCTCGCCGTAGGTCATGAGCACGTAATTGCCGACCCAGACTTCAAGCTTCTCGCCGCTGATCGGGTGAGTGACGTAAAGGCCGGTGGGCATGCCCTTCTTGTCCATCTGCGCGAGGTCGGCCTCCATCACCGAGCCGCGTTTGCATTCCTCGACGAAGGCGGCAAGCTTCGCGTCGCCGCGCGCCGCATGCGCCGCCAGCGGATGCTCGGGCGCCACGGCGCAGAAGGTGACGCCCATCAGCGTGTCGGCGCGCGTGGTGAATACGCGCAGAACCTTGTTTTCGCCAGCCAGCTCGTAGGGAAAACCGATGTTGACGCCGTGGCTCTTGCCGATCCAGTTGGCCTGCATGGTCTTGACGCGCTCGGGCCAGCCGGGCAGCGTATCGAGCGCCGCCAGCAATTCTTCGGAGAAGGCGGTGATGCGCATGTAGTACATCGGGATTTCGCGCTTCTCGATCACCGCGCCGGTGCGCCAGCCGCGCCCGTCGATCACCTGCTCGTTGGCGAGCACCGTCCGGTCCACCGGGTCCCAGTTGACCACGCCAGACTTGCGGTACACCAGGCCGCACTCCAGCATGCGCAGAAACAGCCACTGATTCCAGCGGTAGTAATCGGGTGTGCAGGTGGCCAGTTCGCGCTCCCAGTCGATGGCGAATCCCAGCGACTTGAGCTGCTGTTTCATGGTGGCAATGTTGTCGTAGGTCCAGCGTGCAGGGGGCACCTTGTTGGCCATTGCGGCGTTTTCCGCGGGCAGGCCGAAGGCATCCCAGCCCATCGGCTGCAGCACGTTGAAGCCGCGCATGCGATGAAAGCGGCTTATCACATCGCCGATGGTGTAATTGCGCACATGCCCCATATGCAGCTTTCCCGACGGGTAGGGGAACATGCACAGGCAATAGAATTTGGGCCGCCCGGTTCCTGTGTCTTGCGGTTCCAGCGCGCGCGCGGCGCCCGAGCGATCCCAGTGAGCCTGAGCCTCGCGTTCGATCAGTTGCGGGTTGTAGACGGGTTCCATGCAGGGCTACTGAGAAAAGGCGTGAATTATAACCGCCAGTACTGACTCGTTCGGTTATCAGGGTCGTCAATTCAGGAGGCAAATTTGCCCGGAAAGGCACGTGAATAGGGCGTCTTGGGCTATCGCCTATGCCGGGTCATGTCATGTTCAGCAAACAACTATGGCGCATTTTGCCCTGGGGCGGCTGGGCAGGATCGAGCTTCTTCCCCGGTTTTGTTTTTGTTGGTTTCTAGACTGATGTCAATTCCAAGCGGCGCTCGATGCGGTCCAGCCGCTTTTCTTGACTGTCCATTCTGGCGTGAATGGTGGCCATGTCTACGTGAATTCCGGCGACCTGCTTTTCTATCGAGGATGTTCGCTCGGTTATGAGGGTGACCTTTTCTTCCAGTCGTGCGAGGGTGGTGCGAATGGCTTTCAGGTGCTCAAGGACCAGGTTTTCTGTGTCTTCGGTCATGGTTTCGCTCTCCGGCGTGGATTATAGCGGTGTTCGCTCCTGCGGCTCGAACCCTGCGGCGCACAATCTGGTTACTCAGTGTTCTCAGCGCGCGCGGGGATGAACCGTCACTAACCCATGCGCCTATCCAAACCTCCATTTTTTTAGAAGGCAAATTGCCCGGAAAGGCACGTGGATAGGGCGTCTTTGGCATATAGCCTACGCTGGGAGCCTTCCTTTTCAGTACCACCTATCGCGTATTTGACCTCCAGAAGTCAATATTCGACCTTAAGACGAGAATGGAGTTTCCAACGGGAGCGCGCTCGTGGACATGGGAACGCCGGTTCAGGGCGGTCGGGTGCGCCGATATACCGGATGGCGGCACCCCGGCAAGCCGCTGCGACTTCCCGGCCGAATCGATTTTACTTTTCCTTCGCCGACCCTCGGTCCCAGCCCGTTGAACTACGGTGTGTGGGTTTCGAGCGCGGCGACCCGTGCCTCCAGCCGGTCGATGCGCTCGTTCATTACCGGCACGGTGGCGAGCAGCGCCGCCATGTGCCGCTCGAGCGAAGTAAGGCGCTGTTTTACGTCGTTCATGCTCGACTCCACAAGCGCGAGCCGGTGCAAGACGTTCTTGAAATCTTCACGTGTCTCCGCGCGTGCTTCGCGCGCCTCGTCGCGAATCTCCGTCAGGATCTGTGCGGCGATGTCGGCCATGGCATTGATTTTAGCATCCGTCAGGGAATGAAGTTAAGCGAGCTGAATCGGGAACCAAAGTTTCGAGTTTGCCGTGGCGAATCGGAATAGAGGGGACGCACACGTTTACCCTTGTAGGGAACCATGGTGAATTTCGTCCGCAGTGCGTCGGCGAGCAGCAGTCCGCACAGGTGCGAGATGCCGCCCACTCCAGAGTTGGCGAACATGATTTTTTCGCCGCTGTTTTTCAAGTGTGCGATGAATTCGGCGAAGTTCGCCACCGGCATGTTCTGCCGCGCGATCAGCGTTGTATAAGAAACCGTCACCACGCCCAGATAATCGAAATCGGCGAGCGGGTCGTATTGAAGTTGCGCCACCAGCGCGGGTCCGAGCACCATGCCCAGATTCTGGTACATGATGGTGTAGCCGTCGGGCGCCGCACGCGCCACGCGCGAGCCTCCAATGGTGCCGCCGGCGCCGCCGACGTTTTCCACGATCACCGGCTGCTTCAGTTGCTTTGTCAGCGCGGCCGCCAGATTGCGCGACAGGCCGTCGGCGGGGCCGCCCGCGGCGAAGGGTACGACCAGGGTGATGGGCTTGACCGGATAGGGCTGCGCGATGGCTGGGCCTGCGAGCCCCGCCACCGTCAGCGCCAGGAACGCGGGCAAGCGACCGGCGCGAAATTCAAATAGATCGAAAATGTTAAACATTTTCTGACTCCTTACATTAATTGGCGCTCATTGGCGGGCTATTTAAATCTCAAATAGATAATATCAGCGTGCTTCCCTGAGCCTTGCCATCAGCCGCCGCAGCGCCTTGCCACGGTGGCTGATCAGATTCTTCTGTTCCGGATCGAGTTCGGCGGCGGTCAGGCCCAGATCCGGGAGCAGAAAATGCGGGTCGTAGCCAAAGCCGTTTGCGCCGCGCGGCTGGGCGATGATCTGCCCGCTCCAGCTTCCTTCGGCGATCACCGGTTCGGGATCCTGCGCATGGCGCACCAGCACAATCACGCAATAATAATGCGCGTTGAAATCCTCCTTGTCGCGCAGTTCCTGCACCAGCTTCTGGTTGTTGCGCCGGTCCTGCTCTTCGCGGCCGGGATTCGCACCCGCAAGAGTCGCGTAGCGCGCCGAATGCACGCCAGGTTCACCGCCCAATGCGTGGGCGCAGAGTCCCGAGTCGTCGGCCAGGGCGGGCAGATGTGCCTGGCGCGCGGCGTGGCGCGCCTTGGCGAGCGCATTCTCAATGAAGGTCCTGAAAGGTTCCTCGGCATCGGCGATGCCCAGGTCCGACTGCGGCACGACGTCGATACCCAGGGGCGCGAGCACCGCGCTGATTTCGCGCAGCTTGCCCGGGTTCGAAGAGGCGAGCACCAGTTTGTTCAGCTTGCTTGCCATGGCGAGAGCGTGAAACCGAAAGGTTTATTTGAGTCCCAGCGCCACGCGCTGCTTGCCGATGAGTTCGCGGATACCGCGCTCGGCCAGGCTCATCAGGCCGTCCATCTGCGCGCGCGCGAACGGCGTTCCCTCCGCGGTTCCCTGCACCTCGACAAAGCCGCCCGCCCCGGTCATCACCACGTTCATGTCGGTGTCGCAGCCGGAGTCCTCGGGATAGTCCAGGTCGAGCAGCAGTTCGCCCGCGACGATGCCCACCGAAACGGCGGCGACGAAATCGCGGATCGGCCATTGCGCCAGCAGGCCGCGATCCGACAGCGAGGTGACCGCGTCGTGCAGCGCCACGAAGGCGCCGGTGATGCTCGCGGTGCGCGTGCCGCCGTCGGCCTGCAGCACGTCGCAGTCAATCTGGATGGTGCGCTCGCCCAGGCTTTTCAGGTCGGTCACCGCGCGCAGTGAGCGGCCGATCAGCCGCTGAATCTCCAGGGTGCGGCCGGATTGCTTGCCGCGCGCCGCTTCACGGTCGGTGCGCGTGTGCGTGGAGCGCGGCAGCATGCCGTACTCCGCGGTAAGCCAGCCCTGCTTGCGCTCGCGCAGGAATGCGGGCACTTTCTCCTCGACGCTGGCCGTGCACAACACCCGGGTATTGCCGAATTCAATCAGCGCCGAGCCTTCGGCGTGCCGCGCGAAGCCGCGCTGAATCAGCACCGGCCGCAGTTCATGGGGCGAGCGTCCGCTCGCGCGTGTTACCGAATTAACAACCGCGGAATTCATCGGCTTGCTTTCTCCATGCCAAGGCCCGGATGCTACCCGAAAGGCGCGCGAGGCAAGAGGCGGCGCGTCGCCTCGCCCAATCGTGCCCGGAGATTTTTTTGTCCATGCACTGCGGGCTCGCGCTGCCCCCGCAGCACCTGCTGCAGGGCAAACACGCTTTGCGGCCGCTTCAAGTGATCCAGTTCCAGGCACCAGTCGACGGTTTGCAACAGGGCCCGAGAATATTTTCCCGCCCAGATCTTGGTGGCGGAAACGTAGTGGTCGTTCTCCACGCGCATGTCCGCGGCCTGCGGCGCCATGCCGGCCAGGCAGGCGAACAGCGTCGCGCCCACGGCGTAGATGTCGCTCCAGGGGCCGAGCAGTTCGCGATCGGTGTATTGCTCCGGCGGCGCGAATCCCGGGGTGTACATCGGGGTAAGCCGCCAGCCTTCGGCCGACAGGGTCTGCCGTGCCGCGCCAAAGTCGATCAGCAGGGGCGTGCCGTCGTTGCGGATATAGATATTGGCCGGCTTGATGTCCAGATGCAGCAGGCGGTTGCGATGCACTTCGCGCAGGCCGTTCATGAGCTGGGCAAACGCCTGGCGCAGAAAATGTTCGCCGAGCGTGCCGCGATGGGCGCGGATGTGCTCCTGGAGCGTGCGGCCGCGCTCGTAGCGCATGACGATATACGCGGTTTCATTGGCACGGAAAAAATCGAGCACGCGCACCAGGTTCGGATGCGAGAGCAAAGCGAGCGATCGGCCTTCCTCGAAGAAGCAGCGCATGCCGTAGCGGAATGCCGCGGCATCTTCCTCGACGATCGAAGGCAGCGCGTCGCCTTGCTTGCGCAGCGCGAGAGGTGCCGGCAGATATTCCTTGATCGCCACCGGTTGGTCGTTGCCGTCGTAGGCAAGGTACACCATGGAGAAGCCGCCGCAGGAGAGCACGCCGGCGACGCGGTAACTCATCAGGACATAACCATCCGGCAGCGGCTGATTGGCTTGCGATGGCATGCGATCCGTTGAAACGTTATGATTGCGGCTGGTCGCGAATCGGGAATTTCCGCGCGGACGTTCCCGTGCTGTCCCCCGCCGCGTTGTGTCTCACAAATGCCCCGCCTTCGGGCCTGCGGGATTGTCCGTTGCTGACAGGCACATTGCAAACCCCGTCAGCGTTACTTTGTCACGCTTTCACCGGAATGACAGTCACATGATATCGAGCATGACCGGTTACGCTTCGCGCACCTGCGAAATTGCCAGGGCATCGCTGTCGATCGAATTGAAAAGTGTCAACAGCCGCTATCTCGACCTGGTTTTCCGCCTGCACGATGATTTGAGGACCCTCGAGCCTGCATTGCGCGAGCGGCTTGCCGCGCGCCTGCAGCGCGGCAAGGTCGAATGCCGCATTAGCATCGCGCCGGCTGCCACTGCCGCGCCGAAGCTCGCGCTGAACGAGCCGTTGCTGGGCGCGCTGGCGGATGCCTCCAGGCGCATCCAGACGGCGATCCAGGGCGCGCAGCCGCTGCGCGTCGGCGAGGTGCTGAACTGGCCGGGCATGCTTGCCGGAGAGGCTGCCGCCGCGGAGGCCCTGCGCGAGGGCGTGCTCGCCCTGTTCGCGCAAACGCTGCAGGATTTCACCGACAGCCGCGCGCGCGAGGGAGACAAACTCAAGGCGGTGATCGGCGAGCGCATCGCGGCGATACAGCGGACATTGCAGCGCATCGGTCCGCTGATGCCCGAGGTGATCCGCGCGCACCAGGAGAAACTGGCCGCCCGCCTGCGCGAAGTGCTGGCCGCCGCCGACGAGGACCGCATCCGCCAGGAAATGGCGCTCTACGGGGTGAAGGTGGATGTGGCCGAGGAACTCTCCCGCCTTGCGCTGCATCTCGAAGAAGTGCTGCGCGTTCTCGATGCCGGCGGCGCGGTGGGCAAGCGCCTTGATTTCCTGATGCAGGAACTCAATCGTGAAGCCAACACGCTGGGTTCAAAATCGGTGTCGAAGGAGTTGTCCGATGCGAGCCTGGAAATGAAGCTCCTGATCGAGCAGATGCGCGAACAGATACAGAATATCGAATGATCGGCAACTTCATCATCGTCGCGGCACCCTCGGGCGCGGGCAAGTCGAGCCTCGTCAACGCGGTCCTGGCCGGGGACAAGGGCGTGAAACATTCGATTTCGTACACCACGCGCGCGCCTCGTCCAGGGGAGCAGGACGGGCACGAATATCACTTTGTCGACGTGGACCGGTTCCAGGCCATGATCGCGCGCGGCGAGTTTCTCGAACACGCGCTGGTGCACGGCAACTATTATGGGACGTCGCGCGATTGGATAGTCGCGGCGCGCGCATTGGACACCGACATCATCCTGGAAATCGACTGGCAGGGCGCCCAGCAGGTGAGGCGGATCTTCCCTGACGCGGTGACGGTGTTCGTCCTGCCGCCTTCCATGGAGGAACTGGAGCGCCGGCTGCGCGGCAGGGACAAGGATGGCGAGGAGGCGATTCGGCAGCGCATGGCCAACGCGGCCGATGAGATCGCGCATCTGGCCGAGTTCGATTACGTTATAATCAACGATAATTTCGAGCAGGCCAGGGCGGATTTGGCAGCAATCGTGCGCGCCGCCCGCACCAAGCTTGCCGTTCAGCGCGAGCGCAATCCGGACCTTTTCAGTGCGTTTCGCGCCATTTAAGCTAATTAATTCACAGGACAGATCGCAACCATGGCCAGAATCACCGTCGAAGATTGTCTCGACCGCATTCCCAACCGTTTCCAGCTTACCCTGGCGGCAACCTATCGTGCGCGCCAGCTTGCCCAGGGCGGAACGCCGATGATTGAAGCCAACCGCGACAAGCCCACGGTGGTGGCGTTGCGCGAGATTGCCGCCGGGAAGGTGGGAATCGAATACCTCAGCCGAGTTCATACCGCCTGATCGGCCCGCCCCGCGCGCTTTGCAATGACCCCCCCCCGAATCAGCGCGGCTACCGGGACGCCCTAGCGCGCCTTCCCAAGCGGCCCGACTCGCGGCATGATGCAAGCATGCTTGCCGCCGCGATCACAGATCTTCGTTCCACACTTGCCTACCTCAAGCCGCAGGACATCGGCCTGGTAGAGCAGGCCTATGAATTCAGCGACGCGGCCCACCACGGGCAGCTGCGCCAGAGCGGCGACGCTTATATCTCGCATCCGGTCGCGGTGGCGCAGATCGTGGCCAACTGGCAACTCGATGCCCAGGCCATCGTGGCGGCGCTGCTGCACGATGTGATGGAGGACACCGCCGTCACCAAGGAGGAGATCAGCTCGCGCTTCGGCAATCCCGTGGCCGAACTGGTCGACGGGGTTTCCAAGCTCGATCGCCTGGAATCGCAGACGCCGGCCGAGGCCGAGGCCGAAAATTTCCGCAAGATGCTGCTTGCCATGGCGAGCGATGTGCGCGTCATGCTCATCAAGCTCGCCGACCGTCTCCACAACATGCGCACCCTGGGCGCGGTGAGTCTGGAGCAGCGGCGCCGCGTGGCGCGCGAAACCATCGAGATCTACGCGCCTATCGCCAATCGCCTTGGACTGGACCGGCTGTTCCGGGAAATGCACGAGCTCGCGTTTCAGCATTTGTATCCGCTGCGTTACCGGGTGCTGGCCAAGGCCGTGAAGGCGGCCCGCGGCAATCGCCGCGAGGGCATGAACAAGGTGCTCGCGGCCGTGAAGGAGCGCCTGCCGGGCGTGGGCATCAATGCGCTGGTGAGCGGGCGCGAAAAACATATCTATTCTATCTACAAGAAGATGCAGGAGAAACACCTGTCGTTCTCCGAGGTGCTTGATATTTACGGCTGCCGGGTGGTCGTAAAGGATGTCCCCGCGTGCTATCTCGCGCTGGGGGCGCTGCATGCCCTGTATAAGCCGGTTCCGGGAAAATTCAAGGACTACATCGCCATCCCCAAGGCCAACGGCTACCAGGCATTGCATACCACTCTGATCGGCCCCTTCGGCGTGCCGCTGGAGGTGCAGATACGCAGCGAGAAGATGCAACGCGTGGCTGAAACCGGCGTGGCATCGCACTGGCTGTACAAGGACGCAGCCGAGGACCTGAGCCTGGTGCAGCAGCGCACCCATCAATGGCTGCAGTCGCTGCTCGACATTCAGAAGACCTCGGGCGATGCCGCGGAGTTTCTCGAACACATCAAGGTTGACCTGTTTCCCGATGAAGTCTACGTGTTCACCCCCAAGGGAAAGATCCTGCCGATGCCGCGCGGCGCGACGCCCGTGGATTTTGCCTACGCGGTTCACACCGACATCGGCAATCGCTGCATCAGCGCGAAGATCAATTACGAGCTGGTCCCGCTGCGCACCGAACTGCAGAACGGCGACCGTGTCGAGATCATCACCGCGCCCAACGCGCATCCGAACGCGCATTGGTTGAGCTATGTGAAAACCGCCAAGGCACGCGCGCAGATCCGGCATTTTATGAAAACCACGCAGGCCGGGGAGTCGGTGGCGCTGGGCGAGCGGCTGCTCAATCAGGCGCTGCGCGCGCTGGGCGCGAAGAGCGGCGATGTCAGCACGGAGAAATGGGAAAAACTGGTGCGCGACACCGGCGCGCGCTCGCGCAGCGATATTCTCTCCGACGTGGGCCTGGGAAAGCGCCTTGCCGCGATTGTCGCGCGCAAGCTCCTGCAACTCACCGAGCAGCCCCAGGGGGAAGGCAAGGAAGCGAAGTCCAACGGATCCATCCTGATCCGCGGCTCCGAAGGCATGGCGGTTGAGTTCGCGCATTGCTGCAATCCCATTCCCGGCGATCCCATCATCGGGTTCATCAAGAAGGGGCAGGGCCTGGTTATTCACACCCACGACTGCCCGACGGCGCGGCGCTCACGCAGCGATTCGGAAAAATGGATAGATGTCGATTGGGACCCGCAGATCTCGCGTTTGTTCAATGTGCGATTGAATGTCCTGGTCATCGATCAGCGCGGCGTGCTGGCCAAGGTGGCCGCGGCGATTGCCGACGCGGGCTGTAACATCGCCAATGTCTCGGTCGACAACGACGAGAGCCGCTACGCGAGCAACCGCTTCACGCTGCACGTCACCGACCGCCAGCACCTGGCGCGGGTCATGCGCGCGCTGCGGCGAATTCCGGAAGTGGTGCGGATTACGCGTTCGAAAGACTGATACTCAGGATTGATCGGCTCGCGGCGCCCTTGCAGCACCGTTAGTGCCGGCGTTACTGGTGAATGTAGGACTCCAGTTGTTCGATGATAAATTTCTGCTCAGAGATCGTTTCCTTGACCACATCGCCGATCGAGATGACGCCTATCACTTTCTTGTGGTCGAGAACAGGCAGGTGACGGATGCGCTTTTCGGTCATAAGCGCCATGCATTGCTGAACGGACTGTTCCGGCCGCACGCAAAGCACCTTCTCGGTCATGATCTCACGCACCAGCGTTTCTTTCGAGGACTTGCCAAGCAGAATGATCTTGCGGGCGTAATCACGTTCGGAGAAGATCCCTGCCAACTTCTCGCCGTCCAGCACCACCAGGGCGCCGACGTCCTTTTCCGCCATGAGATTCAGGGCGTCGAATACCGTCGCATCGGGCGGGACGAAAAGCAGTTGGTGCCCTTTCCCTTCCAGCATTTGTTCCACGTTTTTCATGGTTCGCCTCCTTGTGTTCCGCGGCGGACGTTCTTGCCTCGGGAGAGGCTAGTTTAAACCAGGAAACGGCAACGCGAGCGTCCCGGGAATGCGCTCCAGCCTTCTAATCCAATACGTGCGACACCAGCCCGTCGGCCAGCTTGGGCTCGAACCAGGTGGATTTGGGCGGCATGATCTGCCTGGCGTCGGTCACCGCCATCAGGTCATCCATGCTGGTGGCGTGCATCGAAAACGCCGCCGCCATTTCGCCGCTGTCGACCCGCTTTTCCAGCTCCTGGGTGCCGCGGATGCCGCCGACAAAATCGATGCGTTTGTCGGTGCGCAGGTCGCGGATATCCAGAATCGGCGCAAGCAGCTGGTCCGATAGCAGGCTGACATCGAGCCGCCCGACCGGGTCGGTGGGAACCCTGCCCGTCTTGATGCGCAAGCGGTACCACTGTCCCGGCAGGTACATGCCGAGTTCGCCGTGCGCTGCGGGCCGCACCGCGCTCTGTGCGGGGTCGATTGAAAACCCTTCTGCCACGCGCCGCAGAAACGCTTCGCGTTGCAGGCCGGCGAGGTCCCGCACCACGCGGTTGTAGCAGAGAATCTGCATCTGGGCGGCGGGAAAACTGACTGCAAGGAAATAATCCGCTCCGGTTTCACCGGCCTGGCGAGCGCGGCGCGCGGCCGCCACCCGCGAGGCGGCCGCCGAACGATGGTGGCCGTCGGCGATATAGAGTGCCGGCAGGGCATCGAAGCACGCGCCAATCCGTGTGAGCGCGGCGGCCTCGTCAATCACCCAGAGCGTGTGGCGCACGCCGCTATCGGCCAGCACATCGGCTGCCGGCGTGGTTTCTGCGGCGGCGGCGAGAATTTCGTCGATCTCGGCACAGGCAGGATGTGCAAGCAGCACCGGACCGGTCTGCGCGTTCAGGGCTTCGATCTGCCGCACCCGGTCGTCTTCCTTGTCGGGCCGCGTGAATTCGTGGCGGCGGATGCGCCCGGCATCGTAGGCGGCGACCGAGGCGGCGGCGACCAGGCCGGTCTGCCGATGATTGCCCATGATCAAGCGGTAGGCGTAGCAGCACGGCTGCTCATCGCGCACGAGCACGCCGGTGTCGACCATGCGCTTGAGGTTCGCAGCGCCGGTGGCGTAGACCAGCGGCGAATAGACGTCGGTTTCCGGCGGAAGATCGATCTCCGGTTTCGAGATGTGCAGAAAGCTCCAAGGTTTGCCCGTGGCAAGCGCGCGCGCTTCCGCGGAACTCAATACGTCATAGGGCGGGGCGGCGACATCGGCGGCGCGCCCGCGCAGCGGTCGCAGACCGCGAAACGGTTTGATCAGGGGCAAGAAAACTCCAGAGGTGAAATTATATTTTGTAATACTCGCGATACCATTCGACGAAGCGCTTTACCCCGACCTCCACCGGCGTGCCCGGCCGGTATCCCACCGCCGCTTGCAGCCGCGAGATGTCGGCGCTGGTGGCGGGCACATCGCCCGCCTGCATCGGCAGCATTTCGCATTTCGCCTTGATGCCGAGGCTTTGTTCCAGCACTTCGATGTAGCGCATCAGCTGCACCGGCGAATTGTTGCCGATATTGTAAATGCGGTAGGGGGCGGAACTGGTCGCCGCATCGGGTGTCTCCGCGCGCCACGCCGCGTCGGGTGCCGCCGGCTGTTCCATGGCGCGGATCACGCCTTCCACAACGTCATCCACGTAGGTGAAATCGCGCACCATCTCGCCGCGGTTGAACACCGGAATCGGCTCGCCCGCGAGCATCGCGCGGGTGAATTTGAACAGCGCCATATCCGGCCTTCCCCACGGCCCGTAGACGGTGAAAAAGCGCAGCCCGGTGCACGGCAGCCGGTAAAGATGCGCGTAGCTGTGCGCCATCAGCTCATTGGCCTTCTTGGTCGCGGCATACAGGGATACCGGGTGATCGACGCTGTCGGATTCGGCGAAGGGCAGTTTCACGTTGGCGCCGTATACCGAGCTGGAAGAGGCGAACACCAGGTGCCCCGCCTTGCCGCGGCGCGCGCCCTCGATCACATTGCCGAAACCCAACAGGTTGGCATCGACGTAGGCGGCCGGATTCTCGATCGAATAGCGCACCCCGGCCTGCGCGGCCAGGTGCACCACGGCATCGAAGCGCTCCGCGGCGAACAGGTCGCTCATGGCCTTGCGGTCGACGATGTCCAGCAAATGAAAGCGGAAGGCCCGATTTTTTTCCAGGCGGGCCAGGCGCGCTTTTTTTAGTGAAACCTCGTAATAATCGTTGAGGTTGTCGATGCCCGTAACGCGGTCGCCGCGTTCGAGCAGGCGCAGCGCCAGGGTGCTGCCAATGAATCCCGCCGCGCCGGTAATCAGTACTTTTGCCACTTCAGACTTTCCCGCTTCGAAAAATCAATGCTTCGATCCAGGTCAGCGAGTGTTTCAGCGGCGTCAGGGCGACGCACCAGCCGATCAAGACGCCGACGCTGTCGGCCCCCATGTCCGCGAGTTCGAAACTCCGATAGGGGGTGAGGTCCTGCAGAAATTCAACGGCAATCCCCATGGCGCAGAATGCAAGAGCAATTTGGAGTTGCCGGCGTCGCGCCGGAATGAGCACGCCGAACCAGAACATGAGGCCGCCGTACGCCAGAAAATGCCCGAGTTTATCGCGGTTTTCACCGAGATCTGCCTCGATGGGTATGAGCGACAGCGTGACAACAGTGGCTATCAGGGCAAAACCTATTGCCCTCCAGATGCCGTGGAGCCGCAGCCGCCTTGCACCCTCAACCATGGGCCACGCC
>MEQV01000117.1:25241-27003 GCA_001770355.1 Betaproteobacteria bacterium RIFCSPLOWO2_02_FULL_62_17
TCCAGTCCCGCCAGAACAGCGCGCGCGAATCGGTGACGAAGCCCGCCAGGGTGGCGAGCCATGCGCTGAAGACCGCCGCGGGATTGAAAGAACTCAACGCCGGCGCCCGGGCCGCGCGGCACGCTGTTCGATCATATGCAGGGCGCCTGCGCGGCAGTCCTCAACCCAGTTTGGGCAATGCAATGCCGCTTTTAACGCCCGGGCGCGCTTCCATCTGCGCCACCCAGCGCGCCAGGTTCTTGTTTTCTTCGAGCATCTGTGCATTTTTGCGCGGGCCGCCGACGAAGGGAAAGATCGATATGTCGGCGATGCTGAAGGTTTTGCCGCCGAGGAATTCGCATTGGCCCAGGCGTTCATCGGCGCTTTCGTTAAAGCGCACCACCTCGCTCCAGGATTCGTCGATGGAAAACTGGTTCTTGACCGGCAGGCGGTTGGCGAACTTGTTCCAGGTGTTGAAGGCCACGCCCAGGTCGGTCAGGCCGAACATCGCCCACTCGAGCACGTCGCCGCGCTCCTTGCCGGATTTCGGCAGGAACTTGCCGTACTTGTCGGCCAGATAGACGAGGATGGCCGCGGAGCCGTAGACGCTGCCGCCGGTGTCATGATCGAAAATTGCCGGCACTTTGCCGGTGGGGCTGATTTTCTTGAACTCCGGTGTCTGGTTCTCGTGCTTGGGCAGGGCCACGGTCTTGCAGTGGTAGGCCTCTCCCAATTCTTCGGCAAGGATGGTGGTTTTCCAGCAATTGGGCGTGGTAAAAACGAACAGGTCGTACATGAAATGCTCCTCGAAAGCGAAAACAGCAACGGGGGACGCGAACAATTTAGCGAATTGACCAGGAGAATTAACAAGCGGGGCGCCAATATACCGCGACTCGCCACAAGGCAGCGGCGGAGAATCCGTCTAAGCCTTGACTGGCGTGCCCGTGCCCAGCACCGTGCTGATGGCTTCGAGCAGCGCGCTCGCGTTGGCGGGCTTGGTGAGATAGCCGTCGGTGCCCAGCGATACCGCCTGCATCAGGTCGGCGGACTCGGCATGCGCGGTAAGGATGATCACCGGCAGCGTCTTGAGCATCGGGTGCGCGCGGATTTTCGCCAGGATTTTGAAACCGCTGACATTGCCGGGCAGCTCGACGTCGAGTACCACTACATTGGGCAGGGGCAGCTTTTGCAAGGCGGCGACGAAGCTTGGCGCGTCGGTGGCCTGGCGCGTCAGGTATCCCGCTTTCCGGCAGACGACATCGAGGATGAGCCGGGTGGTGGTGTCATCCTCGACCAGCAGGATGGTGGTTTTGGCCGGATCCATCTTGCACGCCGGGCGCGCCCGGGTCATATTGATGAAGCAGTCGCCTTTCTTGACCGAGCGCGCACCGATGACAATGTCCTCGGGCGCGCGCGCGGGCGCGGGCGGCGGCGGTTCGGGGCGCAGATCTTCCACGCGGAAGACCCCGGTAAAATCGAGGTCTATCAGTTCAGGGCTTGCGGGAGGACTGGTGGCCATCTCGTGATTAACGTCGTCGCGTCAACGCCGATGTCATAGGCGATGCATTCTACGGAGTCTTGCGAAATTCTCCAATGTTTGTCGCTGCCAGAGGACCCAGGAATATGATGCCGTAATGGATACGCCAGAAAATGGATAAGCCTGAAGTCGAAGGCTATTGCGTAGTTTCTCGCATTGGCGAAGGTGGTGGTTCGCATATCTGGCTGGCCGAACGCGAGGGCGATCGCCTGCCGGTCGTGCTTAAGGTGTTAAAGACCACGCCTG
>MEQV01000117.1:27069-27502 GCA_001770355.1 Betaproteobacteria bacterium RIFCSPLOWO2_02_FULL_62_17
ACGGCGTGGTGGAGATCCTGGGCTACGGTTTCGCGGGACCCTATCCTTACCTGGCGATGGAGCATTTTCCGCGCGGCTCGCTCAAGGACGCTTTGCAAAACGCCTTGAGTCCGCGCCAGGCACTCGCGGTACTTGCGCAGCTTGCCGGAGCCTTGGTGGAGATCCACGCGCACGGCATCGTGCACCGCGATCTGAAACCCGAAAATGTGCTGGTGCGCGAGGATGGCACCATGGCGATCGCCGATTTTGGCGTGGCGGCGCGCCTCGAGGCAGTAAGCGCAGACGCCAGAAATCAGGAGGTGTTCGGTTCGCCGCATTACCTGGCGCCGGAACTTATCCTGGGCGAGCCGGCTTCGGCGCTGACCGATATCTACAGCCTGGGCGTCGTGTTTTACGAAATGCTCACCGGCGCGAAACCGTTTACCGCCACCAA
>MEQV01000118.1:0-1430 GCA_001770355.1 Betaproteobacteria bacterium RIFCSPLOWO2_02_FULL_62_17
CATGGCACGTGCTGCTCACCCGCGCTGGCACCCCACAGCCGGTCGTCAACCGGCTCCACGCCGAGATGAAACGCATCATGGCCGAAGCCGATATCCAGAATCGCATGAAGGGCATCGGCCTGATTCCCGTGGAATCTCCTTCGATCGAGGGCATGCAGAAGTACATCGCGGACGAGGAAGTGAAGTGGGGCACGGTCATCCGCAAACTCGGCATGGCGGGATCGCAGTAGGGCGTGGTGATTTGCATCGAGAGTCTTGCCGAGGGAGAGCCCGTCAATAACCGATTGACGCACGCCTGTCGAATTCGCTATACACAGCAAGGAAAATACTGAACAAGGGGGCCTTCGCCCCCTCGTAACTCCCCCAAATCAGAGGGAAACGCTTTGGGGGCAAACCGTAAGAATCACTTGATAGGCGTTTCCCAAGGAAATCTCCATGCCTAAACTCGCCATCATCCTGGGGCCGGACAGCGAAGCCCTGCGTGAACGGCTTGCCGACATGAACCAGCTGGCAAGACAACTGGGGGGCGCGGTCGAGTTCAAGATTGGGGATACACGCCAGACGGTGCCGGAAATGGCCAGGCAGTGCGAAGGCGCCATCGCGCTTCACCCCGCTGTCTACCGCCAATTGACCGCGCAGCAGATGACCGAGCTGGTGAAACTGGTTCCGACCATCAAGCTGGTCCAGACCGCGAGCGCCGGCACCGACATGTACGAGAAGGTCATCCTCGACAAGATGGGCGTGCCGGTCTGCAATAACGGCGGCGCCAACGCCGTGGCGGTCGCCGAGCATGCCATCGCCTTCATGGTGGGCGTCTATCGCAAGCTCGACCAGCAGATCGACAGCGTCAAGGCCGGCACCTGGCAGGCGCCCATCGTCGCGCAACCCGAGCCGGAATTTCACACTCTCGTCGGCAAGCGCGTCGGCATCGTGGGCCTGGGACGCATCGGCTCGCGCGTCGCCAAGCGCCTGCAGGGCTGGGAATGCGAGGTGGTCTATCACGACATCAAGGAATTCACGCACGAGTATGTGTCGGCGGCGCGCGCCGAACGCGTGGCATTCCAGCAGCTGCTTGGCAGCTGCGACGTGGTGACGCTGCATGTCCCGCTGGAGCCGAACACCCTGCACATGATGTCGGACAAGGAGTTCGCCATGATGAAGCCCACGGCAATACTCATCAACACCTGCCGCGGCCCGGTGGTGGACGAGGCGGCGCTCGCCCGCGCCCTGGAGAAGAAAGCTATTTTCGGCGCCGCCATCGACGTCACCGAGATCGAACCGATGCCGATGGACAGTCCGTTGCTCAAACTGAAAAACGTCATCATCACGCCGCACCAGGCCACGCGCGCGATCGAATCGACCATCAATGCCAAGCATTTCGTGGTGGCGAACATCACGCGGCTGGCGCGCGGCGAGAAACTCGAATCCAT
>MEQV01000118.1:1457-13655 GCA_001770355.1 Betaproteobacteria bacterium RIFCSPLOWO2_02_FULL_62_17
CACGGTAGCAAACGGTGTTGCCGATCCATTGTATGAATTGTTGAAGACATTCCGGGGAGGAAGAGCATGAGAACACTCAAGGTAGTCGCGGGAATCGTTGCTGTTTGCGCCGGCCTGGCGGCGGCCCAGGCTTCGCTGGCACAGTCTTATCCGGTAAAGCCGCTGCGGCTGCTGGTGCCGCTGCCGGCCGGGTCATTGACCGACCGCATGGCACGCGTCTTCGCCCAGCCGATCAGTCAGGCCTGGGGCCAGCCCATCGTGATCGACAATCGCGGCGGCGCCAATGGCAATCTCGGCATGGATGTGTGCGCGCGCGCGGGTTCCGATGGCTACACCATTTGCATGCCCGACGGCAACATCATGACCCTGAATCCGTATGCCTACGTGAAGCTCACCTACGACCCTCTGGAATTCGTGCCGATCATCCACATCATGGAACTCGAACAAGGCATCGTGGTTCAGGCTTCCCTGCCTGTCAAAACCGTGCCGGAGTTGATCGAGTACGCACGCGCGCGGCCGGGGCAGGTCACCTGGGGATCCGCCGGCAACGGCTCCACCATGCACCTCTATCTGGAATGGCTGCAGGCGAAAACCGGCGTGCGTTTCAACCACATTCCCTACAAAGGCCCCGCGGAGCTCAACAAGGCCATGGTGGCCGGCGAAGTGCAATCCTCCAACCTCACCACCGGCACCACCTCGCCCTTCGTCAAGGCAGGCAAGCTCCGCCTCATCGCGGTCGTCACCGCCCCGCAGCGCAGTATTTTCGCGGGCGACACGCCGACATTCGCTTCCCAGGGGTTCGATCTGGATTTCCGCAACTGGCTGCTGATGGTGGCGCCCAAAGGCGTCAGCAACGACATCGTGCGGCGCTGGAACACGGAAATGAACAAGGCCTTGAAGGACAGCGCCCTGACCACCAAGATCACTTCGGTCGAGTCAATCAATTTTACCGGTGGAACACCCGAGGAACTCGCTGCCATCCTCGAGAAGAAACGAAAAGTGGGCGCCGAGCTGGCAAAACTTGCCAATCTGAGATACGAATAATTTTGATGGAATTGGGGTCAGAGTCACATTAATCGCAACATAAATTGCTCCAGGGAGATTAATGTGACTCTGACCCCTTTACTCCCGCTGCATGGCCTCGTCCTGCGATTCGATCGGCGTCGCCCCGAAAGCGCGCGCGACACCTACGCGGCCCAGTACTGGAAGCTTGAGCGAAAAATCGAACGGATTCACCCCAAGCGTCAGGCCAAGCAGGTTGACTTCAAGGCCTTCGACCGGGCTCGCGGTCAAACCGAGCAATCCGAACAGGGTAAGTTGCAGACCGCTGCCGCTGGGCGCCGGCCCGATTAACTTCGTGCCCGAATAATCCTTGCCGATCGCCGTGGGCGGAAGGTCAAGGCGCAGTTCCGGCACCGCGCGGCCGATCCAGGCGGTGAACGTATTCGAATTCGGACCGGGCCAGGCGCTGTACTCGTCGGCCCAGGGATATTCGCGCGCAGCCTTGTCCACCTTCGCGATAAGTTCATCCGTTCCCGGACCGCGCTGATCGGCAATCAATTCAGGCGCGGCGCCGAACCAGCGCGCGTCAGGCACGCGCTGATGCACCACCAGTGCCGAGGCGCCCCAGCGTTTGCGCCAGCCGATCACCTCATAGACCGTATAGGCGCTTTCACCGTAGGGTTTGACCGCGACCCAGGTATGCACCCCGAAAATGCCCTTGACGCCGACCACGCGGGCGCCGTACACCTGAATAACCGCCTCGGGCGTGCGCGCAGGATCGGGGGCGAGGCGGGCCATTGCAGGCCTGGTTTCGTCGGTCGCCCGCGGCGCAGCGCATCCGCACAGCGCGAACACGACAAGCGACATCACAAGAAAGGTGGAACGCATACAGTTCATGATAAACCAGGCTGAGGTAGCTGGGCTCGCCTGATCGCAGCAGCGGGGGTAACATCGCCGCCTTTGCCGCCACTGGCGCTCTTCGAGGGAATAGGGCCATGACCACAGGAATACGGAATCCGCACAGGATTTTGCTGCCGGCGCTCGCCGCATTCTCATTGTGCATTGCACCGATGCCCGGGCATTCCCAAAGTTATCCGGTAAAGCCGCTAAAAAGCCTGGTGACCGCCGGCGGCCCGGCGGAGATCATCGCACGCATGATTGCCCAGAAAATGAGCGAATCCCTGGGGCAGCCGGTGGTGGTGGAACCTGGCGCGGCCGCGGGTGGATCGATCGCCGCCGCCGCGGTGGCGCGCGCCGCGCCCGACGGCTACACCATCATGTACGCCGTGCCCACGCCGCTGGTATACCGCATGTTTCTCGCGCGCAACGTGCCCTACGATCCGATCAGGGATTTCACGCCTCTGGCCAACCTGGGCCACGCCGCGCTGGTGGTGGCGGTGCCGGCGTCGTCCCCGTTCAAGAACGTCAACGATGCCATCGCCTATGCGAGAGCCAATCCCGGCAAGCTTTCCTACGGCACTTCGGGGGTGGGCAGTGCGCACCACCTCTCCGCCGAATTGCTCGCGATACTCGCCGGCTTGAAGATGGTGCACGTCCCCTACAAGGACAGCGTTCAGGTGGTCACCGAAACGATTGCCGAGCGCATCCCACTGCTGTTTACCGTCTACGGCGCGTCAGCGCAATCGGTTGCCGCAGGCAAACTGCGCTTTCTGGGCATGAACATGCCCAAGCGCTACCCTGCCGCCCCCGACGTAGCGACGATCACCGAGCAAGTGCCTGGTTACGAGGCGCCTCCAGGCTGGTCCGCCTATTTCGGCCCGGCCAATATGCCGGCGCCGCTGGCGCAACGGCTGAATGCCGAGGTCACCAAGGCGCTGCTGCATCCGGATGTCGCGCCGAAAATGCAGGGCCTGGGCATCCTCATCGAAACCAGCACGCCCGCCGAACTCGGCGCGCTGCTCAAGCGCAGTCTGGACTACGCCGGCAAGACCATCAAGGCGGCCGATATCGAACCGGAATAATCACGCGAGGCAGCCAGCGGAACGCCTGCCTGAAACTAAAGCACGGAAAAGGCCGATGCCAATGCACCGACGCACGATATACGTTGCCATTGCGGCAATGATTCTGCCCGCGTGGGCCCATGCCCAGGCGTTTCCGGTCAAGCCGGTGCGCATCATGGTCACGGTGCCGCCGGGGGGCGCGGCCGATGTGGTGGCGCGCCTGTTCAGCCCGAAAATGGGCGATGCCCTGGGACAACCGGTGCTGATCGAGAACAGCGCCGGACAGTTCGGCACTATCGCTTCAGGGCGCGTGGCTCGCAGCGCCCCCGATGGCCACATGCTGGTATTCACCACACCCAGCTCGCAGATTCTCGCGCACTTCACCATCAAGGAAGTTCCCTACACGCCCGCGGACCACACGCCGGTCAGCGCCGCGGTCGAAACCGTGACCGCGCTTGCCGTGCACCCCTCGGTGTCCGTGAACAATGTCAGGGAATTCGTCGAACACGTGAAGCGCAACCCTGGCAAAGTCAACTACGGCGCGGGCGCCGCGGGGTCGGTCTTTCACCTCATGATGGAGGCCTTCATGGCGGCGACCGACACGTCGCTGTTCCATGTGCCCTACAAGGGCGTGATCGACGCCGTCAACGCGACCGTGGGCGGCGAAGTGCAGGCCACCATGAGCTCGCTCAGCAACGTGCGCCCGCATATCCCGAGCGCCAAACTCAAGGTGCTGGGCGTGCTCGAAGGCAGGCGTTTTGGTCCGCTCGGCGACATACCCACCATTGGCGAGTCGATTCCCGGCTTCGAGAAACCGCAATCGTGGTTCGGCCTGCTGGGCCCTGCCAACATGCCGCCGACGGTGACGCGGCGCCTGTACACAGAAATGTCCGCGGCGCTCAAATCTCCGGAAGTGCGGCCCAAGCTCGAAGCCGCCGGCATGGACATCATCGCCAATACGCCCGAGGAATTTGCCGCGCTCATCAAGCGCGGCTTCGCAACCTATGGCGCGGTGGCGAAACGCGCGGGGCTCAAGCCGCAGTAGGATCGCCGCAGCGGGTCAAGGACCTTGGTCGATCCTGCTCCTGATCTCGCTCAACTTATTCAAGTTCTCCGGCGTCTCGCGCAAATCCAGCAGCGGCTTGAGTTCACCGACAATCAAGCTCCAGTCCAGGGTACGCCGCTGGCGAATCAACACGTTCTCCACATCGACCCAATCCTGTCCCCGGCCCGCGAACGCCTTGAGAATCACCAGATCCTCCGCCGAACAGGTGAGTAACGATAGCCCGGGGCCAAAATCGAACTCGCTTGCGCGTTCGATGCAACGATGCTCGAAGTCCAGGGCGCCAAGTGCGATGTCGACCGGAATCCCCGCCTCTGTCTTGACCAGTATCACTCGATGTCGCAACGCGAAAGCTCGCGCTTCGGGAATACGCGAGAGAAATTCACCCAGAACTAGGTCGACTGCCCCTGTCTCGGAACCCAGAGGGACCAGCAGGGTGAGGTCCACGTCGAGCGTGAGTCGCGGTTGGCCCCAACGCTGCAGCGCCACGCCGCCGATGAAACAAAACGCGTACCCGGATCGCCTGAGGAAGTCCTGAACCTCGCGCGCGGCGTCGAAGACCGGCTTTATGGCCTCCGGTGCGCCCTGGCGAACCATCGTTGCTGCTCAACCAGGCCGGATTCGGATCGCTCCGCCAAATTGGCCGGATACGTACCACCGAACAGGGCTGTGACATGCGCACGCACGTCCGCATCCGTCATCGCTTCCAGTTCGCGGCGCTTGATGGCATCCAGCACAGGTCCCAACTCGTTCCAGTTCTGCACCCAGGCGCGAAGTTTTGTATCGCTCATGCGCCTGATTTTACTCTGATAGCCGGTGTTGCACTTAGACCTTGAGACCGCCACGCATAGCGCCGCCTAATCGAAAGGATAGACGCCCGGCTTGGGCTCGTAAGCGTTCGCTATCCCATGAATCCCCGAGCGCAGCATCGCGTCCCAGGATTCCATGGTGGTCGCGCCAATATGCGGCGACGCGAACATATTGGGAAGGCTGACCAAGGGATTGCTGTTGGCCGGTTCAATGGCGAACACGTCGAATGCCGCGCCGGATAGGTGACCGCTTTTCAGATTCTCGCCAAGCGCGTCCTCATCGACCATGCCGCCGCGCGCACAATTGATGAGAACCATTCCGGGCTTGAGCTTCGCTTGCACCTCCCGTGTGTACATGCCGATGGTGGATTTGTTCTTGGAGAGGTGGATGGTTAGCACGTCGGAGCGCGCCCACAGATCCTCGGCATCGACTTTCTCCACGTTGTCAAACTGCCTGTAGAAATCGCTGAAGTCTTCGCGATCGCAGGCAAGGATGCGCACGCCATAAGGCTGCAGGAGCTTCACCACCTCCTTGCCTATATGCCCCACACCGTGAATGCCGACGGTGCGGCCGCGCAGGTCGCTGCCAAAACCCAGTGGCCGTTGCCACTCGCCGCGGCGCAGGACCGACGAAAAAAAATGAATCCTTCTTACTGTCAGCACCATGTAGCAAACCGCCAGCTCGGACACCGAGATCTTGTTGATGCCCGGCGCCCACCACATCTTGACGCCGTACTTGTTGAGGATGGCCGGGTCGATGTGATCGACGCCGGCCGAACACAGCGACACTACTTTCAGTTCGGGCAGCGCCGCGCAGACTTCGTCGGTAAAGCGATTCAATCCAATGACCGCGGTGTCGTGCCCGCGGAGGAAATCGACCAGCGTGTCGCCCTGCATGAGCATGCCTGGCTGCGAGAACTTGGTTCCCGGATATTTCCTGGCGAACTCGGCCTTGAGCTCCGGAAAGAAATCGAAGTAAGGCAACGGTACGGCAACTCTTGGCATGATGCGGGGTTCCTCCGAGGATGGTAATGGCGCGCAAGAGCGGATGATAAACGGGCCTTCGTCCCAACTGGGGCCTATTGCTTTGGAATTTTGAATTTCCTGATGATTTCGCCGGCGATCTCGCGGTCGCGGCGCATGTAGGCGGCGAATTCCTCGGGCGTGCCCACTAGGCTGTCCAGGCCCTGAGTCACCATGAATTTGACGAACTCGGGCTCGCTGAACAGCTTGTTTATCTCGGCGTTAATGCGCCGAACCGCAACGTCGGGGGTGTTGCCGGGAAAGGCCAGCCCCTGCCACGGGGTCATCGGTGGATCGACGATGCCGGCCTCGGTATAGGTCTGCACCTCGGGGAATCCGGGGTAGCGCCTGGCGCTGCTGATCGCCAGCATCTTCACTTTTTTTGCCTGCACCTGTCCGAGCGCGTTGAAATAGCCGATCCAGGTGAAATGGATATCGCCCGCCATCAAAGCCGCGATCATGGCATTGCCGTCCTTGTAGCCGATGCCCACCATGTCGGTGCCCCAGCGCTCATTCAGCCAGCGGCGGTAGATGTCAGTGGGCGTGTTCGGGCCATGGCTGGACATGTTCACCTTGCCGGGGCGCGCCTTCACCCAGGCCTCGAACTCCTTCATGCTGTTGACCGGCGTGGCCGCGCTCACGAATACGCCGCTCACCAGGGTGTAGAGATTGGTGACCGGCTTGAAATCCTTTTCCGCATCGTAGGGGAGCTTGCTCATCACATGCGGATTGACCGAGGTCTGGGTGCTGTTGATATAGCAAAGCGTGTAGCCGTCCGGAGCCGCCCGCGCGCAGGCTTCGGCGCCGGTGACGAAATTGCCGCCGGCGCGATTTTCGATGACCCAGGACTGGCCGATGCGCTGCAACAGATCGTTGCCCACTCGACGCATCACGACATCGGGGCCGCCGCCGGCCGGAAACGGCACGATCACCCGGATCGGCTTGGTGGGATAGGCGGGTTGTGCCTGCGAGAGCGCAGGAATGGCTGCAATCAGGACGGCGACAGCGGAAACGATGGAAGCGGCGGTACAAGGCTTCATGGCTCTCCTCCCTCTGGTTTGATGAGGTCAGACGACTGCTGCCGCAGACGTCCTTGCAGCAGCCAGTTTGTGCCGGTTTTCCGGACGCGGCAATCCCAGATGCTCGCGCAGCGTATCGCCCTGGTATTCACCGCGCACCAGGCCGCGTTCCTGCAGCACCGGTATCACCATCTCGACGAAATCGTCGAGGAAGCCGGGCTGCACCGGCGGCTGAATGTTGAAGCCGTCGGCGCCGCCTTGCGTGAACCACTTTTCCATGTGATCGGCGATCTGTGCGGGCGTGCCCACGGCGGCGCTCTTGCCGCGCCCGTGCGTGGCGCGCATCGCCAGTTGGCCGATGGAGAGGTTTTCCTTGCGCGCCAGATTCACCCAATTGGCGCGCGTGCTCTGACTGTCGCTTACGACCGGAGGCAGGTCCGGCAGGGGACCGTCCAGAGGATAGGGCGACAGGTCCACGCCGCCAAGCAAGGTTGAAAGGATTTCGCGCGCGACCACCGGGTCCACCAGCGACTGCAGGGTGTCCTGCTTCTCCTGTGCCTCCTTTTCAGTGCGGCCCACCACCGGTGAGAGCCCAGGCATAACCACCACCTGGTCCACATTGCGTCCGAAACCGCGAGCGCGCGCCTTCACATCCGCGTAGTACTCCTGCGCCGATTCCAGATTGACGTGGCCGGTGAAGATCGCCTCGGCGAATTCCGCGGCGAAACTGCGGCCGTCATCCGAGGAGCCCGCCTGCACCAGCACCGGGTAACCCTGGGGCGAACGCGGAATGTTCAGCGGTCCCTTGACCGAGAACCACTCGCCCTTGTGATCCAGCGAGTGCAAGCCCTCGGGCCGGAAAAACAATCCTGACCCCTTGTCGCGCAGGAATGCATCATCGTCCCAACTGTCCCAAAGGCCCATCACAACGCGGGTGAATTCCTTGGCGCGTTCGTAGCGCTGATGGTGCTCCATGACCTCATCGCGCCCGAAGTTGCGTGCCGCCGCGCGGCTCGCGGTGGTGACGATATTCCAGCCGGCGCGCCCGCCGCTCAAGTGGTCGAGCGATGCAAACTTTCGCGCGATGTTGAACGGTTCGTTGAAGCTGGTGGAGGCCGTGGCCACAAGGCCGATTTTTTTCGTCACCATGGAAAGCGCTGAAAGCAGCGTCAGCGGCTCGAAATTGGCGATGTATTGCGCCGAACGCGACAGCGCCGCCATCGGCGCCTCGCGCACCGCCACGTTGTCCGCCAGAAAAATCATGTCGAAACAGCCGCGCTCGGCGGTCTGCGCCAACTCAACGTAGTGCTGAACGTTGATGCCGGCATCCGCCTGCGAGCGCGGATGACGCCACGACGCCACATGGTGCCCGGTGGGGTTGAAAAAAACGCCCAGCTTCATCATGCGCTTTGCATCGCTCATGCGATCCTCCTGTTTCCAGCCATTGGTAAGCTGAATGACAATGGCAATATCCAGCGATGCTGGATATCATTGAATTCACAACAGCACCCCATCATATAGAGGAAAACCATCATGGCAAAACGTCTCATGAGAATGGGCGCATTCCTCAATGTCACCGGCCATCACGTCGCCTCATGGCGCCATCCGCTCACCTTTGCGGATGAAGGCATACGCCTGCAGAGCTACGTGGACATGGCGCGCACCGCGGAGCGCGCGAAGTTCGACATGCTGTTTTTCGCCGACACGCCCGCGGTGCGCGAGGCCAAAATGGAGGCGCTGTCGCGCTCGGCGCAGTACGTGGCGGCCTTTGAGCCCATCACGCTGTGTTCCGCTCTTGCCGCGGTCACCACGAAAATCGGCCTGACCTGCACCGCCTCGACCACCTATAACGAGCCCTACAACATAGCGCGCAAGTTCGGCTCGCTCGACCATCTGAGCGGCGGCCGCGCGGGATGGAACATCGTCACCACCGCACAATCGTCCGCCGGGCGCAACTTCGGCATCGAAAACGACTATACCCACGCCGAGCGCTACGATCGCGCGCGCGAGTTCACCCGCATCGTGCGGGACCTGTGGGACAGCTGGGACGACGATGCGTTTGTGCGCGACAAGGAAAGTGGACAGTTCTTCATTCCGGAAAAGCTGCACACCCTCGGCCACAAAGGCAAATGGTTCTCGGTGCGCGGACCGCTCAATCTGCCGCGTCCGCCGCAGGGCCACCCGGTGCTGGTGCAGGCCGGATCCTCGGACGACGGCCGCGATTTTGCCGCCGAGTTCGCCGACGCGATCTTCACCGGCCATGTAGTGCTCGACCAGGCCAGGGCCTATTACGATGAGCTGAAATCGCGCGCGCTGGGCTATGGGCGCAATCCGGACCACGTGGTGGTGATGCCCGGACTGAGCGCCGTGGTCGGACGCACGGAGTCGGAAGCGCGCGAAAAGGAGCAGCTACTGCAATCCCTCATGCATCCGGTTGTGGCGCGCGAGATCCTCGCGACGGTTCTCGGCGGCGTCGATCTGTCCCCGTATCCCATGGACGGCCCCCTGCCTCCCGAAGAGATGCTGCCGGTGCCGCCCTCGGCTGCGAAAAGCGGCCGCCAGAACTGGTTCGACCTGGCAAAACGTGAAAATCTCAGCATCCGCCAGCTTGCGCTGCGGGCGGCGCACGGCCGCGGCAAGAGCGCGATCGTCGGTTCCGCGCAGCAGGTCGCCGACCACATGCAGGAATGGTTCGAAAAAGGCGGCGCGGACGGCTTCAACATCCAGCCGCCCTGCCAGCCGGGTTCCCTGGACGAGTTCGTCGAGCTGGTGGTGCCGGAGTTGCAGAAACGCGGATTGATGCGAAGCGAATACGAGGGCCGGACGCTGCGCGACCACCTCGGCCTGCCGCGTCGCGCGAGCCGCTACTGAACAGCCCACAGGAAAAGCATGTCCCAGGATTGGCACGAGAAACTCTCGCGGCCGCAATACCGGACCCGCGTCGAAAAGAATGTCTGGATCACCATGCGCGACGGCACCCCTGGGCGAAGATACCGAGGTGACCGGACCGATGGCGGCGACGCTGTTCGCCTCGCTCTCCAGCAGCGACGGCAACTGGATCGTGGAACTGGAGGACATCGCGCCCGACGGCGGCAATAAGCGTGTGAGCATAGGCTGGCTGAAGGCCTCGCACCGCGAAACCGATGCGGCGAAGTCGAAACCCTACAAACCCTTTCACCCGCACACACGGGCGGTGCCGGTGCAACCCGGCCGGGTTGAAAGCTACGCCATCGAGATGCGCGAGACCTCGTATGTTTTTCGCGCGGGGCACCGCATCCAGTTGCTGGTGAAAGCGCAGGACGCTCCCTGGGAAGGCGCGAGTTACGTCTACCGGCTGTCGCTGCATCTGCCGCGCAACGAAGAGGTCAGGCACACCGTGTATCACACCCCCGAGTACCCGTCGTCTCTGCTGTTGCCGCTGATACCCGCGAAGCGCTAGGCGCACTTCTATTCAATGGCCTACACACCCAGCAGTTTCACCGCTGTCCCGTGGCAGATCTTGGCCTTGTCCGCCTCGCAAATCGGCACCGACTCGATGAACTGCACGCCCGCGTCGTTCGACTCCGAGGGGTAGTCGACCGCGAACATCATGGTGTCGGCCCCCAGCACCTGGTACACGCACAGGAAGGTCTGCTGCGTGAACATGCCGCTGGTGGTGACCAGAAAATTGTCCCTGAAGTACTCGCTCGGAAGGCGATTCGCGCGGCAGCCTTCCTTTTTCCAGTGGTTATCCATGCGCCACAGCCAGAACGGTATGCCCTCGCCGAGGTGTCCCAGGATGATCTTGGTACGGGGATGCGCGTCGAACAGGCCGCTCGCGATAAGCCGCATGGCATGCAGGCTGGTGTCCGCGGCGAAACCCCAGGTGGCCATCATCAGCGTCGGATACGGAGCGATGAGGTCAAGCATCTTCTGCGGCGGTTCCTTGGGGTGCAGGTAAATCGGCACGCCGAGCGTCGCGGCGCGCTCGAACAGCACCCAGTATTTCCGCTCGTCGAGGTATTCCCCGCCGACGTGCGAGTTGAGCTTGCCGCCCACGAACCCGAGACGCGTTACCGCGCGTTCCAGTTCGTCGGCCGCGGCGGCGGGGTCGCCATAGGCGAGCGTTGCGAAGGCCGCGAAGCGCTGCCGGTTCGGCTTGATCTTGTCGGCCACTTCGTCGTTGATGTCCCGCGCCAGCGCCGTGCCGGTGGCGTGATCGAATTCCTCGACGCCCGGGCCGGTCATGCTCAGAATCTGCATGTCCACGCCGGAACGGTCCATCTCCGCGATGCGCCCCGCACCCACGTCGAGAAGTTGCGAGACGCGCCTGGGCGTGTACACCTGCGAACTGGTCGGCGTGCGCAACAGGCGCTCGACCTTGTTGCCGCTCCCGTCGTCGACCGTCGCAAGCCGCGGAAAGTCGGTGCGCGCGCGCAGGCAGTCGAGATGCGCCTGGCTGATGAAATGCTCTTCGAGCGCGATTTTTTTCATGGAGAAGCTCCTAGCGATCTATGGGCGGCTGGTCAAGGCGAACCGGCGCATCCGAATCCGCGCGGCGCGTTGCTTCAGTTCGCGATGCGCGCCGGCGCGATCGAGGCGGCGGTGAACCCGCTCAGGCCGCGGCAGCGGCCATTCTGGTGGTGGGCTGAGTCTGCATGAACATCTGCGCGATGCCGGCCGAAAGGCCGATGGCCACGCCGATCTCCCATGCCATGTCGTAGTTCCCCATCGCATCGAATATCAGCCCACCGCCCCAGGCGCCGACGAATGATCCCGCCTGGTGGCTGAAAAAGGCAATGCCCGACAGTGTCGCCATATAGCGCAGGCCGAAGATATGAGCGATCAGGCCGCTCACCAGCGGCGCGGTGCCCAGCCACAACATTCCCATTGCCGCCGCGAACACCACCGTCGAGGTCGGCGTGGGCGCGGAACTGAAATAGACAACAATGAAAAGCGAACGCAGGATATACACGCTGCCCAGCAGATACTGCTTGGGAAGCTTGCCGCCCATCCAGCCCAGCACATAGCAGCCGATGGCGTTGAACCCGCCGATGGTCGCGAGCGCCGTCGCGGAAAGCGACGGCGACTGGCCGCAAAGATCAAGATATGCCGGCAGATGCGTGGTGATGAACACCAGTTGCAGCCCGCACACGAAGAACGCGATCGCCATGGTGACAAAACCCTTGTGGTGCGCCGCTTCGTGCAACGCGGATTTCAGCGACAATCCGGCATCGCGGTCCATCGCCCCGGGCAGCGGACGCGCTGCTTTGCCGTCGCCGGCACCGGCAAAGTAGGCCCCCGGCAGCATGACGACGCACAAAATGAGAAAGCTGACCATG
>MEQV01000118.1:13669-17423 GCA_001770355.1 Betaproteobacteria bacterium RIFCSPLOWO2_02_FULL_62_17
CTGGCTGACAATCAAGCCCTGCGCCAGCGGCGCCGCGAGGAAACTCCCGATCGAACCGGCCGAGGACACCGCGCCGAGCGTCACGCTGCGTCTGGCCACGGATACCACCTTGGCACTGGCGGCAAGCGCCAGGCTCAGCGACACGCAGGACATCGCCAGCCCGATCAGCACGCCCATGCCGACGATCAGCATCACCGGCCCGGTGGCCACCATGGTCACCGCAAGGCCGGCCGCGAAAAGGATGGAACCGAGCAGGGTGATGGTGCGCACGCCGAACTTGTCGGCCACCGCGCCGGTCAGGGGTTGAGTGGCTCCCCAGATGATGTTCTGCAGCGCCAGCGCCAGGGTGAAATCGGCCACGGAAACGCCGATGTCCTGGGTGACCGGCAGGACGAACAGGCCGAAACTCTGGCGCATGCCCATGCTCATGGTGAGCATGAGGCTGGCGCCGATCAAAACGGAATACATCTGCCTCTGGCTGATTTTTTGCGAAGATTCGGTCATGAACGCGGCGCCTGAAATGCAAAGTTACGAGTGATATTGTAAGGCCTAATCACCATGCTTTTTAGACCTGACCCCAACGCAGTCGATAAAACTGGAGATCCGATCATGGGAAAAAATTCCCTTGTAACACTGCTGGTGCTGGGAGCCGCATCGTGGGCTTGCTCACCTGCCCTGGCGCAATCCTATCCCGTGAAACCGGTTCGCGTCATCGTGCCCTTTCCACCCGGCGGTGCCGACGTCACGCTGCGCCTGGTGCAACCGGCCTGGCAGGAAGAGCTGGGACAGCCCGTGGTCATCGAGAACCGCGCCGGCGCCAACGGCATCATCGGCACCGATTACATGACCAAGCAGCCCGCCGACGGCTATACGCTGGTGTGGACCGCCTCCAACCCGATTGTCACGGGACCGGTGACCACGCCCAGGGAAACGACTTATGACCCGGTCAAGGACATCACCCACGTCTCGAAACTGATGGCCGGCGTGGTGACCATCGCCGTGCCTGCATCGCTTCCGGTCAACTCGATGCGGGAATTCATTGACTACGCCAAGCGCAATCCGGGCAAATTATCGTTTGCCAGCGTCGGCATCGGCAGCTCGCAGCATGCCGACGGCGAAATCCTCAAGCTGCGCGCGGGCATCGACATGCTGCATGTGCCCTACAAGGGTTTCGGCCAGGTCCTGCCCGACCTCGTGGCCGGTCGCGTGCAACTCGCGTTCATTGCCTATCTCTCGGCGGTGCAGCAGGTGAACGCGGGCAAGCTGAAGCTGCTTGCCGTCACCACCAGGCCGTATGCACGCCTGCCCGGCGTGCCGGTGGTCGACGAACTGGTCCCTGGATTCGAGCGTCTGCCGGTATGGAGCGCCTCGGTGCACGCGCCCGCGGGACTGCCGCGGCCGGTGCTCAATCGCGTGCATGGCTCGCTGTCGAAGATCCTGACGGGCACGGAACTCAGGAAGAAATTCGAGGACGACGGCTATATCGTCACGCTCAACACGCCGGAAGAATTCGCCGCCGAAGTCAAAGCATCGCTGGCGAAAACTGCCGAGTTGATTAAACTGTCCGGGCTGCAGGTGCAGTAGCGCGGCTTGCGTGTATTGCCTGCCACACCCGCCCGGGTGTCGCCGGCATATCGAAGCGCGTGATCCCCAGCGGCTTGAGCGCATCCAGGATGGCGTTCATCATCACCGCAAGCGCGCCGGTGGTGCCGGCTTCGCCGCCGCCCTTGACGCCCAGCGGATTGCCCTTGGTGATCACCTCGTTGTTCTCCACCTTGAACTCCGGGAACATGTCCGCGCGCGGCATGCCGTAGTCCATGAACGAACCCGAGAGGATCTGGCCCTCGGCGTCATGCACGACGTGCTCGGTCAGCACCTGTCCCACGCCCTGCACGATGCCGCCGTGCGTCTGCCCATCGACGATCAGCGGATTGACCACCCGGCCGACATCGTCGATGCAGACGTAACGCGTGATCTCGACCACGCCGGTATCGGGATCGATTTCCACTTCGGCCGCCGCGCAGCCGTTCGGATACGCCGGAATGCGGCCCACGTACTTGGCATCGCCTGACAAGGCGCCGCGCAGTTCCTCGGGCACCTTGTCGGTGGCTGCGGCGCGCGCCGCCTCGAACAGCGAAACCGATCTGTCGGTGCCGGCGACGGTAAATTCTCCCTTGCCGAACTGGATGTCGGTCACCGCCACTTCAAGCAGATGCGCGGCGATCTTCTTGCCCTTTTCGATGATCTGTTCTGAAGCCTTGACCATCACGAAGCCGCCCATGCGTATCGAACGGTCGGAGTGCGTGCCGCCGCCCTCGATCACGATATCGGAATCGCCGGTGATGAGGTTCACATCGTCCATGGGAACGCCGAGCCAGGATTCGATCACCTGCGCGAAACTGGTCTCGTGTCCCTGCCCGCCCGATTGCGTGCCGATGATGACGTCGACCTTGTCGGCGTCGGTGCGCACCACGATGTTCGAGCGCTCGATCGGCGCGCCCACCGGGGTCTCGATGTAATTGGCCAGGCCGATGCCCGAGAGTTTGCCGCGCCGCTTCGCCTCCTCGCGCCGCGCCGCGTAGCCCTTCCAGTCGATGAATTCCATGCAACGGTCCATGTTCCTTTCGAACTCGCCGCAATCGTAGGTAAGGCCTCCCGCCTGCTTGAATGGGAAATCCGCGGGCGCGATCAGGTTGCGGCGGCGCAATTCAATGCGATCGATGCCGATCTTGTCGGCGGCCAGATCGATCAGGCGCTCCATCACCAGCATCGCCTGCGGGCGCCCGGCGCCGCGGTAATTCACCGAGGGCAGGGTGTTCGACAGGATGCCGATGGCGTGCATGCCAAGGAACGGCGTCTTGTAGACGGTGGTGGCAATGCGCGAGCCATTCGCCGCCGGCACATAGGACACGCAGTTGCCGCCTACGTTCGAGTATATGGTCTCTTTAAGCGCGAGAAATTTTCCGTTGGCGTCCAGGGCCAGCGAGCCCCGAATGGTGACATCGCGCGCCTGGTAGTCGGAAAGGAACGCCTCGGAGCGGTCGCTGTTCCATTTGACCGGGCGCCCGAGTTTACGCGCCGCCCACATCGACAGCACGTACTCCGGGTACAAGTGCGAGCGCGGCCCGAAGCCGCCGCCGGTGTCGCGGGTCAACACGCGAATCTTCGAGGGGTCGCAGGAGAACACCACCGCGGCATTGCCTTTGAGCCGGTGAACGCCCTGCGAACCGGCGTGCAGGATGAAACGCCCCTCGGCGGTGTACTCGGCGAGGCAGGCGCGCGGTTCCATCTGCGCGTTGGCCACGCGGTTGAAGGGGAATTCCTCCTCGACCACGTGGGCCGCCTTGCGGAAGGCTTCTTCGGCGCCGGCATGGTCGCCATGCAGGCCGTCGAAGGCAATGTTGCCGGGTTGCTCGTCCCAGATCGCCGGCGCACCGGGCTTCATGGCTTCCATGCCGCGCGTCACGGCGGGCAGCACCTCGTAATCGACCTCGATCAACTCGCCCGCGTCGCGTGCCTGCTGCAGGGTGTCGGCAACCACGAAGGCCACGATCTCGCCGATGTGATGCACCTTGTCGCGCACGATCGGAATGTTGGGCGCGGAGAACGCGGGTTTGCCGTCGGCCTGGCCGAAGCACGGAACCTTATAGTCCTCGGGCTTCACCGTCATGGCGCCGTGCGGAATGCCTTTCAGCCCGTCGGCGGCGTAATCGGCGCCGGTCAGCACCGCGATCACGCCAGGCGCCTTTTTTGC
>MEQV01000118.1:17442-18267 GCA_001770355.1 Betaproteobacteria bacterium RIFCSPLOWO2_02_FULL_62_17
TTCAACCGCGCATGCGCGTGATAAGCGCGCAGCGCATAGCCATAAACCTGAGCTTCGGCGCGCATGTCGTCCGCGTACTGGCCCGTGCCGGTCAGAAGCCTGAAATCCTCGCGGCGCGGTATGTGCGCGCCTATGCCCTTATCCACGTTCTTCCTCCATCTGCAATATCGGTGATGCGCGGGAAATTCCGCGCCATGCTACTCGAACTTGGCCCCCGACTCGCGCACCAGCTTTCCCTTGCTTTCCATCTCGGCGCGTATGAACGCCTCGAATTCGGCGGCGCCAAGCGGCGCAAGCTCATAACCGAACTCGTCGAACTTAGGCCGCAGGTCAGGCGCGTTGGCCACGCGAATCACGTCCGCCGAAATTTTTTGAACCACCTCGCGCGGCGTGCCCGCGGCGACAATGAAACCGCTCCAGGTGGTCAAATCATAACCGGGCAAGGTCGCCGAAAGCGGCGGGTAATCCGGGAAGATCGCGCTGCGCTGCGGGTTGGTGATCGCCAGCACTTTCAGCTTTCCTGATCTCACCAAAGGCATCGCCGAGTTGAGAATGACAAACGCTACCGGCACCCGACCTCCCATCATATCGGCGTACAAGGGGGCGCCGCCCTTGTAGGGCACATGCACCATCTTCGCGCCGGCCATGTGCTTGAACAGTTCCCCGGCCAGATGCGCGCCGGTGCCAATGCCATTGGATCCATGCGACAGGAAATCCGGCTTCGCGCGCGCCAGTTCGATCAGCCCTTTCACATCGTCGATCTTCAGGGAAGGCACCACCGCTAATCCGATGACGTTGTAGCCCAGGCGCGCCACCGGCACGAAA
>MEQV01000118.1:18342-19974 GCA_001770355.1 Betaproteobacteria bacterium RIFCSPLOWO2_02_FULL_62_17
ACATGGCCGTCCGGCGCGCTCCGCGCGACAAACTGCGTGGCAACGATCACGCCGCCGCCCGGCTTGAAATCCACCAGCACCGGCATGCCCCAGTACTCCTGGAGTTTGCCCGCCACCATGCGCGCGAGCACGTCGTTGGCGCCGCCCGGCGCCTGCGGCACGATGATGGATGGAGGTTTGGTGGGGAACGCATACACCGCGCCTGAAACCAGAATCGCGAACCCTAAAATCGCCTTACGGATGAATCGTCGCATCATTTCTCCCAGTTACATATCAGAGTGAAATATCGATGTCGTACCCCAGTTCTCGAAACGTGGGAACGTCGCGGACCAATCACGATCCGCGGCGGGGATCCCGGCGGGACAAGCCCTCGTATCGCCTGTCAGGAAATCCGGAACGCCGCGTTATGCCGGATCGGCACCTTGCGGGCCTCCTCGAACGTTCGCGCGCCGATCTGACCCAGCGCGGCGCGCATTTCGTCGATGAAAAGTTCCAGCGTATGGCTGGGGCCGGCAGCGCCCATCGCCCCCAGGCCCCACAGGAATGCCTTGCCCGCCAGCACAAAATCGGCGCCCAGCGCCATCGCCCGCACCACATCGAGTCCGCTGCGCACGCCGCTGTCGAAAAGAATTTTCGCGCGGCCGTTGGCTGCGGCCGCCACGCCGGGCAGCACATCGATGGTGGCCGGCAGTCCCTCCATCTGGCGCCCGCCGTGGTTGGATACCTGTATCCCCTCGCAGCCGAGGGCAATCGCGCGCTCGGCGTCCTCGGGATGCATCACGCCCTTGATAATCAGCGGGCCCTTCCAGACGTCGCGGTAACGCGCCACGTCTTCCCAGGTGAATGCGCCGCCGGATTCCCCCTGGATGAATTTCGACATTTCGTTGAGCCCGACGTTTTCACCCGCATACTTGATGAAATTGGCGAAGCGCGGAATGCCGTGCTGCAGAAACGACGTGCAGTACGAAGGACAGCTCAGCGCTTGAGCAATCATCTTCGGCGTGAAACGGAACGGCGAGGATATGCCCGAGAGCACTTCGCGCGTGCGCGTGGTGCGCACCGGCACGTCCAGCGTCATCACCAGTACCTTCGCGCCCACCGCCGCGGCGCGGCGCGCGAGATCGAAGCCGATGGCGTGCTCGTTGCGCGGGAAGCGGTACAACTGCAGCCAGAATACGTCGGGCGCATAGCGCGCCGCTTCCTCGATCGACATGCCCGATACCGTGGAGAGGTTGTAAGGCACGCGCGCCTTCTGCGCGGCCTGCGCGAGCAACTCGTCGGCATGCGGCCAGACGATGCCGGGCGACCCCATCGGCGCGATACCTATGGGCGCGGCGTAGCGCTGACCGAAAAGCTCCACCCCGGTGGGCGGCAAGCCCCGCGTGACGCCATACTTCGGCATCAGCTCCACCGCGTCGAGCGCATTCCAGTTTCTGTGGACGCCCTTGTCGGCACCCACGCCGCCATCGCCCGCGTCAAAGGCAAAGCCGGGCAGGCGCCGGCGCGCGCATTCGCGCAGATGGTAAATGGTGGGATACGTGCGCAGCGTCTCGCGAAATGTCTCGCTTGGACCTGCCTGCACAGCCGCCGCCGGCGCATCCATGACTTTTTCGTTCATCCCTTGTTCTCCTC
>MEQV01000118.1:20189-28142 GCA_001770355.1 Betaproteobacteria bacterium RIFCSPLOWO2_02_FULL_62_17
CCACCACCTCGCCGACGCGCTCCGCGGGCGAGGCGTCATACATCAGCGTGGTCGCCACCGGACCGGAAAGTCCCAGCCCCATGCCGATCAAACAGGCAAGCACGCCCATCCACAGGTAGACCCCGGTGAACGGCATGCCGATGAAGCCGATGGCGATCATCGATTGCGCGCCCATCACCAGCGGCCAGCGCTTGACGTTGCGCAGCAGCCAGGGCATCACCACGCGTATGCCCACCGTGCCGGAGGCGAGGATCGCCATCAAAGTGCCGATGCGCGTTGCCGACAGGCCGATCTGCGTGCCGTAGAGCGGTATCATGAAACTCACCAGGCTCCACAGGCAATTGTTCAGCGAGGCGACGATGTAGGCGCGGCGAAGATCAATGTCCTTGAGCAGCGACCAACTGCCCCGGGACTCCGCCGACGCCTCGCGATTGCGCGCAGCCTGCGGCGGATAAATCAGGAGCCTGGATGCCAGCGCCGCCAGCGGCACAGCGGAAAGCACCCCCAGCAATAAAAACGAATTCAAATGCCCCAGGTGGTCAACCGACAGGCCTGAAATCATCGGCCCGATGAAAGTGGCCGCCGAAATACCCAGCGAATGCACCGTGAAATTGGCGGTCCTGTCCTCGGGCTTGCCGAAACGCCCGATCGCCTGATGCGAGCCGATCTGGAACATGCTGTTGAAAATCCCCACCAGCGGGCAGATGAAAAACAGCACTGCTAGCCCCTCCACCGCCCAGACCAATACGCCGCACAGCGCAATCACCAGCGAGGCCAGCATGAACGGCTTCTTCGGCCCGATCCGGTCGATCCAGCGCCCCATCCCTACGGCCATGAAAGCGCTGATCAGCCCGAACGAAGCCGCGAGCAACCCGATCACCGCCGGTGACGCCTGCAGATAGGCCGCGTACAACAGCACCGTGAGGCGCGTGCCGTTCACGGTGGTGTGATTGCAGGAGGAAAGGAAGACCTGGATGTAGAGGGGTTTGATCATTGCAAACTGGAGGGATCCGGCCAGGATTGGGCAGATCCAAGGGCGTATTTTAGTGGTCTTCCAGCCAATTCCTTATTTGGAATCAAAATCTGACGTCAAGGCACGTCAGATGGCCCTCTAGATGAAGTATTTTTATGAATTTAACCCAGCCATTCCACTTCCTTCATGCCGCGCGGTGACCCCGGGTCCAGGCACATTCGAAACCGTGCGGTTCCTGGCAGGACACTGTAGCCGTACCGATTTTTTCCAGAAGAACAGGCACTTGACCTGATTTTTTCCAGATAACAAAAGTGCGTCTCAGCATCCGTATTTCCAACGCGTTGATTCCAAAGAAGTTGATACCCAGTAAAACGAACGCGGGGGTATGCTATCTGGCGATTTCACAAACCATATTCGTTAGGCATCGCAATCAACAACGACCCACTCATGACCTATCGCCCACAGCCTAGCCATCGAAGGAACATCCGGGAAGTGATCCTCCCGTTGACAGCGGCTATATACCGCGTTTTCGGTAGCCGAGCGCAGGATGGGGGGCGTCCAATTGGCGCCTTCTACACGGTGAACGTTGACAGTCGTGTTTGGCGTTACTTAGGCGGCATTTGGTATCGCCCACTCGATGAAGAGGCCATCAGAGGCATTCATCTCGGGCCCTTCCGGGTCGATATTGGCTGCCAAGCACTCGTTGGTTAGACGAGCGTCAATCGAATTTACGAGCTTTTCAACCAAGGCGGCGTCTGGTCGGCTTTGCTGATTCCCGGCTCCGCTAAAGTTATTTTCTGAGTCGCCGTAAAATCGCCAGATTCTTGGGTCGTCCCACAGATTGGCGTTTTTCAAATGGCCGATTACCGCCTCTTCTGTATCGGCGCGCATCAATTCTTCACATAGCACTTTGGATTCGTTGTCATTCATGATGCATCTTTCCCAGGAATTGCTTGCCGCGCTCGGTGACAACATATTTAACTCGAATTCCATCGCGCTCTCGGGCAACAAGACCAAGGTCCGTCATTCGTGAAATGGCGCCAGATCTTTGTGTGGCAATGAATGACTGTGACGCGTTGAAATTCGGAGAAACGTGCTTCTGCAATGCGACGTCCAAGTTTTCCGGCGTGTTGTGGCCCTGGCCAATCAATTCGATGATTGTCTTGTAGGCCGATCTCTCCTGGGGTACCGCATTGTGAATTAGGGAACACAAAAACTCGCGTTCTTCGTCTGAAAACTTGTCAGCGGTCCTGCCATCAGTCCCATCAAGGCATGGGTTTTGTAGCAGTGCAAACGACCAACCTGCCTCGGTAAGCGAAATAGTGCTTTTCTTGCCTTCACAACGACCGATCAGCTTGAGCGAGGCCAACAACCCGGATAGTTGCCCTCGTTTGTTCATTCCTCCAACAAACTGGCTGGAATAGCGAGCGATCCCCTTCTCTGCGCTTGAAGGACTGGGTAAGGCTGTTGATAGCTGATCGTCCCGATCAGTCGAGAGCAACGAATCACGCCGTTGCAGTTCGATGGCCAGATTTCTTGCCTGCCTAGCGATCTCTACCGCCGCCTTACCCAATTCAAGACCTTCCGTGTGGGTGGGCAGCATATTCGCGATCGCGCGGCAGCTTGCCTTTGCAGGCAAGAGGCGATTGAACTGACCAAATAGCCATCTTTCGAGAGGAATGTCCTCCCCTAGAACAAAAAAGTCCTCTGGAATTGAGGCCAGACGAACGTCGGCGCTAAGCATTTTAGGGGCCCGAAAAACCTCGGGCACGTCACCCAATATCGGGCGCTCAATTTCAGACCCGTCCTTGCTTTCGTTGTTTAGACTACCGGAACTACCGGATTTGGAATTAGCTTGACGTTCGCGCGAACTCGCGGATGCCGACTCCACGACGATTCCTGCAACAATGCCGGCCCGCGAGTGGAGAAGGAACTGGTTCGCGATGGCAAGTGAAATAAATTCGGAGTAATCACGATAGCCGCCCTTGGCTATTAGCTCATCCATTTCACGTTTTCGATCGTCAGGGCACTCGAAGCAAACAATCATAATTGTCATATCAAGTATTTATAATATGCACATTTTAATGTATTTTTATATATACTATCAATATTGTATTAAATTTATATTGTCTATAGTAATGGAAACATCGATATACGCTTGGATATTAAAGGATATCAACGGTGGTACTGGTATTTTTGGAATGGATTCTTACGATCAGTTCCGCCACTAACGGCTACGGTGATTGGACGATCCCTGATCAAGCGGTCTTCGTTTGACGCGATGCAAAAGACAGATCTATTCCGCGGACTTGCCGTGGCAAAGGAGAAGTCCTGATGGCGCAGCCTGATTTTTTCCACGACCTTTTGGCGCCCGAGCTTGCCGACAATCTGCGCGAGCTTAACCCGCACTGGGCGGGTTTGCCCGGACCTCAGATCCCCCGGTTTCGGCGGCATATTTTTCCGAAGATCTACCGCAGCCTTCATGCGGGACTGACCCCGGCGAGCGTGCTTCGAGGCACGCGACGCGTGGGGAAAACGATCATTGTCAGGCAGGTCATTGAGAAGATGCTTGACGAAGGGATCGCCGCCCGGCGTATTTTGTACGTTGCATTCGACGAAATCGGGAGTCTGCGCAAACTGCGCGATCCGATCCTGACCATCGCGCGATGGTACGAGTCGCGCGTGCTGCAGCGCACGCTGAATGAAGCGGCGCATGCCGACGGTACGGTTTTTCTGCTGTTCGACGAGGTGCAAAACCTTGACGCCTGGGCACCGCAGCTCAAGCATCTTGTGGACAACAACACCGTGCGGGTGCTCCTGACAGGAAGCTCGTCGCTTCGAATCGAGGCGGGCCGCGACAGTCTTGCGGGCAGGATTACCACCTTCGACCTTGGGCCGTTGCTTCTCCGGGAGATCGCGGACCTTTCCCATGCTGGACAGGTGCAGCCCCACTGGGAGGACAACGGCGCTGATCGCCTCAGCGATCCGCTATTCTGGACGGAGGGCATTGCGAAGGCGCGGGTGGAGAAAGAGCTCCGCGTTCAGGCTTTCAAGGCTTTTTCCGTCCGCGGTGGTTATCCGATTGCTCACGAACGCGGCGACACGCCGTGGCCGGAGATAGCGGCCTACCTCAATGCGAACATCGTCAAGCGCGCGATTCAGCACGATCTGCGGCTCGGACCAAGGGGCGCGAAGCGCGACGAGAAGCTGTTGGAGGAAGTCTTTCGGCTGTGTTGCCGCTACGCCGGCCAGGTCGCGGGTCAGAGCGCGTTCGTTCCTGAAATTCAGCAGGCGCTTGCCGGAAACATAGGCTGGAGCCGTGTGCTGACTTATATGAAGTTTCTCGATGGGACACTGCTCGTGCGGCTCGTCCCGGCGATGGAGCTTCGGCTCAAGAAGCGCAAGGCACCCGCCAAGATCTGCCTAAGCGACCACGGGCTGCGCGCAAGCTGGCTGCAGGAGATCGTTCCCTTGGATCCCGCCGGACTGAACGCGAATCCGCACCTCACCGACCTCGCCGGGCATCTGGCCGAAAGCGTGCTGGGATATTTCCTGTCTTGCGTTCCGAACCTTGAACTGGCGCATTTTCCGATGCGCGGGGCGGAGCCGGAGGTGGATTTCGTGCTCACGGTGGGCACCAAGCGCATCCCGATCGAGGTCAAGTATCGCAAGCGAATCGACCCGCACGACGATACGCGTGGTTTGCGCGCTTTCCTCGAAAAGGCTGTCTACAACGCGCCGTTCGGACTGCTGGTGACGCTCGAAGACGACGTTCGCGTTCCCGACCCGCGAATCATCCCGATTTCGCTCTCGTCGCTGCTTTGGATGAGATAATTGTATATAGAGGAATTGCCCAACGCCGGCTTCGCTGTGGTTTCGCCGGCAATCCAGCCGAGCATGCTGTCATCAGGGCTTGCTCATCAACCCCAATCGCTCGCGCAGCCGCCACACGATCCCCGCGTCAAGCGGCGGCTTCATGCTGCTGCCATCGCGTTCAATCTGCAGCACCAGGCCCTCGACGATCTCGCGGCCGTCGCGGTCCTTGACCGCTTCGAGCGGCGTCCTGCCGCCGAGCATGGGGATTTCTTCGTTCACCCAGCGCTCGTAATGCGCCTCCAGCATCTCGGTGAGCCTCGCCTTCACTTCGGGAAGCTCCGCCAGCGCTTGATCCTCGGCGTCCTGCTTCGTGGCTCGTTTATTCCGTTTTGTTTCGGCCAGAAGCTTCTCCATTGAGCGGATCTTGGTCGCACGGAAACGTGCGCGCTCGCCGAGTGCCCGCTCGACGATATCTCGAAAAGTTTGCGCGCGCGCCTCGGAATTCACCTCGGCGGTGAGCCGTGTGCCGTCGATCTCGATCGAGCCGAGGACGGTGTTGTCCCAGCTCGCATGCGCCTTGTTGCCGCGCTTCGACCAATCAAAGCGCACTTTCAGCAGTGTGCCACCGGTATCGCATTTGGCGCCATCGAGCAGTTCGTCGTCGCGCGCATCGAGCGCGAGATGTTTGAGGGCGTCGAACGCCTCACGCGCCGAGTCGATGTCGAAGCTAAGCCGCTGAAGCGAAAGCGGCTCACCGTCCGTGTTCTGAAGCGTTGGGAGCTTGGGATTGAGGGTCCGGTCCGCGATCTCGAGATACAGCTCACGCAGTTCAAGGTCCCACTCGCGCAGGTGCTCCGGACCGGACGCCTCTTCGCTCGCGGTGATGCGCCGGCGCAGCTCGATAATGGCCGCCTTGGTATCGGGCCGGATGGGAAACGGAGACAGTGCCTCGACCAGCGCGATGCCATCCGTCGCGACGATCTGCCCGAACACAATGTCACCCGGCTGCAACATCGCCGAGGCGCTGCGTTCGAGCACCTCTTGCTCCTTGCCGGTGATGATGTCGCGCACGCGGAATCCCCTGGCGGGGTCGGCGCGCACGATCTCGAAAAAACTGAACGGCGAGCCGGTGCAGGCTTCGAGATAGCGGCGCAACGCCGGGTCGAGGTGCCGTCCCTTCGCGTGAAGAAAGGCTTCGGTGGGCGTCACCTCGTGCAAAGACTTTTCGGCGACGCGCGTTTCGTCCGAGTCCGGCGACCAGCAGTGAAACAGCCACGGCATGAACACCGGGGCGTGCGGCGTATCAAAGTCGAATGTGTCCCCTTCCCAGAGTGTGAATTCCTGCCAGGCCTCGTCGATCGCAGCCGGGCCGTAGGCATGGGTCACGAACCGCAGCATGTCGGCTGGAAACCCTTCGAGGGCGCGCCGTACGCGCCGCCACGCCAGATCCTCCGGCGTCTCGGGCATGCTTGCCGCGGCGGCAAGGCAGCAGTGTTTGTATTTTCTTCCGCTGCCGCAGGGGCAGGGGTCGTTGCGTCCCACTTTCATCGTTTATGGTTTCCTTCCGCTTTCAAATCGCGATGCGCGACGAAGGGCAGGATCATTTGATCTTCATGCCGGGTAGCGCTCCCGAATCCGGAGCGAGCAGATAAATTCCCGGAGTGTCGCCCACATTTTCGTTACTGGCGGCAAGAATCATTCCTTCGGACATGCCGAACTTCATCTTGCGTGGCGCGAGATTGGCCACCATTACCGTGAGCCGGCCTTCGAGATTCGCCGGGTCGTAGGCCGATTTGATTCCCGCGAACACCGTGCGCGTTTCGCTGCCGATATCCAGGGTGAGTTTCAGCAGCTTGTCGGCGCCTTCGATGTGCTCGGCCTTGATAATTTTCGCCACGCGCAGATCGACTTTGGCGAAGTCCTCGATGCCGATATGCGCTGAGGCTCTTGCCGGGATATCTCCGGGAGATTGGCTCTGGGCGGGCGTCTTCGGGGTTTCTGCCACTTTCTTTTGCTCCTTCGGGTCGGGCGCGGCGGGGAATTCGAACAATGCGTCGAGCTGCTTTTCCTCGACGCGGGTCATCAGATGGGAATATTTACCGATGCGCTGTGGCGTTTGCTCCCAAGCGCTCCAAACGATCTCTGGTTTGCCGCCGAGAAACAGCATGGCGCGCCGCGCGGTGTCGGGAATGATGGGCGCCAGCCAAACGCTTAATGCGTGAAACGCCGCGATGCACTCCGAGCAGCAGGCGTGCAGTGCGTCACGGGCGCCATCGGACTTCTGTTTGGCGAGGTTCCAAGGCTGCTCGGTGTCGAAATGCTGGTTGACGCGGTCGGCGAAGGTCATGGCGGCGCGAATCGCGCGGCCGAACTCGCGGCCGTCGAGTCCATCGCGTATCTCACGCTCGGTTTCGGCGGCTGAAAAGCGCTGCTTCCAATTCGTGTCCGCTTCCAGCTCGCCGTTGAAATGCCCACCAAGAAAACCGGCGGCGCGGCTGGCGATGTTGACGTACTTTCCGATGAGGTCGCTATTCACCCGCGCCATGAAATCTTCCGGATTGAAATCCACGTCTTCCACATGAGCATTGAGTTTGGCAGCGATGTAGTAGCGCAGCCATTCGGGATTCATGCCGATTTCCAGGTATTTCAGCGGCGAAATCCCGGTGCCGCGCGACTTGGACATCTTGTCGCCCGAGACTGTGATGAAGCCGTGCACAAAAACGTGGTCCGGCGTCTTGTAGCCGGAATACTCGAGCATCGCCGGCCAGAACAGGGTGTGGAAGTAAATGATGTCCTTGCCGATGAAATGGATCATCTCGGTGCCCTGCGCCTTGCTGGCCTCGGGCTTCACGTAGGCATCGAAATCGATGCCTTTGCGCGCGCAGTACTGCTTGAGGCTGGCGAAGTAGCCCACCGGCGCGTCCAGCCAGACATAGAAATACTTGCCTGGCGAACCGGGGATCTCGATGCCGAAATAGGGCGCGTCGCGCGAAATGTCCCAATCGCCGAGGGCTTTGTCGCCTTCGCCCTCCAGCCACTCCTTGGCCTTGTTGACCACTTGCGGTTGCAGCCGCCCCGGGGCGTTGACCCAGTCCTTGAGAAACTGGACGCACTTCGCGTCGGAGAGCCGGAAGAAGAAATGCTCGGAGGAGCGCAGTTCGGTC
>MEQV01000119.1:0-456 GCA_001770355.1 Betaproteobacteria bacterium RIFCSPLOWO2_02_FULL_62_17
GTCCGGTTTAGGTCCTTGCACCCCGAAAATTTCCCGCTGTTTCCGCTAAACACCGTCCTGTTTCCCGGAGGATTGCTGCCGCTGCGCGTGTTCGAGGCGCGCTATATGGACATGGCGCGACAATGCCTGCGGGAGAAATCGATGTTCGGTGTCTGCCTGATCCGCGAAGGCGCGGAAGTAGGCAGTCCCGCGGTGCCGGAGTCAGTGGGCTGCCAGGCGCGCATCGTCCAATGCGACATGCGGCAAATGGGCGTGCTGGAACTGATGACCCAAGGCGTCGAGCGCTTTCGTGTCCTTTCCACCCGCGCGAATTCCCAGGGCCTGGTCCTAGCCGAAGTGGAAGCGATTCCCCCGGAAGCGCCGGCTCCGGTTCCGGATCAATACGCCGCCTGCGCCAAGCTTATCGAGCGACTCATCGCCGAACATGGCACGGCCATTTTCGCCGAACCGCACCGG
>MEQV01000119.1:487-6763 GCA_001770355.1 Betaproteobacteria bacterium RIFCSPLOWO2_02_FULL_62_17
TGTCGATCCTCAACCGCATAATAACCAGCGGCAATCATTCGGCCTGAGGCCCGTGCGGTCTGGCGAGTGTGTCGCCTGATCAATTCTTTTGCGCGATCAATGTCAAGAATTCCTTGCGGGTGTTCCCCGGTGCGTCGAAACCCTCACGGATCGAGCGCAAAACATTCCATCCCTTGAATCGGTCCTCCAGATCACCCTGTCCAAATAAAAAATAGTTGCCGGGCTCGAACATACCCATGAAGCTTGTTCCCTCGATCAGCACGTTGATGATTGCGCGGCCGTGCGCGGCTACATGTTCCTGGATCTCGGCAAGCAGGGCGAGAGCCGGTTCGCGCTTGAAAAACATCAGGAGCCCGATTGCAATGATCGTGTCGTACTGCCCGGTAATTTTGTAAGTCCCGATATCGGCAAGCACGGCTTCGATCGCGAGATTCTCCGCGGAAGCGCATTCCTGAATTCGCTTTATCGCGGTGCCGCTAGCGTCAACCGCCAGGACATCCGCCCCGCGCCGGGCAGCCTCGATACTCAGATTACCCATGCCGCATCCCAGATCGAGCACCTGCCCACGCACGAATGGCAGGGCGGCTTTCTCGAAAGGATTAAGCGCAAAGTCGCTGCTCGCGAATTGCTTTTGAAACTGCGTATCGAAAAAAGTGACGCTCTGATTTGTCATTTCGGGCCCGAATCCGGATTAGCTATGTTCCAGCTTGACGAATGGATCCTTCGCCGATACCGCCACTTGCGCGCGCAGCCAGCGCGCGTGTCCGACCGCTGCCTCAAACGTCCGAACTCGGCTGTTTTTGTCATTCGTTTGTCGCGCGTGCGATCGATCGCGGCGCGGCTAGGCGGTCTTGGGCCTTCGCGCTAGAAATGTGTACCCGGAAACATCGAAGAGCCTCGCCTTTTTTTCACCTCTGGCTTCTCCAAAAGTATCGTATGGCTTTCCAATCCGGATGTCGATAAATCCGGTTTCCGCCAGCATCGCTTGCCAGCCTTCGCACGGAAGGCCACCGGCAATTCATCCAGTCCATAAATCGATATCGCGCAACGCTGCCGCCGGCACCGGCTTGCCATTGGCAATGTCGCCAAACTGCAAACTTCCACCGGGACGCAGAATCCGCCACAACTCGGAGAACACCCGCTTCTTGTCGGGGCAAAGATTGATGACCCCGTTGCTAATGACCACATCGGCCCAGCCATCCTCCACCGGAATCTGTTCGAGAAGTCCCTCGCGAAACTCGACCTGATCGAGTCCCATGAGCGTGGCCGCACCGCGCGACTTTTCCAGCATCTCCGCAAGCATGTCGATGCCAACGACTTTGCCTCGCGGGCCTACCTGGTGCGCGGCGACGAAGCAGTCGAATCCTCCACCCGAACCTGCGTCGACGACCTTTTCCGCGGCGTCAAGCGTTCGGAGCGAAAACGGGTTTGCCACACCGGCGAAGGACTCGACAGCCATATCCGGCATCGAGTCGACCAGTGCGTGGTCATAGCCAAGACGGCGGGCGAGCGGCCTGCCCGTGTGGAAGTGATGCTCTCCGTTCGGATTGCTGGCTACATCCCGGTACTTGCTCTTGACCTCCTCGCGCAGGGCAAGCGGATCAACCGGCAGTGCAGTGTTCATCGAATGACCCCCCATGAAGTGGCGAATGTCGTGTGGCCGCGAAAACTATACATCAGTCGAAAACTACTTTCTCATGAAATGCGATTCTTAGGAATGCCCTGGGGATACCAGGGAAGTGCTAGAGAGGAGGTATCGGGGGGGAATCATCCCCGCCGCCGGGCTTGCGGCCTTCTATTTTGATGCGCAGCCGCAGGTCGTTGGCCGAATCCGCGAAACGCAGCGCGTCCTCGTAACCGACGATATTCGCCTGGTACAGATCGAACAGCGACTGATCGAAGGTCTGCATGCCGATATCGGCCGATCGGGCCATCAGTTCCTTGATGCCGTGCACCGCGCCCTTGAAGATCAAGTCCTTGATGAGCGGCGAGTCGAGCATGATCTCGAACGCGGCCACGCGCCCCTTGCCGGCCAGGCGCGGCACCAGGCGCTGCGACAGGAAGGCGCGCACGTTGAGCGACAGGTCCATCAGCAACTGCTGGCGGCGTTCTTCGGGGAAAAAATTGATGATGCGGTCGAGCGCCTGGTTGGCGCTGTTCGCATGCAGCGTCGCGAAGCACAAGTGCCCGGTCTCAGCGAACGCGATGGCGTGCTCCATGGTCTCGCGGTCGCGGATCTCGCCGATCAGGATGACGTCGGGCGCCTGCCGCAAGGTGTTCTTGAGCGCCGCCTCCCATGACTCCGTGGTGACGCCCACTTCGCGCTGGGTGACGATGCAGTTGCGGTGCTCGTGCACGAATTCCACCGGGTCTTCGATCGTGATGATGTGCCCGTGGCTGTGTACATTGCGGTAGCCGATCATGGCCGCGAGGCTGGTCGATTTGCCGGAACCCGTGCCTCCCACCACCATGACCAGGCCGCGCACCGACAGCGCCACCTCGCGCAGCACCGGCGGCAGGCCGAACTCCTCCATGGTCGGTATCCTGGTGTTGATGGTCCGCATCACCAGTCCGACGCCATTCTGATCGACGTAAGCGCTCACCCGGAAGCGGCCGATGGCGGCCGGGGCGACCGCGAAGTTGCACTCCTTGCTCGCCTCGAACGACGCGAGTTGCTTGTCATTCATCAGCGCCCGCGCAAAATCCTTGGTATGCGCCTCGGTTAGCTTGTGCTCGGAAATTGGCGTCACCTTGCCGTCGATCTTCAGCGCCGGCGGGAAGCCCACGCTGAGGAACAGATCCGAGGCCTTGCGGCTGACCATCACCTTCAGCATGTTTTGGATCACTTCGATCGGATTCTTGTCGGGCATGGTCCCCGCTCCTTGATTCAGTGAAGCTAGATTAATATGTTTCTGAGCAATTACATGCCGTTTGCGTAGAAATATGCGCAGGTTGGCAATTCAGCGAAGACATTGGAAACATTGCCCCGAAAAGGCGATATGGGAAACTCCAGCGGCAAGATAGAATCAATTTAAGGCCGCCAGTAAAAGTCCATCACACCGGCGGCGCACAAACCCGGTTCAACCGATTTCCAAAGTCAGGCGGTACTGATGTTCTTCAAGGCAGCCTCCTCGAGAAAAAATATCGACACCCTGATCAGCGTCGGCACGCGCATCGAAGGCGACATTTCCTTCAGGGGAAGGCTGCGTTTGGACGGTGCCGTACGCGGAAACGTGTCCGCCTTGTCCGATCAGCCAGGCACGCTGGTCTTGGGAGAAAAGGCGCATATCGACGGCAACATCCAGGCGCCGCGCGTAGTGGTGAACGGGGCCATCGATGGGCAGGTGAAGGATTGCGACACCATTGAATTGCTGGCTCGCGCGCGAATCAGCGGCGAGGTGAATTACACAAGCATGGAGATCCATTACGGCGCGGTCATCGATGGACGGCTGGTGCATCATCTGGGCGCCGGTCTGGGGCAGGCGGCTGCCAAGCGCGCCCCCGGTGGCTGATCGAAATCAGCCCTTGGGTCGCGAAATGGCGTCACTGAAGTTGAACATCGCTCCATGACGCAACAGCTCATACGATCAAAATTGAAGTATCTTGGATTGATTATCCTGTTTGTTTGCGGTGCAGCTCATGCCGACGGCGCGCGAATTGGACTGGAGTACGAGTCCGAAAAGGACAAAAAAACGGGAATGATGAATGACTCATTCACGCTAAAACCCGGTTGGGAATTTTCGAAAGACAGCCTCATCAATTTAGCCGAGTTGTTGATCGACCGTAACCAGGACGCCGGCGCCGACAGCAATGGGTTTCGCGCCAGGGAAAGCAAGCTTTTCCTTCGCCTTCGTCATGGCAGGAATCTTGGCGACGGTATTGCCTACTACGTTCGCGGAGGCGCGGGCCGGAGCACCAATAATCAGCGCAATTTCGGTTACGCGTATGTCGAGCCCGGCCTGAAATTAGAATTCGGTGAAAGATGGGAGTGGACCCTGGCAATCCGGAAAATCAATTCCATTGACGGGACCCGGGGTCAGAATGTCAGAAAGTTCATCGCCGGACCCAGCTTCAGCCTGGATAAGAACAACGAGATTGAATTCCGTTTTGTCAAAGCTTACGGGGATAAGGATCTGGCGTCCTGGCAGATCGGCCATACGCACAGGTTCTAGCACGACGCGGAGATATGCAGAATAATTGACAAGATATCATCTGCAGAATGTCCAATTGGCTTACAATTTATGCATATTTAAATATTAAATATGGTATAACAAACCGTGCAACGGTACGCCGAATTCGCATTATTCCCGCAGGCCGAGAAGCAGCGTACGCACCGGGGCGGGTATTGGCGCCGCCAGGGAGCGCGCCAAGGGCATCCAGATTTCTCCGGCTTGCGCGGCCCTGGGATGCAGGCTGCGCACCTGGCATAGCGCCGCGCGTATGGTGAGAGAAAAATGCGTGAAGCCATGCTCAAGCGGCGCGAGCATGCGGTGCGATTCGAGCTCGCAGCCGAAGCGCAGCGGAATTTCCCGCAGCGCGGCGGGCAGGTTCGGGAACTCGGGCAGGCATAACAGCCCACCCCAGATTCCGCTCGCCGGCCGCCTCACCAGCAGCACCTTGCCGCCGCGCAGCAGGATCGGCATGACCGTCTTCCTGTGCGGCAGGGGCTTGCGCGCGCGCTTGCGCGGATAGTCGGCCACCCGGTCCGCCTCCCGTGCCATGCAGCTCGCCTTGACCGCACATTGCGCGCACAGCGGCCGGCTGCGCAGGCAAACCGTCGCGCCCAGATCCATCAATGCCTGCGTGTAGGTCTCGATGCCGCTCGCGGGAAGCAGGGACTCGGCCAAGGCCCAGAGACCTTGCCCGACCGCGCGTTCGCCGGGAAATCCTTCTATCGCGAAATGCCGCGCCAGCACGCGTTTGACGTTGCCGTCCAGGATCGCCTCGCGCCTGCCCGCTGAAAACACCGCGATGGCGGCCGCGGTCGAGCGGCCGATGCCGCGAAGCTGCTCGAGTTCCGCCCGCGCCTCCGGAAAACCTCCACGCGCCATAAGCTGCTGCGCGGCGAGGTGAAGATTGCGCGCGCGCGAGTAATAGCCCAGGCCGCTCCATAGCGCAAGGACGTCATCCAGACCCGCCTGCGCCAGCGAATCCACATCGGGAAAGCGCTCCAGGAATCGCCCGTAGTACGGAATCACCGTTGCGACCTGCGTCTGCTGCAGCATCACCTCGGAGAGCCAGATGCGATAAGGGTCGCGGGTATTCTGCCAGGGCAGGTCGAGGCGCCCATGGCGGCGCTGCCAGCGAATCAGGCGTCGCGCGAAGCCGGCCGCCTTTGGATTGCGCATACCCCCGGGTTCCCCGCTTCACTCGTTGGCCACGCCGTAGGGCACGTGCCCGGCGGTGACATGCTGGCTTGCCGATTCGATATGGCTGCTCTGATCGTCAAAGAAAATGTCGGCGCCGAAGGCCTTGAGGAACGGCCCCTTGTCCAGGCCGCCCAGAAAAAGCGCCTCGTCGATGCGGATGTTCCAGGCGCGCAGCGTGCGCACCACGCGTTCGTGCGCCGGCGCGCCGCGCGCGGTCACCAGCGCCGTGCGTATCACCGAATGATCGGGCGGATACTCGGATTGAATGCGATGCAGCGCCGCGAGAAAACTCTTGAATGGCCCTCCCGACAGCGGCTGGCGCGCCGCATCCACCTCGGAGGCGGTGAAAGCATCCAGGCCGCTTTTCTTGTAGACACGCTCGGCCTCGTCGGAGAACAGCACCGCGTCGCCGTCGAATGCGATGCGCAGCTCGCCGCCCTCGTCCGCGCCGGTGCCATCGCCGCCACCCTCGCCGGTGACAGTGGCGGGGATGATGGTCGCCGCCGCGTGCCCCGCTTCCAGCGCCATTCGCACATCTCCCGGATTGGCGGACAGGAAAAGATGCGCATCGAACGCCGGCACATAGGGATAGGTTTTTTCCCCGCCGGTGAAGGCGGCGCGCGAGATCGCGAGCTGGTAGTGCTCGATAGAATTCATGATGCGCAGACCGGTGTCCGCGGTGTTGCGCGACAGCAGAATCACCTCGACCCGCGGCCGCGGCGGCGCCAGGCCGTTTAACGCGAGCAGTTTCTTCACCAGGGTAAAGGCGATGCCCGGCGCGAGCACCTGGTCCTCGCGCTCGCGCTGGTAGCGGTAATAGGCCTCGATGCCCTCGGTCTCGAAAACGCGGTTGCTCTCCTCCAGATCGAACAGGGCCCGCGAGGAAATCGCCACTATTAGTTTTCCA
>MEQV01000120.1 GCA_001770355.1 Betaproteobacteria bacterium RIFCSPLOWO2_02_FULL_62_17
TGATGCAGGTGCTCTACGAGGGCTTCAAGGACCCGAAGTACCGCCCTGCGCCGCTCCTGGTCGAGATGGTCGAGGCGGGCACCCTCGGCAGGAAGACCAGGCGCGGATTCTTCGTCTATTAGCGAGACAAGCGCCGCATTTGCTGGTTGAATCGCGCTCGTCCCCAGCCTCCCTGGATGAGCCGGATGCCGCAAAGATCTTCGCCGCCCCCTTCGAAGCGCCCGGCGCCCCGCCGGCCCGGCCGGGCGCGCCGCGATCCCGATCAGCTCGCGCTCGGCGAGCGGCCCGCGGATCAGGCGGAACTGTTCATCGATCGACCCGGCGGGAAGCAGCCGGCGGCGCGGCTCCGTCTGATTCAGGACACCATTGAGGCGATCGATTCGCTGTTCCACGAAGCGATCAGGACGCGGGGCCGGGCCGCGTTCGACGACTTCTTGGCGTTCGTCAGGCGATTCAACCGCTTCTCGGCGTTCAACGTCATGCTGATCGAGATGCAGAGGCCCGGCGCAACGGCGGTCGGCGACCGCAGCCATTGGCGAACGATCGGCCGATACATCAAGCCCGGCTCGATTCCGATCGCGATTCTCTGGCCGTTTGCGCCCGTGCGTTGGATGTACGAACTGAACGATACCTACGGGAAGGATGTGCCCCCGCATACCGAGGATCCATTCGCGGTCACCGGAAGGCCTCCGGGAGCGAGTTGGGGTGCGACGGTGCAGGCTGCCGACCGGCGAGGCATCCGGATAGAGCTGACCGACCGCTGGGGTGACCGGATGGCGGGTATCGCGGGGCTGCTCCACGGCGGCGCGGACGGCGTAACGCTCGCCGCCGGTCAGAGGCGACACCGATGGCTTGTCCGGGTCAATGAAGCCCTGGACGCGGGGGCGCGCTTTGCCACGCTGGCGCACGAGCTGGGCCACATCTACTGCGGTCACGTCGGAGCCCATTCAGAAGGATTCTGGCCGGATCGCTCGACGACGCTCAACAAGGCGCAGAAGGAAATGGAAGCCGAGGCGGTCGCGTATCTTGCGTGCAAGCGGATGGGCCTGGAAACACGCTCCGCTTCCTATCTGCGCAATCACGCGACCCCGGAGAACCTGCTCGCCATCAGCAAGCGCATGATCATCGAAGCGACCAACCGCATCGAGGCGCGCTCATGAGCGCCGCTGCGGACGGCGCTCGCTTCGACGCAGACCTCTCCGAGCGCGAAGTTCAGGAACTCTCCAGCGCAGACGCCCTGGCCGCATTTTTCGCGCGTCTCGGTTACGACACCAACGCCCGCACCGTCCAGACGCCCGGGAATCTCGGGATCGGCACCGAGGGAACCCTGCGCCCGATCAAGCGGATCGAGCTGATCGCCGACCGCGAGGGGCTGTTTCAGGTTTATCTGTTCGAGCTGTCGAGCGTCACGGTCTCGCATACGCGCGCGCTTGCCCGCGCCTTCCGCAACCGCGCGGGAAACTTCCTCCTGGTGCTCACCAGCGACTACGAGCGGCTCGACTTCGTTCTGCTGGAGCGCTACCTGCCGCCCGCCGCGCCGGGCGGCTCGATCGGCGAGCGGCAAGTGGGCATCCGCCCGCGCACGCTCACCGTCGATCGGCGCAACGCGAAGCGGCGCGAGCTGCGGGTGCTCAAGCGCCTGACCTGGACCGAGCCCGACGGTTTCGCGCAGCACGACAAGCTTCTGGCCGCCTATTCGATCGCCGACTGGGGCGAGGATCACTTCAACAATCGGGCGCTGTTCTCCGACTACTACCTGCTCGAACGCCTGCGCGAGTTCCCGGAATGGCGCGAAGATCCGAAGCCCGCTTACGGGAAGCTGCGCTCGCTCTATCTGGGCACGTTCGAGCGCTTCGCCCGCAAGCCGGTCGGCGAGTTGAGGAAAGGGCTTGTCGAGCCCGCGCTCGCCGCGCTTGGTTTCGAGGCGCGCGGCGGCAAGATCGGGGCGAGCCACGAAACGCCCGACTGCGTTCTTCATGGGCCGGACGGAAAGGAGCCGCTCGCGTCGCTGCTCGTCTACCCCTGGGCGCGCTCGCTCGACGGCAAGGACGCCGAGCGCGACAACGAGACGCCCGACGAGAATCCCGGCGCCATCGTTGTCAGCCTGCTGGAAAAGAACGAAGTCCCGTGGGTGATCGTGACCAACGGGCGGCTGTGGCGGCTCTACGCGCGCCAGACGCATTCGCGCGCGACAAATTACTACGAGCTGGACGCCGAGGAACTGCTCGCGGACACCGGAACGCCGGTCGCCGATCCCGGTGAGGCGTTTCGCTACCTCTGGCTGCTCTTCCGCCGCAAGGCCTTCGAGAGGCACCCGGCGCAGCGCGAGGGCAAGACCCAGAAGCTTTCGCTCCTCGACCGGTTGCTGCTGGAAAGCGAGGACTACGCCCGCGAGCTCGGCAGCCGACTGAAGGACAAGGTATTCGAGGAAGTCTTCCCGCATCTCGCGCACGGTTTCGTCGAACACGTGCGGGAGCAAAGCGGCACAAAGGCCGTGCCGCAGGAGGAACTGGACACCATCTACCAGGGCACCCTGACGCTGCTCTACCGGCTGCTCTTCCTGCTCTATGCCGAGGCGCGCGACCTGCTGCCGGTGCGCGAAGTGCGGGGCTTCTGGGAGGCGAGCCTCGCGCGCATGAAGAAGGAGATCGCGGAGAACGCGGCGGACATCGCGGACGAGGTCGAGAGCCGGCTCAAGCGTGCCTACCGCGACGACATCTATTCCCTCTGGGAGCGGCTGCAGCGGCTCTTTGCAATCGTAGACCTCGGCGACGCGGCGCTAAATGTTCCCTTCTACAACGGCGGCCTCTTCCTTACCAAGCCGGACAAGGAGGACGATACGCTCGAGGCCGCGGCGGCGCGTTTTCTCGCCACGCACAAAGTGGCCGATCGCGACTTGGCGCGCTCGCTCGATCTGCTGTCTCGCACCATGGACGAAAAGCGCCACAGCCTCGTCTTCATCGACTACAAGTCGCTCGGCGTGCGCCAGCTCGGCTCGATTTACGAGGGGCTGCTCGAATTCAAGGTCCGTATCGCCGACGAGAAGCTCGGAGTCACGAAGGAAAAAGGCCACGAAATCTATGCTTCGTTCTCCGAGCTTGACGAAAAGGAGCAGGTCCGCGCTGAGCGGGCCGGACGGGTCGTAAAGAAGGGCGCGGTGTACCTGGAGAACGACAAGCGCGAGCGCAAGGCCTCCGGCTCCTACTACACGCCCGACTACATCGTCGAATACATCGTCGAGCACGCGGTCGGCCCGATGCTCACCGAGAAATTCGACAAGATGCGCCCGAAGCTGCGCAAGGCGCAGGCCGAGCACAAGAGCTTCTTCGAGCGGCAGAAGGCGCTCGCGGCCAAGCGTATCGCCCCCGAGCCGGTCGAAAAAGCCGAGCGCATCGGCGAGGAACTGGTGGACGAGCTGTTCGATATCAAAGTGCTCGACCCCGCGATGGGCTCGGGCCACTTCCTGGTCGAGGCGGTGGACTTCATCACCGACCGCATGCTCACCTTCCTCAACGCCTTTCCCTGGAACCCGGTGCAGGCCTACCTCGCGCGCATGCGCGACGCCATCCTCGTCGAGGGCGAAAGCCAGGGCGTGACCCTCGACCCGGCCAAGCTCACCGACGTCAATCTCCTCAAGCGCCACGTGCTGAAGCGCTGCATCTACGGCGTCGACCTGAACCCGATGGCGGTCGAATTGGCCAAAGTTTCCCTCTGGCTCGACTGCTTCACGCTCGGCGCTCCACTGTCGTTCCTGGATCATCATCTGCGATGCGGCAACTCGCTCATCGGAATTACCGAAGAGCAGTTCCAGGAATCGCAAAAACGTTGGGGCCAGATGGATCTACTCGGCGGCAGCCAATACGCCGGCGCAAAAATGGCCGTCGGCGCCATGATCGCTATCGGCGCACTGCCCGACATCACCCCCGCCCAAACTCGCGAATCGCGCAAGCAGTACGGAATCGCTGCTAGCGCACTTGCGCCGGTGAAGCGGCTGTTCGATATCTACACAAGTCAGTGGTTCGGCAACGAACCGAGGAAGGATAGAAAAGGTAGCCGAGCGACGGAGCTAAATCCTGCGCTGGATTTCTTGCGCGATCCGCTGTGTTCCGAGTGGGCGTCGAATCCGGCGAAGACGAAGCTCCCGGAGAATTTCAAGGGGATTGCAGGGAATGCAGTTGAAGCGTCAGCGAGGTTCCGCTTTTGCCATTGGGAATTGGAGTTCCCTGAAGTATTTTTTTTGGTGAAACCTGGAACAATTCAGCACATTGAACTGATTGAGGGGGCTGGGTTCGACGCTGTAATTGGAAACCCACCTTATGGCCATGTGGGCGAAAGCCTTGTCCCACAGTTTTTTAATGAGCGTTTCGTTTCATCGAGCGGTCGTGCCGACATCTACTCCCTCTTCTTCGAGCAAGGGCTTAGGGTTGTTAGGGCTGGCGGGCGACTGTCATACATCACACCAAATACGTATTTCTCGCGTGGTCTTGAAAGTGGTCTTCGCGAAAAGATGCTGCGCAACGCCACATTCCTCATAGTTCAAGAGTACGGGAAGCAGGTGTTTGAGGATGCGCCCGACGTTGTGCCTGTCGCAACCGTAATTGCACGACAAGTGCCCGCCGTGGACCATCTTGTAGAAGTAAGGGCTCTGATTCGAAAACCCGTTGCTGATTGGATTGTTGATCGCAAATGGCCAATGGACAACAAGGTACTTCAGACCTCCTGGCTGGGAAGTAGGAACGCGGTAATAAACCCTTCTGTTGAGCGCGGAGACGAGCAGATATTGCCGCTCATACATCTTGAGACGGTACCGTTTGGCGAAATCACGGATTCTTCAGCATGCATCGGCGTCTACGGGTACGCCGAAATAGCAGAAACTGGGAAATATCTCTCCAAACGCCCGAAAAGTACGAAATGGAAGCCCGCCCTTAAGGGACAAGACTTGGAGAGGTACGGATTCACGCCGCAAGATTTATACGTTCACTATGGGCCGTGGTTATTCCGCTCGCGCCAAGAGAAGTACTTCAATCAACCGAAATTGATGTGGCAGCTGATCCGCAAGCTGTCGATGCCCAGGCGACTGGTGGCAAGCTTGGACTTGGAGGGGAAATGGTATCCGATCGCGAACATCAATTCAGCAATCGCTATTGGCGAATATGCCTTGGAATACCTTGTTGCGATCTTCAACTCGCGTCTAATGAACTATTGGTACGCGCATTCGTTTCATCGGGTCGATATAACTCTTGAAAGCATTAAGACGCTGCCGGTAAAGAAGGTGGTCTTTCATGGCGGAAGTGAACAGCGGAGAAAATCTCTAGAACGGGTTGGATTGAGGAACGGCAAGGTGGTAACGGCACAGGTGGCGAGCGAATCAATTCGATTGGTGGATGAATGCACGCACGGAAAGCCTCAACGATACGATATTGCTCATGACGCAATAGCCCATTGTGCTCGGCGATTGACGCAACTCAAATATCAAACAGTTCGAGACCAAAAAGCCTTCATTGAAGGACTCGAATCGCGCCTTAGCTTCTCTTCACCAGATGCCCGCCTTGGTGGCATTGAGGCGTTCACAGGAAAAACGCGGCTTAAGGAGTTTTTGGGAAACTACGAAAAAGATGAAAAAGCTGCTACACATGAAGAAATTTTGGCGATCCTCGCAAAGAATCAGCGCCACTTTTCCTACGGCCCGGATGGCGACTCTTGTCGCAGAAAAATTAAGGACGACTATTTGGCAGTACTAGCAACGCTTGGGCCAGTCAGAGACGAGATGGAGCGATTAGACAAATTGATTGACGCACTCGTTTACAGGTTATATGGCTTAGATCAAGCCCAAATCAATGCGATCGACGGGGCGGAAGACAGTCCCGCCGCTGAGCTGGACGAAGATTGAGAATGCGGATTCCGTATGTCATCGATAACGAGGAGCACCGGCTCGCGGACGTGCTGAACCAGGTGCTGGCCGAGCACGCCGGGCGGTCCCTGGACGTGGCGAGCGCGTACTTCACAGTGGGCGGGTACGCGCAGGTGCGTGAGCGGCTCGCGGCGCTGGGGAGCTTCCGGCTGCTGCTCGGCGCGGAGCCGGCGCATGGCGCGGACATCGGGCTGCGGCCCGATCCCGGTCTGGTGCGCGGGTTGATGAAGCGCGATTTGGAAGAGCTGCCGTTCGACGAAGCGACGCTGAGGCTGGTCGAGGACCTGATTGCGTGGCTGCGCGAGATGAAGGTCGAGGTGCGGCTGCATGCGGAAGGATTCCTGCACGCCAAGTGCTGGCTCTTCTACGGCGACCGACCGGGGCAGCTTTCGCTCTTCGATCGATTCCGTCCGGTGGTGGCGATCGTGGGGTCATCCAACTTCACCACGCCCGGCCTCACCTCAAACAGGGAACTCAATCTTTCTCACAAGGTGCTGCTCGATCCGGAGGAGGCCGAGGACCGCGACGCGGCGCTGGCGGTGAAATACCTTGCGGATCAGGGCGGCGGCGAGCGGATCGCACCGCGCAACCGTCAGATTGTGAAGAGCGAGGTCGGCGCGCGCGCGATCATCGAGCTCGAGCGCTGGTTTCTCCGCCAGTGGGGGGCGAGCCGCGACTTCAAGGAAGAGCTGATCGCGCTGCTCGACGCGTCGAAGTTCGGGCGCGCCGAGTACACGCCCTGGCAGGTCTATCTCAAGGCGCTCTACGAATACTTCCGCGACGATCTGGAGGGCGAAGAGCTTTCGGCGACGCGCTCGGCGGTCGAGCTTTCGCAGTTCCAGGAAGACGCGGCCAAGCGCGCGCGCAAGATCCTCGCGCGCTACGACGGGGTGATGATCGCCGACTCGGTGGGGCTGGGTAAGACCTGGATAGGCAAGAAGTTGCTGGAGGACTACGCCTACCATCTCAGGCAGAAGGCGCTTATCGTTTGTCCCGCTTCGCTGCGCGACATGTGGCTGCGGGAACTCAATGACGCGACGATCTCCGGCACGGTGCTCTCGCAGGAGGAATTGGGCCGCGAGACCTTCGATCCCCGGCAGTGGAGCGATGCGGACGTAGTGCTCGTGGACGAGGCGCACAACTTACGCAATCCGAACGCCAATCGCTACGGCAACCTGGAACGGGTGCTGGGCGCCAACGGCGGCCGGGGCAAGGACGGCGCTCGCAAGAAGGTGATCCTCCTTACCGCGACGCCGATCAACAACGATCTGTTCGATCTGCACAACCAGATCGCCCTGATCACCCGCGGCGATCGCAGCTACTTCGCCGCCGCGGGGATCGGCGACCTGTACCGCTATTTCCTCCACGCGCGGCGCGAGACGCGCAAGCAGGCGCAGGGCCTGGCGCTCTACAACCTGCTGGAGGAAATCGTCATCCGTCGCACGCGGCCCTTCGTGCGGCGCGCGTACGCGGAGGCGACGATCCGCGGCGAGCCGGTCCGTTTCCCGGAGCGCAAGCTTCGGACCGTCAATTACGACCTGGAAGCGACCTACGGCGGCATCTACGAGGAGGTCGTCGCGGGCGTCGAAAGCCTCCAGCTCGCGCCGTACAAGCTCGAAACCTTCAAGAAGAAGGATCGCAACGATTTCGAAACCGGACGCGAGGAGGCGCTGGTCGGCATCTTCAAGAGCCGCTACCTCAAGCGCTTCGAGTCGAGCATCGAGGCGTTCCGCATCAGCGTGCGGAGGGCGCTCGCGTTCCTGAATACCTTCGAGACCTATCTCCTGGACGGCAAGCTGCTGGCATCGGCGGACTTCCACCGGGCGATCGCCTACCTCTCGCGCGAGGACGAGGAGGACGACGCCACCCCCGGATCGCTCGCCGACGAGTTGGATGCGAACGAGGATGCGCGCCGGTATCTGGAGCGGATGGCCGGCGTCAACACGGCCGAGTACGACCTCCGCGGAATCCACCGGGCGGTGGAGCACGACGTCAAGGTGCTGACGCGCATCTGGGAAAGGGTGAAGGACATCAGGCCGGAGAAGGATGCAAAGCTGCAACGGTTGAAGGAACTGCTCCGCGGCGAACTGAGGGGCCGCAAGGTGCTGGTGTTCACCTACTACAAGGACACCGCGCGCTACCTCTACCGGCACCTCGGGCACCCGGAGAATCCGGCCGCGTTGGCGTTCTGCGCGGAGCTGGGCGGTCTCAAGGTGAGGCGCATGGACAGCGGCGCTGACGCCAAGGAACGCCTGCGCATCGTTGAGGGCTTCGCGCCCAAATCAAACGGACGGAAGGAGTGGGTCGGGACGGAGCGCGAGATTGACCTGCTGATCTCGACCGACGTTCTGTCGGAGGGGCAGAACCTCCAGGACTGCGGCCTGCTGCTCAATTACGACCTGCACTGGAACCCCACGCGCATGGTGCAGCGCGCGGGCAGGATCGACCGGATCGGCTCCTTGTTCGAGGAACTGTGGCTCTACAACATGTTTCCGGATGCGGGCCTAGAGCGGCTGCTGCGGCTCGTGGAAAGCCTTTCGGTCAAGATCTCCGCCATTGATCAGGCCGGGTTCCACGACGCGAGCGTGCTCGGCGAGCTGGTGCATCCGCAGAATTTCAATACGCTGCGACGCATCCGCGAGGAGGACGGTTCGATCATTCAGGAAGAAGAGCAGGCGACCGAGCTCGTCAGCAATGAGTCGCTGGCACACCAGTTGAAGCAGATGCTCGAAGGTGGAGCGCGCGAGATGATCGAGAACCTTCCCGACGGCATTCACTCGGGGCAGGTAAAGCCGAACGCAAAAGGCGTGTTCTTCTATTTCCAGGCGCGGCAGGGCGAGGAGCGCTTGCACTTCTGGCGATACTACGACCTCAAGGACCGGACTATCGTCGACAACCGCTATCTGATCGCCAATCTGATCCAGTGCGAGCCGGCGACGGCGCGGGTCGTGGAGCCGGGAGCGCTCTCCGGCGTCTTCGCGCTCCAGGAAGAGGTGGTCGCGAACATTCTGAAGACGGTGGTCGAGCAGAAAGCGCTCGAGGTCGCACCCCGGACCATCGATCCCGTGCAGCAGACAGTTGCGACAGCCATCCAGGGCTATCTCAACCACCCTGAGCTTGATCGCAAGGAAGCCATCGAGCTGATCCGGTTCCTCAATCAGCCGATGCTGTCTGTGCAGATCAAGCAGCTTCGGGCGGCGCTCAAGAGCTTCAAAGCCGCCGGCCAGGTGAACGAGTTGATCGAGGAGGTGCGAAAGCTGCGCAACATGATCGCCGAGCCCGAGGCTGAGGTTTATGCAGGAGCGCAGCAAACGCCGCTGTGCCGGGAGGATCTGAAGCTGATCTGCTTTGAGTTTGTCGGTGGCGGCTAAGTGATGAGGGCTCCTTGCATCACGAGCAGGTAGCGCAGGAGCCGCCCTGCCGCCATGAACAGCAGCGCGGCGATCCAGTTCAAGCGCAGCCAGCCGGCAGCAACGCACAATGCGTCGCCGACCAGCGGCAGCCAAGCGAGAAAGGTCGCGGCTGCCCCGTAGCGTCTTACCCAGGACAGCGCTTTGGCATCCGGCACGCGCGCGGGAATGATTCTTCCCAGGAGATAGGACGTCATGCCACCCGCCGTGTTGCCGAGCGTCGCGAGCGCG
>MEQV01000121.1:0-12851 GCA_001770355.1 Betaproteobacteria bacterium RIFCSPLOWO2_02_FULL_62_17
TCCATAAACGGAATCAAGCGAGATCCCCCCGACACGTCGATACAGATTACGCGCCAGCCTTTTGACGATACTGCTCTCGGGCAACCTAACAAGACGCCTGACGATCGGGACGATGGTGGACATCGACAGGGTTACTGTCGGTTCCTCGAGGATATTCGATAGCAGCGCCGGCGCTACAAGCATTCTGTAACACCTGATGACGCAATCCCTGGCCTCGTCTTCGGATATGCCATCGGACGCCGCAAGGAAGGCCGAAGTGACGTTCGCGAATTTCGTGAAATCCTCTGACCACGATTCCACCAACATGCGCCCGAACCAGTCTCCAAATCTCTGCGCATGAGTTCCTCCACTGCTAGCTGGCGAGTTGGCTTGGCGGGCAAGGTACAGTGTATCCAGGCGCTTTGCCTTACCCGCAATCGCGGTGAGGAAGCACACCACCTGTTCGAATATGAACAGGTCCTTCGGGCCGATGTCTCGAACGATCTCGAAATGTTTTCTCGCTTCCTCTGTTATTTTGACATCGTAAAAAAAAGTGTCGGCAGTGCTGACTGCTTGGGACTGCATGCGCTCTCTGGCGCAATCGCCGTCGATGGACTTGGTCTCGCGCGTGCATTTCCAATCGGCGTTCTTTCCGTATAACAGGCCTTCCCCTCCACTGGAAGACGATGAATGAAGCCAGAATATCGCGCCTTGACCTCCGCAGGTAACATAGTCGGGATTGTCGGACAGGAATCGCACCGCTTCGGCCAACGCGCCTGCGAAGAAGAAGTCGTCGTTGTCCGCCATGACGACATACCGAGTCCTTACTAGCCCGAGTGCGCCTGCAATCTTCGCGTAGTAGTCCGGGTAGCTTTGGTCGGGCGGGTAGCGGACATATTCATAATTCACGTTCGGGAACTTCGTTTTGTCCGACAGCAGCACGCTCGCTCCATCGTCGGTCCCGCCGTCAGCTATCAGCACCTTGAACGGGAAGCGGGTCTCGTCGGCATAGCTCATCCAACGTGACGTGAACGGGACTCTGTCCTTCAATGTCAGCAGAATGGTCAAATCTTCAAAAACACTCATGGGGACGGCAGTTCTTTCTGGGCGCCGTTCGTACCGCGATGGTCAGCGACGGATATGGCGCCAGGACGACGAAGTTCCAGTCCGGATAGGCGCGACGAATTTCATCAATTGCCGGGACGATCGGGGGTTTGCGGTATTTCACCATCCACTCGACCTGATCCCGGTCGGCGCTACCTCCTTCCATGAGGATGACCTGGCTCACCTTGCTCGCCCAATGCTTAAACATGAAGCGGTAGGTATCGCCGTCATTGGACAGGTCCACGTGCAAGTAATCGAGATCCTTGTGGCGATCATAAGCCGGGAACGCGTCGGCCTTCGTGATCCCGGACCATTTCTCGAGCCTGCACGCCCTAATGTAATTCTCGACATCCTTTTGCTGCGCGTGACGATAGGGATAGTCCTCGAACAGGTCGATTCCCCGGATGCTTCCAACGCCGTTGTCCCGTAGCGCGGCTGCTACAGCCAGGAGACTGAAGCCATGGAGAACCCCGAGTTCGACGCAGCGCCTGGGCTTGATTGCACGGATCAGGGCATAGAAAAAATGGCCATAGCCTTCGTTCTTGTATGTCGAGTGCACTGCCTCAACGCGTTCCTGCCCCTTATAAAAGGGTCTGTTTGGATTGGAGGGCAGGTAATTGCTAAGGGCCTCGAGTGCCTTGCAGGGCTCCATGAGCGTTGTGAAACTGCAATCCCGCCACAAGGGTGTGTGAGCAGGAACATCAAGGCGTTCGCTATCAAACGAATCGCGAAGCAGCAGCATTATTTTGTCCGATCGAGTTCATTTATAGACTAATGCTTCTACCGACGCTTCATTGGACAAAAATCCATGTATACAATAAACACTTCTCTTGTCGTTTTTCATAGCGTCTTTAATACCAGCTTGGTGCGAATCATGTAAATAAAGTGGTGAAATTGTAACCGCTGCAGGGGGATCAATTTCGTCGATGCACGCGTTCCCGGAGCGAAAATCGATAATAACCGGCTTGCGTCACAGTTGAATAAGACCGCAGAAATGACCAGATAAGAACTACGACTGCGGAATACAGGAGCAAGGTTACAACGTTCGAACTGCGCGACCGAGAACTATGAATCAAAACCGATTAAGACCGAAACAAAACACCGCGATGCATGCAAATGTTCCAGTGGCACAACACAGGGGGGTGATGTGGGCTTGCATGGCACTCTTAGTGTGCCTTGGCTTGGTCGCGATACAGTCCGTCAGGATGGGCGTCGCCGGCCTCATCGTGGAACTGGCGCAAACCGAGGTCAACCGCTGGGCGGCGACGCCGGCGCGACGCGGACTTGGCGAACTCAATCGCGTGGCGGGCTACTTCTCGGACAGCCTTGGAATAATCGCCGACAATCCCTGGGCCCTGGAGGGGCTCGGCGCGCTGGATCTGGCCAGGGTGCGCGTGTCGGGGACGCCTGCCGAGGCCGTCGCGTTTACTCGGGATGCGCACCTGCGGTTTCGCCGTGCATTGCAGCAACGACCCACCTCGCCGTTTCTGTGGGCGAATATCGCCCGTTCCAAGCTGCTGCTCGATGAAATAGACGAAGAATTTTTCAAGGCCATGCGCCATGCCGATGAATTGGGACGCTGGGAGCCGGCCAGCCAGCAGACCGTCCTGTTTGCGGGGCTCGCCGCCTGGGGGAAACTGGATCCCGGCCTTCAGCAGGCTATGACCGGGATCCTCCGGCGCGGCTCGCTGCGCAACGCCCCGAAATTGTATGAAATTGTTAAAAGTTACCGGCGATTCGACTTGGTATGTGGCATTGGCGAATATAATTTGATTGCGGGTCCGGATTGCCGGCGTCTCGAAGGAGGCGCCAAGTCCGGCCGGCGCATGAACAAGGGCAATCGCTGATGCTTACCAAAGATGCTTCGCGTTCGCTGCGGGCGCTCGTTGCGGCCGGGCTGGTTCTGGTCCAGGCGGTGCTTCCCTGTGTCGTGTGGGCACAGGCGGCTGCCCCAAGTGCCGGCGCGGCGCCGGCGGCAGCGACGGCGTCCGGTTTCTTGAGTTCAGTCACCGGCGTTGTTTTCATTCGCAAGGCAAATGGCGAGCAGGTTGCCGCAAAACCCGGAGATGTATTCGAACCCGGGTCCACAATCGTTGCCGGCGCAAACGGCCAAGTGGGCCTGCTGTTCGCGGATGGCCAGATTATCGGTTTGAGCGCGAATTCCACATTGCGCGTCGACGCATATCGGTTCGACGCAAGCGACATCAAGGCAAGCAGGGCCGCTATCGTGCTGGTTAGCGGCGCCATGACCGTGGTAACCGGAGTGATCGGCAATGAGAACCCGCAGGGTCTGAGCATTGCGGCGGGAAATATGACATTAAGCGTTGCCGGCAAGGACGCCACGGCGTTCGGCATCGAAGTGAATGCCGCGACCCAGGCCGGCTCTGTCGCGGTGACGGTCGGGGCACTTTTGATACGCACTCCTGCCGGGCCGGCGATCACAGTCGGGGCGGAGCAGTTTGTACGCTTGCAAGCCGGGGTTGCCACGGCGCCGCCGCAGCCGCTTTCCGCGGCTCCCGCGGCTTTGCAGGCTTTGGCGGGTCTGGCTCGATCGTTTGCGCAGGCGGAAACTGCGCCGGTGGATGTTCAGGCTGCGGCAATCAAGCTCGCGCTGGCGAACTTGCCGCCTGCGGCGGCGGGGCCCGCCGGGACCACGCCGGTATTCCTTCCTCCGGTCACACCAGGGGCGGCCGGAGGCTGCGTCGGTAGTCCTTGCTAGCGGGACGCAAACGCCGTAATTCACCCAGCGCTGTCCGCCGTAGCGGTCCCGCCAAGCCGTGACTGTGGACTACCAATCGGATGGCAGCCGCTGGATTTACGCGCTCTATCTGATTCTGATTGTCTGGGTGCCCATTCCGCTGGGCAGCAATCGGGCGTGGTCCGCGGCGGTTCTCGAAGTCTGGATCCTGCTGCTCTCAATGGCCTGGCTGGCGGGCTTCACGCGCGGCAGGTATTTCTGTGGTCCGATACTGCGTGATGCGTGGCCGGTGCTGCTGTGCGCGCTGGCCTGGCTTGGCTACGTGTGGCTGCAGTTGCTCCCGATGCCGATCGAAATTCTGTCCTGGCTTTCACCGGAGGCGGCGCGTTGGCACAATGCGGCAGCGCTTCCGGGCATGCTCGCCGCGGCGCCACTGACCCTCGATCGTTATGCAACGCTCGATGCCGCCTGCAAAAGCACTGCGTATGTGGCGTTTTTCACCTTGAGTCTGGTGCTGCTGCAAAATCGTGACCGGATTCGCATCGCGACCTATGCGTTGATTCTGTCCGGGGTTGTGCAGGCTCTCTACGGCGCTTTCTTCAGCCTGCAAAGTCCCTGGGCGCCGGCGAGCGGCACATTCGTCAATCGCAATCATTACGCGGCTTACCTGGTGATGTCGCTTTCGGTCGGGATTGGCGTGCTCATTGCGAGCCTTTCGGGCGCAAAGAACCATAGCTGGGGCCAGTTTTTCCGGAATCTGATTCGATGGATCATCACCCCGAAGATGGGGCTGCGGCTATTGCTCGTGACGATGGTCATCGCACTGGTGCTGTCGCGCTCAAGAATGGGAAACAGCGCTTTTTTCATCAGCTTGTTTGTCACCGGCGTGATCGGCCTGGTGCTTTCGAGGCGGGCGACGAAGTCGATGGTCGTCCTGATCGTCAGCCTGATCGCGATCGATGTGGCGATTGTCGGAACCTACTTCGGCACCCAACAGGTCGTGGAAAGAATCGGCGAGACGACGCTGCAATCCGAAGATCGCGACGAGGTCGCGGGCTACGCCCTCAACATGTGGAAGGACTACCCGGTATTCGGATCGGGCCTGGGTTCGTTCCCGGTCGTGTTTCCGCGCTACAGCGCGGACGGTACCGCGGCGTCCTATACCCATGCGCACAACGACTATGTTGAATTTGGCGCCGAAGCCGGTCTGGTCGGCCTGTCGTTGCTGGGACTGATGGTGCTGATGTCGTTTGCGGCCGCGCTGCGCGCCCAATATCTGCGCCGGGACCCGGTCATGCGGGGAGTGTCGTTCGCCGCCATGATGGGCATCCTGGCGCTGATGATCCACAGTTCGGTGGATTTCAATCTTCAGATTCCGGCGAATGCGCTGACATTCATGTTGCTGCTGGCATTCGCCTGGATATCGCTGTTTCATGCGCATGCGCAAGACCGCGCGGCATGATGCAATAGTGGTGCCGGGTGCTCAGGAATCGACCCGCGCTTGACTTCTCCGGTCCGCACCGCGCGCCACGAGCTTGATCTGTGCGACTTGGCCGCTCGGCCGTTCCTGATAGCCGTAGTTGCGGTAGTAATACTCGGTGCCGAAACTGCTGTAATCACCGTAGTACCGGTGCGCTTTTTCAACGTCGAAGTAGTTCAGCACCGCGCCAATGACGGGGGCGCCAACGCGACGCAGCTTGATGAGACTGTGTCGTGCCAGCGGATAAGGCGTGCTGTCCGCTTTGACCACGAACAGGACGCCGGTTGCGAAACGGGACAGCACCATCGCGTCGCTCACCAGCTCTACGGGCGGGCTGTCGACGATGATGACTTCGAACATGGCTTTTAACGACGCCATCGCGTCCGCAAAACGCTGCGACGAGAGCATCTCGAGCGGGTTGAGGGGCACCTTGCCCGACTGCAGCACGAACAGCCCCGAATCTCCCACCGGATAGACGCACTGCTCGATGCTCATGTCGCCCGACACAAACTCGGAAAGGCCGGGGTGACCGTTCTCCAGCTTCAGCGCTCGCACAATCTTGGGCCTGCGCATGTCGGCTTCGATCAGCAGGGTCTTCTTGACCTGCGCAAAGGCGAATCCGAGATTGCAGGCAAGCGTGGTTTTGCCCTCGCTGGGAACCGAGGCGGTGATGAGCACCGTCTTTTGGTTTGCGTCCAGCGTGGAAAGCTGCACATCGCTGCGTATGGTGCGGATGCCTTCAGAGAAGGTGTTGGAATTATTGTCCAGGACGATGCGCTCAAGCGGCGCGTCCGGCGTGGACTTCATGATAGGCAATACACCGACCGTTTTGATCTCGAGCCGGGATTCGAGATCCAGACCGGTCTTGATTCCGTTGTCGAGCAAGGTCAGGAACAGCGCGATCGCCACCCCGGCAAACAAGGCCCCGAGCATCGACAGCATCACGATGCGGTTTCTATCCGGCCCCGACGGTCCCGACGGCGTGCGCGCCAGATCGATAATGCGCGCGATCGGCTGCTGGACGTCGCCGATACGGACTTCATGGGAGCGCTGGACAAACGCCTCGTACAGGCGCCGGTTGGATTCCACAATGCGCTCGAGTCTCGCCAGGGGAAACTCGGTGCGGTTGAAATTCTGCGCGTCGACCGTCGCACGCGAGTGGGATTGCGCCGCGGCCGCTTCATTGGCTTTGGCAATTTCGAATTCCTTGGCTACCGTCTCGGCTACCGCGCTGATCTGGCGGCGAACCGCGTCCCGCGCCTGCTTGAGGTTGGATTGCACGGCGATGATCCGCGGGTGCTCGGGGCCGTACCGCTTGGATGCCTCGACGGCCTGCCTTTCCGCTTCGGCCTCAGCTTCCTTGAGACGCTGCAGCTGCGGGTCCCTCTGCAGCACCGGCAGCGACTCCAGCGCGACGCCGGATTGCGCCCGCGCAGCGGCGCTTACCTGCTGGTAGAGCTGTTCAGCATCGGAACGTTTTTTGCGCGCTTCCTCCAGGGAATTTGTCACCACTTCCAGGCGGCGGGTGGCCTCGGAAAGCGTCAACCCTCGGTTGGCGACGAGCTTCTGGCTTTCCCGGAACTGCTGCAATTCGCGTTCCGACTCGGCAAGCTGGCTCTTGAGCTTGTCGGCTTGCTGGGAAAGAAAGGACATCGATTGCCGGGCCGCACCGGCGCGATCCTCCAGGTCCGCCACGATGTAGACCATCGACAGGGCGTTCGGGACGCGCTCCGCGAGAACCGGGTCGCGCGAGTCGAAGTTCACCTTCACGAGTTGCGTATTGCGCGTCGGCGTAATCGATATGCCCGCCATCACCTGGGAAATCACGCCATCCCTGATCCTGTCTTCACTGATTGCATTTGCGGAAGCGTCCGGCTGCGCATCCTTGCTCGCATCCGGCTTGAATCGTTCGAGCAGGGACGCTACCCATCCCTTTTCCGCCTGCTGCTGGCGCGGGTCGTATTTCGGGTGCGTGGTCAGATTGAGTACCCGCACCAGCCGTTCGGCATAGTCGCGGGACTTCATGATCTCGATTTGCGTCAGATAATAGTCGCGCGGCGTGCCGGCCATTGATTCCGCCAGATCTTCGGTCGTGATCGGGTTTTTCTTTCGGACCGGATCAAGCATCACCGTGGCGGTCCCCTTATATACCGGCGGGAGGCTGAACGCATAAATGGCCGCAAGCACGCCGACGGCGACGACCAGAAGGGCAATACCGACCCGGTGCCTGTTGATGGCGCGCCAGTAACGCACCAATTCTTGGGCCTGGCCATGTACCTCGGCCTTCGGGGGCGGCAGGAATAATTCTGCCGCAGGGAGATTAGTTCTTATGTCCATAGCATCATTCTACGTAAAAATACTTGTTTTATCTGTCAATCAATGTCAATAAAGACGATGCTTTTGGCGTGGAAGTACTTGAAAACGTGCATTTATGCGCATTTGAGCCCAGATGCGCTCAAAAGGCACCGTTTACACTGTTGACCATCGCGCGAAGTGCCTGAACCGCCGGTCCTGCGATGAGCGAAAGCCCGAAGCAACGGCCGAGTGCTGCAGCGACGACAACCGCTTGTAGGCAGTACAGGATTCCCCACGATCCTGATGTCCGGCACGCTGGCAGCGAGATTAATCTGTCAGCCGGTTCATGCGTCCAGGCTTGCTTGGAGCCTTCCTGGCGTGACACTGGGCACCCTATTGGAGAATGATTGATATACGGAAATTGCCGTACGGACAATTCGATGCCATGCGCTTATCATTGGTTTAGTTCTCCGTATGGCCGCAGAATACGTATAAACACCTGCGTGTCATCGGTTATTCCGCAGCTCTGAACGGCACCGACCCGGGAGGCCACGTCGAGCGCGCGCCGCTTGCGCGCATTGCGTCCTAGATGAGACCGCCGGCGCATAAATCTCGCGCCGGCTGTTGGAAGCAGCGCGGCGAGCTTTTGGCCGCGCGGTCCTAGTTCGAGAGCAGGCTCTGGTTCAGCAGCCGGACGCGCTGGCTCAGTTCCCGCCCCAGGTTGGCCACAAGCTTCAGTGCGGTAACGTTGCTGGAGGCAAGGTCGCGCCACGAGGGCGGCAGCACGGAAAACGCCGGAGGCGGCACGGCGTCCGCGGGAACAAATATTCTTGAATTCACTTCGGCCATGAGATCGCGAGTTTCCTGTGCGCGGGCCGGCGCAGGATAAAGCAGAAACGCTCCTCGCGTGGCGCCTGGCCGGCGCGGCCCGAGCGGATCTGTCAGGACTTCCCGGGCTTGATACCCGCCGCTTTCACAAGTCTCTGGAATACCTCGGCGGAACTGCGTATGTCCTCGGCAAACTCCGCCGGGGTATTGCCGATCGGCAGCAGGCCAGCCGATCTGAGCTTCTCGCTGATATCGCGCGATTGCACCGTGCCGGCCACCGCGCCTTGCAGTCGCAGCACCACCGCCTGCGGCACGCCCGCCGGTCCCCAGATTCCCATGCCGCCCGCGGGTTTGATGAAATTGGGCATGGCTTCGCGCACCGTCGGAATGTCGGGCATACCCTCCCAGCGCTTGTTCAGGAACACCGCGAGCATGCGCGCCTTGCCGCTTTTCACATGGTTGATGAAGGTGGCCACGGGCTGCGCCACCAACTGGATCTGCCCGCCGATCATGTCGCTGGCGGCCGGGCCGCCTCCCTTGTAGGGAATCACCACCATCCGGCCGCCGCTGAGTACGTCCAGTTGTTCCATCGACAGGTGTGTTTCGCTCCCCAAGCCGCTGGTGCCGTAGGAAAGCTTGCCGGGATTGCGCTTGGAAATTTCAATCATGTCGGCGAGCGAAGCAGGGCCCAGCGCCGGGTTGGCGGCGATGCCAAGCACTGTTTCCACGATCTGGGTGACCGGAGTGAAGTCCTTGATGGTGTCAAAGGGAAGGTCGGTTTCCAGATGCGGCCGCAGCAGGTGGCTGCCCACCACCATCAGCACGATGGTGTAGCCGTCAGGATTGGCGCGCACTGTCATCTGCGCGCCCACTCGGCCCGCCGCGCCACCGATGTTCTCGATTACCACCGGCTGCCCCAGGCGCTCGCTCATCCCGGGGGTGATCGTGCGCGCCACGATGTCGGTGGCACCACCGGGCGGATAGGCGACGATGAAGCGGATCGGTTTGGCCGGGAATGCCTGCGCGTACACAGCAGGCAATGCGCCCAGCAGCGCGGCAAGCAGGGCCAGGCGGAGCGCTGCCATTCGGCGGGATGGATGCAGCAACATCATGGTGCTCCTTGGACGGAACAGGTGCATTATATTTGCGTCCTGGCCGGCGATGATTGTCCGCTTCGGTTTGCCGTGCCGCGCTTCCGCTATCAAAGGCTTGCCCAACGCAAAAGGAGACCGGCATGAACGCACCGCTCATCGGGGCCAGGGTTACGCGCAAGGAGGACTATCGCTTCCTCACCGGCGCCGGGCAGTACACCGACGACATCTCGTTTCCCAACCAGACCTACGCCGCCTTCGTGCGCTCGCCGCATGCGCATGCGGCCATCAAAGCCATCCATAAGGACCAGGCGCTGAAGGCGCCGGGCGTGGTCGGACTGTTCACGGGCGAGGACCTCGCTGCAGCCAAGGTGGGCGGATTGCCCTGTGGATGGCTTATTACCGGCGTGGACGGCCAGCCGATGAAAGAGCCGGCGCATCCCTGCCTGGCGCAGGGCAAGGCGCGCCATGTCGGCGACCCGGTGGCAGTGGTGATTGCCGAATCGCAGAGCGCCGCGCGCGATGCGGCGGAGCTGGTGAGAGTGGATTACGAAGTGCTGCCCGCGGTGGCCGATGCGGCGCAGGCACGCGCGCCCGGCGCGCCGCTGCTGCATGAAATTGCCCCCGACAACACCTGCTACGTTTGGGCCATCGGAAACAAGCTGGAGGTCGATGCCGCGTTCGCCCGCGCGGCGCATGTGACGAAACTGGATTTCATCAACAACCGCCTCATCGCCAACGCCATCGAGCCGAGGGCGGCGATTGGCCAGTACTCGCGCTCGGACGGCCAGTACACGCTGCACGTGGCCAGCCAGAATCCGCATGTCGAGCGGCTGCTGATGACGGCGTTCGTGCTGGGCCTGCCGGAGCATAAAGTGCGCGTGGTCGCGCCTGACGTGGGCGGGGGCTTCGGCTCGAAGATCTATCTCTACGGCGAGGACGTGGTGGTCACCTGGGCGGCAAAGCAGCTCAACCGCCCGGTGAAATGGACCGCCGAGCGCAGCGAGTCGTTCATGTCGGATGCGCACGGCCGCGACCACATCACCACCGCGGAGCTGGCCCTCGACAAGGACGGCAAATTCCTCGCCCTGCGGGTGCGCACTACCGCCAACATGGGGGCCTACCTCTCGACCTTTGCCTCCTGTGTCCCCACCATCCTCTACGCGACGCTGCTGGCGGGCCAGTACACCACGCCGCTCATCTATTGCGAGGTGACCGCGGTGTTTACGAACACGGTGCCGGTGGATGCCTATCGTGGAGCGGGAAGGCCCGAGGCGACCTACGTGGTGGAGCGCATTGTCGAGACCGCCGCGCGCGAGCTGAAGATGGATCCGGCTGAATTGCGGCGACGCAATTTCATCCGCAGCTTTCCCTACCAGACGCCGGTCGCGCTGCAGTACGACATCGGCGACTACGACGCCACCCTCGACACGGTGCAAAAGCTCGGCGATGTGGCCGGCTTCGCGCAAAGAAAAACGGACGCCGCCACCAGGGGCAAGCTGCGCGGCCTGGGCTATGCCTGCTATATCGAAGCCTGCGGCATCGCGCCCTCGGCCGTGGCCGGGGCGCTCGGCGCGCGCGCGGGCCTCTATGAGGCTGGCGAAGTGCGCGTGCATCCCACCGGCTCGGTGACGGTATTCACCGGCTCGCACTCGCACGGGCAGGGTCACGAGACCACCTTCGCGCAGGTGGTGGCGGATCGTCTCGGCATGTCGATTGACGCAGTGGATATTGTTCATGGGGACACTTCCAAGGTTCTTTTCGGCATGGGCACCTACGGATCGCGCTCGATCGCGGTAGGCGGCACCGCCATCGTCAAGGCTCTGGACAAGGTGATCGCCAAGGGCAGGAAGATCGCCGCGCACCTGCTGGAAGCCGCCGAGAGCGACATCGAATACGAGCCGGGCGTCTTTAAGGTAAGCGGCACCGACCGGAAGAAGACCTTCGGCGAAGTGGCCTTTGCCGCCTACGTGCCGCACAACTACCCGCACGACAAGCTGGAGCCGGGCCTGAACGAAAACGCCTTCTACGACCCGCAGAACTTCACCTTCCCTGCGGGTGCTTACGTGTGCGAGGTGGAAATCGACAAGGAGACCGGCAGCACGGAAATCGTCGGCTTCGCCGCGGTGGATGACTTCGGCAATGTCATCAACCCCATGATCGTCGAAGGCCAGGTGCACGGCGGCATCACCCAGGGCATCGGTCAGGCGCTGATGGAAGCGTGCCGCTACGACGGCAACGGACAGTTGCAGAGCGGCTCGATGATGGACTACTGCCTGCCGCGAGCGGACGACTTACCTGCATATAAATTGGATATGCACGCTACGCCCTGCACGCACAATCCATTGGGCGTGAAAGGCTGCGGTGAAGCAGGCGCCATCGGCGCGCCGGCGGCGCTGATGAATGCGATCACCGACGCGCTGGGGGTGAAGGATCTGGCGATGCCGGCGACGGGGGAGAGGGTTTGGGCCAAAATAAACATGTGACCACAAGGTATCTGATGTATTTTGAATTTGTTTCATCGACTAAAGTCTCCCTAATTGACGCTGTTTGATAGCAGATATACGAGGCTGTATCTTGCAGGGCAAACAGCGATCGTGGCAAGACAGGAAAAGCGCAACGCTCGGAAGCAGGACAAGGCAAGAAAAAAGATAATGCGTCAGACGAAAGGAGAAAGAAATGCAACGATCCTTGTGTCTCGATGAAATGTCCGCACAAATTGAGAAGTAGCATCAACATAATGGTTGCCCGGACGAGGTGCTTAATGAAAGATTCGAACGACCCCCTGCGTCATCGGTCATGCCAGCCCGTATTTGTATCGCATTAGCCCTATAATCTTGCCGATGAATGCGCCTGACAAACCATTGAAAATGCCTGTCGCGCCTGGAGTCTATGTCCTCCGATTGGCGCCTTTGAAGGCGGCGGCATCGCGCCGAAAGGCAGCGTCCTCGCTTTTGACCACGATGCGCCGCGCCAAACGCGTATCAGGTGCGATGACAGGTCGCCTGCTCTTGAAGGAAGTCCGCGCCGCGCGCCATGTCCGGTGAACGCTTCGTACTTGATGCAAGCGTCGCCGTTGAATGGTTCCTGCCGGGTTCAGGCCCTCAGGTACATTATGCGGAAAGCGTATTAGAGAGAATAGGCTCCGAGGGGCTATTGCCAACCGTTCCGGACCTGTGGCACTACGAAGTTGGCAGCGTTCTGATTGCCGCGACGCGGGCCAGACGAATTTCGGCTACGAAGTTGCGTGCCGCAAAGCTTGCCATTCGTGGCCTGCACCTGGACAGCATGGTCCTGGAAATCGATGCTGTGGCGCTCATGGAACTCAGCCAGCGCTATCACCTTCAGGGCTATGACACCGTCTATTTCGAATTGG
>MEQV01000121.1:12876-16226 GCA_001770355.1 Betaproteobacteria bacterium RIFCSPLOWO2_02_FULL_62_17
TGGCACGCAGGTTGGAAATTCCGATTGCTTCTATCGATGGCGGAATCAAGGAAGCGTGCCGGACTTTCAAGGTCGAGTTGCTGTAGTTGTCGTCCACGCCTATGACGCCCTTCTGGTCTAGCGCGTCGCCTCCACCAGCACGAACGCGATTCGGCAGTAGTCATCGGAGCGATTGCTCCACGCGTGGTTGGTGCCGCGCTGAATCAGCACGTCGCCTGTCTTCATCAGCGTCTCGCCTTTTTCCATGATGGCGTAGACCTCGCCTGCGAGCACGATGGCGTAATCGATGGAGTCGGTTTCGTGCATGCCCGGGTGCGGGCCGTCAGGGTCGCGGCGCACACCCGGTTCCGGATTGAGCCCGGCGTTTCGCACCCGCACGCGCTCAGCTGCCAGCGCGCGCTCGCGCTCGACCGTGTCACCGGGTTCGGGCGCAATGTCGACGATCTTCAGCACTGAACCGCCAATGGGCGGCATGATGCCGCGCACTTCGCCGCCGTGGTCCGGATCATTCACCGGCACCGGCAGCTTTCCGGTTGCCCAGACCGGCCAGGCGCGGTGCGCGGGGCGCGCGGGGTTCCTCTTGAACGGCGCGACGCCGTCCTCGACGAAAATGGAGGCTCCGGATTCGTCGAAGCCGGTGACAATTCTGCGGATGAGGGGAAGTTCAGTGGCCATCTGATCTCCATATTCTGTACGGGATAAACTGCAACTTTAATCCCAGTCCCGGAGTGGCACATGGCCCAGAACGAACGCAAAATCGCCGGCGTCTCCCTTCAAGAGCTCGAGCGCCGCTGGAAGCTGGCGCGCGAGCACCTGCGTGAGCGAAACATCGATGCGTTGATTGCCGTCTCAACCGAGGCGCCCAACAACTCCGGCTATACCCGCTGGCTCACTGATGCCACCGGCGCCTATCGCCACGTGGTGGTGTTTCATGCCAACGACCTGATGACGGTGGTGGAGCACGGCTTTCAAGGCACGCGCCGCGAGGTCGGCGGCAAGGACCCGACGCACCCGGGCGTGGGTGAGATTCTCAATGTAGCCGAGTTTCCCGCGGTCAATTACAACCAGCGCTACGAGGCCGATGCCATCGTCGAGCTCCTCAAGCGCCGCGGCTACAAGCGCGTCGCGCTGCTCAATCCGGACGGCATGCCCTGGTGTTTTGTCGATGCGGTAAAGGGAGCGCTCGCCGGCAAGGGCGAAGTGATCGACGAGACCGAAACTTTTGACCGCTGGCGCGCAATCAAGAGCGCCGAGGAGAAAGACTTCATCATGCGGGCGATCCGGATGCAGGATGCCGTCTTCGTCAAGGTGCTCGAGAAAGTCAAACCCGGAATGCGTGATCTCGAAGTCGCCTCGATCATTTACTACGAAGGGCGCCTGCTGGGAAGCACCCACGGCACCATCATGGCGGGCTCGGCGCCGCAGGGGCAGCCCGCGCCCATTCTGCCCTCCAATGCGCAGGGCCGCAGCTTCGGGCCGGGCGATTACATGTCGGTGCTGCTGGAGAACACTGGACCCGGCGGATACTTCGCCGAAGTGGCGCGGCCGATTTCCCTCGGAAAACCGGCGGCTGAATTGCTGGAGAATTTCGAGAAGGTGAAGGCGGCGCAGGCCTATTCAACCAGCCTCATGAAACCCGGCGCCGATTGCCGCGAAATCTTTGCTTCCTATAACGAATACATGAAGCAGCACGGGCTTCCCGAGGAAGGCCGCATCCATTCGCACGCCCAAGGCTACGACATCGTGCAGCGCCCGCTGATCCGCTTCGATGAGCCGATGAAGCTCGAGCCCGACATGTTCTTTGCGGTGCACCCGGCAGCGTCAAGCCCGAGCATCTTCACCTTCGTGTGCGACAACCTGTTCATCACCAAGGAAGGCAACAGCGGCTGGCTGCACGCGACTGAGCGCAAGGGGTTTGAAATCTGAATAGCCACACGGGGCTGGGTCAGGTACCCGCAAGCCGATATACCCGCGCGGCCGTGTCATGAAACAGCAGCGCTTTTTCTTGCGCGGAAAATCCCGCGGCAACGCGCTTGTAGGCATTCCAGAGCACGTGGTACGAGCATGAGGCGCGCTCCACCGGGAAGTTGCTTTCGAACATGCAGCGCGCAGGGCCGAATTGCTCGATGCAGTACAGGTACCAGGGCGCATACGCCCGGGCAAGTTCAGCTGAGCCGGGCGGTTTTTCCCGGCGCTCCCAGCCGAATCCGCAGCGCGGCTGACCCAGTCCGCCCAGCTTCATGAAGACATTGGGGCAGGCGGCGGCGCGTTCGACGCCGCGCCGCCATGCCTGCATCACGGCGTCGCGTTTGCCCAGATAAGGGCCGCTGCCGGAAACCCCGCCAATGTGATTGATCACGATGAGCTGTTCCGGGAACGCGCGCGCCAGGTCCACCAGTTCGTCGTATTGCGTGAACACGAACCATGCATCAAAGGGCAAATGGTAATCCCGCAGGCGCGCGAAGCCCTCGCGCCAGGTGGCATCGGCCATGAGGTTTTTGGGCGCGCGCGGCGGGATGTCCATTTCCTCGGCCGCTTCGTGCCAGCGCGTCATGTGGCGTATGCCGCGAAAGTGGCGCGGGCTTGCGGCACGATGCGCCTCTAGCGTTTGTGTTACCCGGGCGCCAAGGCGGAAATCCGCATAGCCGATGATGCCGTGCGCCACGCGCGCCGCGCCGGACTGTCCGTTGGCGCTGCGTTCGGCGAGTTCGTCCATGAACACCGTTTCGCCCACGGGTTTCAGTTCCTCGGGGCCGTCCTTGCGATATTCGCGGCGGCATTCGCAGAAAATGGTGGAAACAATGCGATGGCCGCTCGCCGCATCTTGCGAAATTTCCTCCAGCAGATAGCGCTTGCCGGGCCCGTGATCCCATAAATGGTGGTGCGCGTCGCAGATCGCCAGCCCGGGCTCGATAATTTCTTCGACCGTGCGCGCATACCAGTCGGCGCGTTCAAGCAGGCGGTCTGTCTGGCCGGCGGGAGGCTTGGGGTAATCCGATTCGGGCACCATTTTGATTCAGGATGTTCCAAGGAATGGGTGTTCGTGCACTTTGGCTGGAAGCTCCCTATACTTCGCGTCGCACGCCGGGAGACTAGCATGACCATACAACGCATCGAAAGTGTCACCTACGGCGTGGAAGACATGGCCTTGGGCGTCCGCTATTTTGACGACATCGGCCTCGAGAAAATAGAAGAGGGCGCGCATGGGGCGAGTTTTCGCACGCCGGTAAATCAGTTCGTGCACCTGCGGCACATAAACGATGCGTCCTTGCCCGCGGCTCCCGAATCCGGCCCCACCATGCGCGAGCTGGTGTGGGGCGTCGATTCGAAGGCAAGCCTCGACGCTTTGG
>MEQV01000121.1:16274-19527 GCA_001770355.1 Betaproteobacteria bacterium RIFCSPLOWO2_02_FULL_62_17
CGCTGCACACGCGGGACGAATCCGGCTTTGCGATTGCTTTTGCGCCGTCGAAGCCCCAGGAGGCAAAAATCGAACCGCACGCGCAAAACGGCTTTGGCAGCACGCGCCGCTTGAACCGCCGCTTCGAGAAAATCCCCAAGCCCCAACCCTTGCGCCTGGCGCATGCCGTGTACCTGATCCGGCCCGAAGGCGGCGACAAGGCATGTGACTTTTATCTCAATCGGGTGGGTTTCAAGCTTACCGATGCGGCGGGCTATCTGGGCAAATTCATGCGGGTGCCGGGGATCGCGGACCATCACTCGCTGCTGTTGATGTGGATTCGCAAGATTCCCGTAAAATTTGATCACATTGCCTTCGAGATGAAAGGGTTCGATGACGTCATGTCCTCGGGCCCGTATATGCAGGAACGCGGCTGGAAGCCCACTTGGGGACCGGGGCGCCAGCCCCTGGGTTGCCACATGTTCTGGCATTTTGACAATCCTTGCGGCGGCGAGGTCGAATTCTTCACTGACATGGACCGCTTCGACGACAGTTGGGAGCCGATGACCTGGAAGGATCGGTCCCCCGGCTCGCCCTGGACGCTGGATGATCAGATACCGAAAATGGAAAACCACTGAACGGCACCGCTCAAACCTCGATAACACAAGGGGATCACCATCATGAAAGCTCGATTGATCTTGGCATCTTTCTTCCTCGCCCTTCAGCCTGTGGCGCAGGCGCAATCCTGGCCGGCGAAACCAGTCCGCGTCATTGTGTCATTTACACCCGGAGCATCGATCGATCTCACCGCGCGCGCGGTAGGGCAGCGTCTCGCGGAAAACATGGGGCAGCCTTTCGTGGTGGAGAATCGTCCCGGCGGCAACACTATTGTGTCGGCCGAACTCGCGGCCAAGGCGCCGCCCGACGGTTACACGCTGTTCATGGCGCTCGACACCACCATGACGCTGGTGCCCGCGATCTACCAGAAAATTCCCTACGATCCGATAAAGGATTTCGTCCCCGTCGGCCAGATCAACCGCAGTTCCTACATCATCGTGGCGCCGGCCAAGGCGCCCTACCGCACGCTCGCCGACATGATTGCCCATGCCCGTGCCAACCCCGGCAAGATGAACATCGGCGCCTCCACCGCGTTCACCCAGTTGCTGACGGTAATGCTGCGCAAGGAAGCGGGCGTAAGCATGACCTACGTGCCCTACAAGGGCGGCCCGCCGATGATCCAGGCGTTGCTTGCCGGAGACCTTGACGGCACCATAGATGGCATTCCGCTTTACGTGGGACTGGTGAAGACCGGCAAGGTGGTGCCGATCGTGACCACCGGCCCGACGCGCGCGGTGCAGTTCCCTGATGTTCCCACCATTCGCGAAGCGGGTTACCCGCAGCTCGAAGCGCCGAGCTGGACCGCCTGGTTCGCCCCCGCCGGCACGCCCGATGCGATCATCCGGCGCCTCAACGGCGAACTCGCTAAAGTGCTGAACAATGCCGAGTTCCGGCAGAAAAATCAGGAGGGCGGCCAGAACCCGCTGGTGCACGCCACGCCCGAGGAAGTGGGCGAACAGGTGAGGCAGGGTCTGGCGAAGTGGGGGCCGATCGTCAAGGCCTCAGGCATCAAGCTGGATTGATAGCGCGCGTTTTCGCAGCGCGGCGTTTTCCTGCTTGTTGTATTCCTCGCGCCACCGCGGCGCGGGGATTTCCGGGCTCGCGGATCAGCAGTTCCGCAGGTATATCGAGCCGCTGGCTGAGCGAGCGAATCATGGCGACGGTGAGCGAGCGCTTTCCGGCGAGGACTTCCGAGACCCGGTTCCTGCCGCCGAGCAACACCGCAAGATCCTTCTGCCGCAATCCCCGCTCCTGCATGCGCACGCGGATCGCCGCAAGCGGATCAGGACATGCGCGCGCGAGTACGGCTTCTTCACGGTCCCTGACGAGCTTGACCAGCAACTCAAGCCGGTCCGCCGCAGGGGAGCGCCGAGGAGGCGCGGCCGCGCTCAGGCGCTCGATTTCATTGAGCGCCTGCTGATGCTGGGCCGCTGTCTTGATGATGCACGGAACCACGTCGCGAAATCACGCCCTATCGTCAGGCACTCCGGGGGCACGATGTTAGCGCCCCCTGTTTTCGCTAATTTTTTTCGGGGATCAGTATATCGGCGCAGGCCTGTGCTACGCCCTGAGTCGGTTCCTTTTCGCCGAACATCGTGGCAAACCCGGTCTTGGCCACCACGTCGCCGCGCGACCAGCGCTCGGCTTTTTTCAACGTCTCGAGTCGTGCGGGGAGATCCTTGGCCGCATTGAATTGGGCGCTGCAAACGCGGGCATACGCGGCGACGACCGCGGTGTCGGCCTGACGCTTTGCGAGCGTTTCCGCGGCACTGTTGGTTTTCCATCCCAGTCCGTCAAACCCTGTCCAGACAAAAATCACTGCTCCTGCGACTACCCCCAACAAAAACGGTTTCCAATCCTTGTGCATAGTCGGTAACAAGCTCATAACACTATCCTTCCAGTAGAGGGAAAAGCCCTCCTTGGCCCGACAGATTACGCGATTAGGCGCCCCAGGTCTATGCGGAATCATGCCCCGCGCCCGCGAAACGCGCGACGGACCGGCGCAATGCCGACCGTGCCACTCGACAATTATCCCCGCGCTTCAAGATGTTGCCACGGAAAGCGCTCGAAATGCCATGGACGGCGGGCACGCATTCTTGTAGCCTCACTGTTCACGCCACCAGCGCAGAGACTGTTACAGACTGTTACAAGATTGTCGAAACCTTGCTTGCGGGCGTGGCAGGAGAGTATCCACTGATTCACTTTTCAGGTTCAAGGAGAAGGAAATGTCGGGATTGATAGAAACGATTCGCCAGGTTTCGCGCTTGCCCGTCGGTCTGCTCGCGCTCGGCGCGGTGCTTATGTCCCTGACCGCAGGCCCGGCGCATGCGCAGGCGTGGCCGCAAAAGCCGATTCGCGTGATCATCGGGTTCGCTGCGGCGGGCACGCCGGATATCGCCATTCGGGTGCTGGCGCCGAAATTGTCCGAGAGCCTGGGCCAGCCCGTGATTGTGGAAAACCGCCCGGGGGCAGGCGCGTCAACCGCGATGGAGGCGGCGGCGAGGGCTCCGGCTGATGGCTACACGCTCGCGGTGGGTACGCTGGGGTCGCTGCTGTTTTCCAAGGCGCTGTTCCCCAAGGCCGCGTTCGATCCGATTACATCGTTCGATCCGATCAGTACGTTCGCCAAGGTTTCATTCGTGGTGGTCTCGCATTT
>MEQV01000121.1:19577-21039 GCA_001770355.1 Betaproteobacteria bacterium RIFCSPLOWO2_02_FULL_62_17
AGCCGGGCAAGCTCAACTATGGATCGTCCACCCCCGGCAGTCCGCCGCACGTCCTTTCCGAAATGTTCAAATCCCAGGCGGGGGTGAACATCGTCGGCGTCACTTTCAAGGGTTCCGCGGACGCAGCGGCCGCCTTTCTCGGCGGCAGCGTGCAGATGCTGGTCGATGCCCTGCCGACCATCGGTCCACTGGTATCGGCCAACAAGGCGGTACCGCTGTTGGTGACAAGCACGGTGCGGCGCAAGGAACTGCCCGACGTGCCCACGGCCATCGAGGCCGGCATGCCCGATTACCAGGTGGACTCCTGGCTTGGCCTGGTGGCGCCCGCGGGGACTCCCGATCCGGTGCTGCGGCGGCTGAATAACGAAGTAGGCAAGGCCATGGCCACCAGGGAGGTCGCCGACGGCATCACCAGGATCGGCCTGGACCCCACCAGCAGCACCATCGAGCAGTTCCGCGCCATTGTCAAAACCGACTGGCCGAAATTTCGTGCCGTGGTGAAGGCCTCGGGGGCGGATTCGAAGTAAGCGCCGGTATCAATAAACAGGAGTAGACGATGAAGAAACTCAGCATTGCCGTGCTGATCGCATTGACTGCCGCGCACGCGGCCCACGCGCAGCAGTACCCCGCCAAACCGGTGCGCACCATCATGACCATCGCCGGCGGCGCCGATGTGGTCGCGCGGCTGGTGGCGCAGGGCCTCACCGAATCGCTGGGACAGCCTTTTATCGTCGAGGCACAGGCCGGCGCGGGCGGCGCGGTGGGCGCGGAAATGGTGACGCGCGCCGCGCCCGATGGCTATACCATCATGCTCGCCGCGGCTGCCAATATCGTCGGCCGCCAGTTTCTGGTGAAAAATCATTCCTACGATGCAATCAAGAGTTTCACGCCGATCGCAAAAGTGGCAGACACCGTGCTGGTGATCATCGCGCCGGCCAATTCACCCTTTAACAGCATGCGCGACGTAATCGAGTACGCGAAAAAGAATCCGGGCAAGATTTCCTATGGAACTTCCGGCATCGGCACCAACCACCACCTGTCGGCCGAGGTGATCCGCATGATGACGGGCATCGATTGGGTGCATGTGCCCTACAAGGGCGGACCGCCCGTGATCACCGATACCATCACCGGGCAGATTCAGGTGGGATTTTCGATTCTTGCCACAATCAGTCCTTTTCTGAAGTCGGGAAAACTCAAGATGATCGCCGTCAACAACGCCAGCCGCTACCCGCTGATTCCGGACATCTCGACGGTGGCGGAGCAGTTGCCCGGCTACGAGGTACCGCCGGGCTGGATGGGTTATCTGGGGCCGGCAGGCATGCCCGCCGCCATCGTGCAGCGGCTGAACTCAGAGATCGTGAGAATCATGAATTCGCCCGATGTGCGCGGCAAGGCCGCCAACATCGGTTTTATCGCAAGTACCAACACTCCCGATGCATTTGCCGCGATGATCAAGAGCAAC
>MEQV01000122.1 GCA_001770355.1 Betaproteobacteria bacterium RIFCSPLOWO2_02_FULL_62_17
GACTTCGAAATCGAACTTGATGCGGCCATGCTCGATGTAGACAGTATCGCCGTGCGCCGCGAGCGAGGAGCGCGAGCCGAAAAACATGTCTGGGAGCACCCGCTCCGCCTTGGGCGGATCGCTCTTGCCGGTGACGCGGCTGGGCCGCTCGTAGTTGTGATAGGTCGAGAACATGTCCCAGGGTTCGGGCACCGGGGGACCGAATTTGATCGAATCGATGTGCGCCCAGCCGTCGTCGGCGGAGGGTTTGAGGTCGAGCCCGCGCAGCCAGTCGTGCCATTCATTCCATTGCGGCATCAGGTAACGCATTTCGGGCGGTGATTCCAGGCCCGGCGGCAGCGCGCGCCGCGCGCCGACCGCGGCGATGGCAATGGCCTGGTCATTGACGATGACCGCCGGTTTGCCATCGGCCAGCGTGCCGATGCCGAAGGATATCTGGACGGCTGGATTATTCATGCTTGCATGCTCCGAAAGCCAGGGATTGCATTGACCGGTTACTTTTCCGCCGGACCCAGGCCCGGATATCGCTGAATCGAAGTATATTCCCGCGTTCCGGAGGGCATTCGTTCTGCGCCGGATCGGCAACGGGGGAGGGGGCCATGTCGAACAATGAATTGTTCTTGGAGGCAGGCAGGAAATTCTTACTTCGAATTTTGCCGGCAGCGGCGTTGCTGCTCGCGTCCGCCGCGATCGAGGCGCAGTCCTACCCCGCCAAACCGATCCGCTTGCATGTCACCTGTCCGGCGGCGTGCCTGCCCGATCTGCTGGCGCGCGCCATCGGCCAGTCGCTGCAGGAATCCTGGGGCCAGCCCATCGTCGTCGACAACCGCGCGGGGGCCAACGGCAATATCTCCATGGAGGCCTGCGCGAAATCACCGGGCGACGGCTACTCGATCTGCCTGCCCGCGGGCGTGCTCATGTCGATCAACCCCTTCGCCTATGACAAGCTGCCGTTCGATCCGCTGGAACTGGTGCCAATCATTCTGCTGGGCAACCTCGACCAGGCGATCGCCGTGCACGCCTCGGTGCCGGCGCGAACGATGAAGGAACTGCTGGCCCTGGCGCGCGCCAAGCCCGGCAGCGTCACCTGGGGGTCGCTCGGCGTGGGCAGCACCGCGCATTTGTATCTCGAATGGATGCGCGTGAAAACCGGCGCCGATATGCTGCACGTGCCCTATAAAGGTTCGCCGCAGGCGATGCAGGCGATCACCGTGGGAGAGGTGAACGCACTGGCACTGACCCCCGGGGTATTCGCCCCGCAGGCGGCGGCGGGCAAGCTGCGCGTCATTGCCGTGGTGACAGGCTCCAAGCGCCTGGCCTCCATGCCCGATGTGCCCACGCTTTCCGAACAGGGCTTCGACCTGGATTTCCGCAACTGGATGTCCTTCTACGGCCCCAAGGGAACTCCGCCTGAAGTGGTGCGCAAATGGAACGCCGATGTCAACAAGCTGCTCGCCAACAAGTCCTTCACCGACAAGCATTTCCTTCCGCTGTCGGTGACCCCGGCCGGCGGCACGCCCGAGGACATGGCCGCGCTCGCCAGATCGAGCCGCACCCAGGGCGAAGAACTGGTGCGCATCTCGAAATTGAAATTCGAGTAATGGCCGCCTGTTTTGCGCAGCCGCGGCTTTCGATGCTGCCTATACGGTACGCCGGGCAGAAACTGGCCGCTTACTTTCGCGCCATCGGATTGGGCGTGGGCTCGGCGATCTTTTTCAGATGATTGCGGTCGGTATGGTGAAAGGCTTCAGACTTGCCGCGGATCATCAGAACGGTATCTTCCTCGTAGGACCAGGTACCGTCCGGATTGATGGTCACCTTGATGCGGAATTCAACGGTCTTGAATGCGTATTCGAGAAACGGGGCGGAGCGAATGCCGAAGTTTATCGAATCGTTGGTGGCGATCAGTTCGAATTCGGTCGCATCGGCGCTCGCTTTGCCGGCAGCCATGACGACCTGCGCGCGCGGAATCGTCAGGGTATGGATCACGGTTCCGGTGGCCGGCTCCCATAGCCAGTAACCCACCTGGTCGTGATAGGTCTTGACCTGCTCCGGCTTGACCACGTGCGTGTGATAGCGCAGGCCGTAGAGCAGTTGCGGGCCGTTGGTTTGCGGGTCGATGGGCTGCAACTCGATATGCTCCACATAGGCCTGCTTCTTCGGCCCCTCCGCCTTGGGTTTGACGTCAAGGCCCCGGTTGCCTTCCCAGACCCCGGCCATGCCGCGCAGGGGGCCGAGATTTTTCAGGGTATCGATATCGATATTGGAAGGTTCGGTATAGATGTCTTCGGGAAACTGATCCATATTTGTCTCTGCTCTGTGGTTGGTGGAGTAAGAGCTGCGGAATTGTTAAACACCTTATTATGCGCGACCCGGGCCCTGCGCAGCCCGGGTGTGCAGATGCGCCCCACCCGGAGCATACTGGCGCCGCGTAACGCGATTCCGAGATCGCATAGCCACCCCTACAGGAGGAGTTGTCGTGAAACCATTCAGCCACAGATTGTTCGGCGCGGCGGCGCTGCTCGCCGCTTTATTGCCAGCTATAGCGCAGGCCCAGCAGTGGCCCGCCAAAACCGTGCGCGTCATCATCAACGTCGCCCCGGGCGGCGTAGCCGATGTCACCATGCGCATCCTTGGCGCGCGCCTGACTGAAACCATGGGCCAGCCCTTTCTGGTGGAAAACCGCGCCGGCGGCGACGGTTATATCGGCTTCGAGGCGGTGTCGCGATCCGACCCGGACGGCTACACGCTGTGTTATTCGCCCGGCAGCAGCGTGATGATGGCGCCGCACCTCGTTAACCGGCCCGACCTGGATCCGCTGAAGGTGCTCGCCGCTGTGGTGCCCACCGGCAAGGTGTCGCTTTACATCATGGTCAATCCAAGCAATCCGGCGAACAATTACGCTGCGCTGCTCGCCAATATGCGCGCGAACCCTGGCAAGGTCAGTTACGGCACGCCGGGCAATGGCACCTCGCCGCACATCGCCGTGGAAGTGTTCAGCCGCGAGGCGAATGTCAAGTTGAACCACATTCCCTACAAGGGAGCGGGGCCGGCGCTGAAAGATCTGCTGGGCGGCCAGATCAACGTGGTGTTCGATCCCGGTATAGGCCTGCCGCAAGCCAAGACCGGCAAGCTGCGGCTCCTTGCCGTGGCCGGCTCGAAGCGCCACCCGGATTTCCCCGACGCGCCGACGCTCGAGGAGAACGGCATCAAGGGCGTCGATGGCGGGCCGCACTTCGGTTTCTACGCCCCGGCCAACACGCCGCGCGCCATCGTCGTGCGTCTGAACCAGGAGGTGATCAAACTGATGAAGGAAACGACGATCCGGGATCGCTTCAACGCGCTTGCGGTGGACATGGCCGAGCCGATGACGCCAGAGGCCTTCACGGCCTATGTGCGCGCGCAAAGCGAGCGCTATGCGAAGCTGATGCCGCAGTTGGGGATCAAGCTGTAATTAGATAATATTTGGAATTGAATATTCCACGGAGAATAGAGCCTTCGGGTATCTCAACTTGGGATTGTTGATGATTTATATGTCAGGCCGCGCGGAATAAGCGCATGAAATAGTCCGTCGCGGCCGGTTATAGTCACCCTGGGAGGTAAGGAAACATGAACAGCGTGAAGATTCGAATCAATGCCCTGGCATGCCTGATGGCCGCATTGCCCGTTGCCGCGCTGGCGCAGGCCTACCCCTCCAAGCCGGTGCGCGTGATCGTTCCGCTTGCCGCGGGCGGCAGCACCGACAACAACGGGCGTCTCATGGCGGAAAAACTGGGGCAGGCCCTGGGCCAGTCGTTCTTCGTGGAGAACCGCGTCGGCGCGAGCACCGACATCGGCATCGGCACGCTGGCGCGATCGGCGCCCGACGGCTACACCATCGGCGTGGTGCCGCTGGGCTCGGTGGCCACGGGCATCCTCCTGCGCAAGCTCCCCTATGATCCCTACAAGGACATCACGCCCATCGGCGGCATCAGCAAGGGGGCGCTGGTGATCGTGGTGGCGGCCTCGAGCCCCTACCAGACGCTTGCCGACCTCATCGCCACCGCAAAAGCCAAGCCCGGCTTCATCACCTTCGGTTCGATCGGTGTGGGCAGCAGCCATCATCTGGCGGGCGAGCTGCTCAAGCAGATGACCGGTACGGACATGCTGCATGTGCCCTACAAGGGGGCGAGCGAGTCGAACGTGGCGGTGCTTGCCGGCCAGATTGAATCCTCGATCTCCGGCAGCTCCGGCATCGCCTCGCACGTGCGCGCGGGCAAACTGCGCACGCTGGCTGTCACCAATGGCGAGCGCGTGCCGCCGTTGCCGGCCGTGCCCTCGGTGGCCGAGTTCGTGCCGGGCTATTCGGCCGGTGCCGGCACCTTGTCGCTGTTCGCGCCGGGGGGCACGCCGACCGCGATCATCATGCGCCTCAATACCGAGATGCAGGCCGCGCTGAAGCAGCCAGAGGTGATCAAGCGGCTCGCCGACGCCGGGGAACATCCATCCCCGAGCACGCCCGAGCAGCTCGCCGTCGAGCTGCGCGCCGATATCGAGAAGTACACCAAGCTGGTGAAGACTTCCGGGGTGAAGCTGCAATAGCGCGACCTGGCGCCAGGGAGGATGAACTGCATGAACGGTCCGCGCATTGATCGATTTGTCCTGGTGTGTCTTTTTGCCGCTTTGCCCGTGGGCGCGCTGGCGCAGGCCTATCCGTCCAAACCCATCCGCTCGGTGTTGACCGTGGGCGCGGGCGGCGGCGGCGATGCCGCGGCGCGGCTCATCGGCCAGAAGCTGTTCGAAGCCATGGGCCAGCCCGTGGTGATCGACCCGCAGGGCGGTGCCGCCGGCGTCGAGCCCGAATAACTCAGGCGACTTTGCGCGCCGCGCCGTCCGCGGCGAGCAGCCCGGCCGAGATCAGGCATTGCCGGATGCGCCGGATCTCCTCGGCACCGAGCTTCACCAGCGGCGGGCGCACCGCCGGGCACTCGAGCTTGCCCAGCAGCACCAGCGCTTCCTTCATGCGGTTGTGCATGTCGGTGCGCGGTTCGGCGTAGAACACCGTCGAGGTGGCGCGGACGCGCGTGTTCAGCGCCTCGGCCGCGGCCATGTCCCTGGCCTGCACGGCGCGGAACAATTGCGCGTGCAGATCAGCGATGACGCTGCCGCTGCCCGAGAGCAGGCCGTCGCAGCCCATCACCAGCGAACTGTAGAGCCAGGCGCTGTGTGTGGAAAGCACGCTCACGGGTTTGGGCAGCCCATGCAGCGTGCGGATATGCAGTTCGTGCTGTTCGGGACTGGCGCAGCCGTCTTTGATCGCGATGACGGTCGGTACCGTTTCGATAATCTTGAGCAAAGTTTCAAGCTTGTAACCCTGCCCGCCCGTCAGCGGATACTCGAACGCGATGATCGGCAGGTCCGTTGCGTCGGCAATGCGGCGAAAATGTTCCACCGCCATCGCGGGCGTATTGCCGTAGCGGAAGATGTTGGGTGGGAAGGCGAGCAGCGCCGTGGCGCCGCCCGCAGCCGCCATGCGCGCGATGCGCTGCGCCTCGAGGCTGCCATCCGCGTACACGCCGTTGACAATGGGCATCCCGTCACCCAGCGTATCGCGCGCGATCTCCAGAACCTGCCGCTGCTCCTCGAAGCTGCAGGAGGCCACCTCGCTGGAGTGCGCGTTCAGCGTGATGGCGGTGACACCGGCGACCTGCGCCACGTCGCGCAGGTGCCGCTTGAAGGCGGGCACGTCGATCGACAAATCCTCCTTGAAAGGAAGCAGGACGGCGGGAATCACGCCTTCGGGACGGAAGTGGGTTATTGGCATGGCGGTCTCCTCGTGTAGCATCTGAGCATCTGCCGGATGGGCGATGTTGATTCTAAGCCGGGCGGCGAAGTTTCCGCCATGCCCGCGAAGAAATCGCCGGTCGGGAATTTGTGCTTGTGGGAGGTGACATGGATCAACCAACGGATTTCGGACCCGCGCTCGCGGATTTCTCGCGTGAGATCTCCAAACTGGACCTGATGCCGTTGTGGGAGCGGCAGGCGCGCATGCAGCCGGGGTCCTCCGCGGTGCCGGCGCTGTGGAAATACGCGCAAGTGCGGCCGCAGCTGTGGCGTTCCACCGAACTCATCACCAAGAAACAGGCGGAGCGGCGGGTGCTGGTGCTGGAAAACCCAGCGCTTCGCGGCAGCACTTTCATCAGCAACTCCCTGTATGCGGGGCTGCAGATCATCCTGCCGGGGGAGATCGCGCCCTCCCACCGCCATTCGCCCAGCGCCTTGCGTTTCATTGTCGAGGGCG
>MEQV01000123.1 GCA_001770355.1 Betaproteobacteria bacterium RIFCSPLOWO2_02_FULL_62_17
CGCGCATTGGCGAGATTGCGCAGCCGCAAGATCGATACCCGGCAGGCGCCGGTGCTGTTCGAGGCGCCCATCGCCAACAGCCTGCTCGGGCATTTCGTTTCCGCGGTCAGCGGCGGCAGTCTGTACCGCAAAACTTCTTTTCTGCTCGACAGTATTGGACAGAAGGTTTTTTCGCCCGTTGTGAACCTGTCCGAAAGGCCATTTCTGCCGCGCGGCCATGCCAGCGGCTGCTACGACGACGAAGGCGTGCAGGCGCACGATCGCGAGGTGGTGAGCGCGGGCGTGATTCAGGGATATTTTCTATCCAGCTATTCGGCGCGCAAACTTGGCATGCCTACTACCGGCAACGCGGGCGGCAACTACAACCTGATCCTGCAGCCGGGCGAGCGCGACTTCGCCGGGATGCTCCGGGAAATGGGGCGTGGCCTGCTGGTCACCGAACTCATGGGACAGGGCATTAATCCGGTGACCGGCGATTACTCGCGCGGTGCCGCGGGCTACTGGGTGGAGGGCGGCGAAATACAGTTTCCGGTGGAGGAGATCACCATCGCCGGCAATCTGCGCGACATGTTCCGGTCGATCGCCGCCATCGGCAACGACACGCTGGTGCGCGGCTCGCGCCAATGCGGATCGATATTGCTGGAGCAGATGACCATCGCCGGAAGTTAGACACCGGCCGCCTGAAAGGGGGTGTAGGCGCGATGCTCCGACGTCTTTTGCATGCCGTGTCGAGGCACACGCCGGCCGCGGCCCGGCTCAACGAGGAGGGAATCCGATCCTGGCACGCGGGCGAATTATCCGCCGCGGAAGAATTTTTCCGGCGCGCGCTGCAGGCGCGGCCGCGCTATGCTGCGGCATGCTCGAACTTGGGCATGGTGCTGGCCGAGCAGCGGCAATTTGGCGAAGGTCTCGATCTTCTGACGCGCGCCGTGGAAATCGATGCCGGGCACGCCGGCGCGCGCGTCAACCTCGCCAATACGCTCGCCTATGATGGGCAGATAGATGCGGCGTTGACACACTATGAGGCGGCATTGCGCCTCGAACCGGAAAATGCCGCCGCGCGCATCAATTTCATCAAGCCCTGCATGGACGCATGCCGCTGGGACGATGCCGAGGCGGAGACTGCGCGGCTGTCCGGATTGCACCGCGGCGGCATGACCGAATGGACCTCGCAGGTGCTGCCTTTCGTGTCCTTGCTGCTGCCGCTCCCGGCATCGATGCAAATCGCGGTGGCACGCAGTCATTCGGCCATGCTGACCGCCCGCTATGCTCCATTGCGCGCCCGCATGCGGGCACTGCGGCCGCCGGATCGTGCCGGCGCAAAGATCCGCATCGCCTACCTGTCGGGAGACTTCCGCAATAACGCGGTGGGCCACCAGACGGCGGGAATGTTCGGCTGCCACGATCGCGGGCGCTTCGAGGCCCACGCTTATTCCTGGGGCCACGACGATGGCAGCGAATGGCGGCGCCGCATCGCGGCGGGGTGTGAGCGCTTCGTCGACATTCGCGGCGAATCCTTCGAGCAAAGCGCCGCGCGGATCGCCCGCGATGGCATGCACATTCTGGTGAATCTGTCCGGTTACGGCGGCGGCAACCGCAATGAAATATTCGCCATGCGTCCGGCGCCGCTGCAGGTTCAATGGCTCGGCTATCCGGGGACCATGGCGGCAGATTTCATCGACTACGTCGTGGCCGATGCGATGGTGCTGCCCGCATCGATGCAGTCCGGATTCACCGAAGCGATCGCCCGCCTGCCGCATTGTTATCAGGTCAACGATGACCGGCAGCCGATCGCCGCTGCCACGCCCGCGCGCGCGGATTGCGGACTTCCGGACCGGGGCTTTGTATTCTGCAGTTTCAACCAGAGCTATAAGGTGGACCGCGCGGTATTTGCGTGCTGGATGCGGCTGCTTGCCGCCGTACCGGGCAGCGTTTTGTGGTTGCTGGTGACCAGCCAGGGGGGGCGCGCGAATCTTCGCGCCGCTGCCGCCGCAGCCGGCGTGGCGCCGGAAAGAATCGTTTTTGCAACGCCGTTGCCCAAGGCGGAGCACCTTGCGCGGCACGGCCTGGCCGATCTGTTTCTCGATACCTGGCGCGTCAACGGCGGCACCACGGCGAGCGATGCGCTGTGGGCCGGGCTGCCGCTGGTTTCATTTGCGGGACAGGGATTCGGCACCCGTGTTGCTGCGAGCCTGCTTAAGTGCCTCGGCCTCGACGAACTGATCGCCGCGGACCGGCAGGACTATGAGCGGATTGCCCTTGCTCTGGCGCGTGATCCGGCGGCGCTGGGCGGACTGCGCAAGCGCCTGTCGCATGCACGCACCACCGGCACCCTGTTCAATACCGCGGGTTTTGTGCATGACTTCGAGGCGCTGCTGGAGACGATGATGCGGCGGCATCGCGAAGGCCTGCCGCCGGCAAGTTGTTGAGTACGGCTTTGCGGTGCCATAACCCCGGCTCCTTCCGATTCAGCCTGTTCGACTATACTGATAGCACATGAACCGGGAGTTGTTTCGTTGCCCGCTGCCCCACAACATTTGCTGGAGGAATCATGAAAAGGCGTTCGTTTCTGACAAAACTTGGGGCAGGTGTCGCCGCCGGAGCGGTAGCCGCGCCGGCCATCGCCCAGCAGCAGCCAAGCGTGCAGTGGCGCATGGCATCGAGTTTCCCCAAGAATCTCGACGCGCTGTTCGGCACCGCGGAGCAGATTGCCCGGCGTGTTTCAGAAGTGACCGAAGGTCGCTTCCAGATTCGCGTTGCCGCCGCGGGTGAACTGGTGCCGCCGCTGCAGGTTCTGGATGCGACGCAGGCCGGCACCGTGGAGTGCTGCCATACCGCGCCCTACTATTACGTCGGCAAGGACCCGGCATTCGCCTTTGGCACCGCCGTTCCCTTTGGCCTGAACGCACGCCAGCAGAATGCGTGGAAGTACTTCGGCGGCGGCAATGAAGCCATGGCTTTGCTGTACAAGGAGTACGGTGTAGTGGGTTTCTCGGCGGGCAACACCGGCACGCAGATGGCCGGCTGGTACCGCAAGGAGATCAAGAGCGTCGCCGATCTCAAAGGCCTGAAGATGCGCATTGCCGGCCTGGCGGGACAGGTACTCGCCAAGCTTGGCGTGGTGCCCACCCAGATTCCGGCGGGTGAAATCTATCCTTCGCTTGAGCGCGGCGCCATCGACGCCGCGGAATGGGTCGGACCGTACGACGACGAGCGCCTCGGCCTGTACAAGGTGGCGAAGTTCTATTACTACCCGGGCTGGTGGGAAGGTTCGGCGGAACTGACGTTTTTCGTCAATGAAAAGAAGTGGGCGGAACTGCCCAAGCATTATCAGGCGGCGCTGGAAGGCGCTTGCGCGGAGGCCAACGCATTGATGCTTGCCAAGTACGACGCGAGGAATCCGGAGGCGCTGCGCAAACTCATTGGCGATGGCGCGCAGTTGCGCGCGCTCCCGCGGCCGGTCATGGAGGCGGCGCTCAAGGCGGCCAACGAGCTCTACGACGAGCTGTCGGCGAAGAGTCCGCATTGGAAGCGCATCTACGAGCAATGGCGCAAATTCCGCGCCGACCAGTTTCTGTGGTTCCGCGTGGCGGAAAGCAGCTACGACAACTTCGCCTTCACCGGCGTGCCTGCCAGTGAACGCGCCGCGGGCGCTGCCAAGGCTGCCGCCAAAGGGGCGGCAAAAGGCGCCGCTAGATAAGACCGCCGTCGCATAAATCTCGCGCCGGCTGTTGCAGGCAGCGCGGCAAGCTTTTTGCCGCGCGGTCCTATATAAGACCGCCGTCGCATAAATCTCGCGCCGGCTGTTACAAGCAGCGCGGCAAGCTTTTTGCCGCGCGATCCAAAAGAAGGGTTTTAGCGACCGGATTTGAACTGCCGCTGGATGTCCGAGGCGGCGTCGTCTTCCTGAGACGCACCGCTCTGCGCCGCGGGCGTCTCACCGGAGGCGGTGGGTTCGCCAGCCGTGCCGCGCTCCGGCTCCTCCAGCTGTATGTCCACTTTGGCCGGGTCGATCGATTCATGCCGGGGCACAAAATCGGTCACCAAGCCCGGCCAGTAGATCAGGATGGCCACCAGCATCACTTGCAACCCCACCCAGGGCACCGCTCCCCAGTAGATATCCGAGCTTTTCACTTCCTTCGGTGCGATGCCGCGCAGGTAGAACAACGCCAGGCCAAACGGCGGATGCATGAAGGAGGTCTGCATGTTCGCGCCGAGCAGCACGCCGAACCAGATGAGGTCTATGCCCAGCTTCTGGGCCACCGGCGCGAGCAGCGGGATGATGATGAAGGCGATCTCAAAAAAATCGAGGAAGAAGGCGAGGAAAAACACGAACAAATTGACGACTATCAGGAAGCCCACCACGCCGCCCGGCAGCGAAGTGAGCAGCCCTTCCAGCCACAGGTCGCCATCCACGCCGCGGAATACCAGCGAGAACACCGTGGAACCGATCAGTATGTAAATCACCATGGCGGTAATGCGCATGGTGGTAGCCAAGCCTTGGTGCAACAGCGGCCAGGTCAGGCGCCGGTGCATGGCCGCCAGCGCGAGCGCGCCCACCGCGCCCATGGCGCCGGCCTCCGTGGGCGTCGCGAGGCCGAGAAAGATGGTGCCCAGCACCAGGAAAATCAGCACCAGCGAAGGCACCATGCCCCACATCACCTTGGCAAGCAGCGCTGTGCCACGCAGCGTGCGCGCCTCCGCGGGCAGGGCCGGCATGGCTTTGGGGCGGATGATGCTGAGCACCGCCACGTAGACGCAGAACAGCAGCACCTGCACGATGCTGGGCCCGATCGCGCCCGCGTACATGTCGCCCACCGAGCGGCCCAGCTGGTCGGCCAGGATAACCAGCACCAGCGAGGGCGGAATCAGCTGCGTGATGGTGCCCGAGGCGGCGATCACGCCGGTGGCGAGCCTCATGTCGTAGCCGTAGCGCATCATCACGGAGAGCGAAATCAGGCCCATGGCGATTACCGAGGCGGCGACGGTACCGGTGATCGCGCCCAGGATCGCGCCGACGACGATCACCGCGTAGGCGAGCCCGCCGCGCACCGGGCCGAACAGCTGGCCCATGCCCTCCAGCAGGTCTTCGGCCAGGCCGCAGCGCTCCAGGATGGCGCCCATGAAGGTGAAGAACGGGATAGCGAGCAGCAACTCGTTGGAGAGGATGCCGAACACGCGCTCCGGCAGCGCCTGCAGCAACGCGAACTGGAAAAACCCCAGTTCGATGCCGATGAAGCCGAAGAACAGGCCCACCGCCGCGAGCGAGAAAGCCACCGGATAGCCGATCAGCATGAACACGACCAGGCCGCCGAACATCAGCGGCGCCATCAGCTCTCGGGTAATCATGCGAACTGTTCCGGCGTCACTGCAGCGGCTTCTCGTAGTGCGGCGGTGTGGGGCAGTCGCCGGTGAGCGCGCCGACGCGCTTGATGATCTCCGAGATGCCCTGCAGGCTGATCAGCAGAAAACCCGCCGGGACCAGCAGTTTTACCGGCCAGCGCAGCAGGCCGCCGGCGTTGGCCGAGGTTTCACCGAGCAGCCAGGAGTTGGCGAACATCGGCCAGGCCAGCCATCCCATGATGATCGTTGCCGGCAACAGGAACAGCAGCCCGCCGAGGATGTCGACCCAGATCTGCGCGCGCGTCGACAGACGTCCGTAGACGACGTCTACGCGGACATGCTCGTTCATTTTCAAGGTATACGGCGCGCCCAGCATCACCACACCGGCGAACAGGTACCACTGGATCTCCAGCCAGGCATTGGAGCCAAGGCTCAAGCTGTATCTCGCCAGCGCGTTACCGGCGCTGATCAGGCAGGCAAGCAGAACCAGCCAGGTGGCCAGGCGTCCGAAGCGCTCGTTGAGCCAGTCGATAGCCCTGGAAAACGCGATCAAGGAATGCATCAGGAAAGAGCCTTGCGGCGCAGGTCACGCAGGATTTCGCGCGCGGCATTGTATCCCGGCGCGCCGGTGACGCCGCCGCCGGGGTGCGCGCCGGCGCCGCAAAGATACAGGCCCCGCACCGGCGTGCGGTAATCGGCCAGGCCCAGCAGCGGCCGCGCCGAAAAGATCTGATCCAGACCCAGCGCGCCGTGCATGATGTCGCCATTGGGCAATCCGAAAACAGTTTCGAGGTCGAGCGGCGAGAGCATCTGGCGCGCGATGACGCTCGCCTTGAAGTTGGGCGCGTGGCGATTGACCGTGTCGATGATGAGATCGGCGGCCTGCTCGCGCTCCTGCGTCCAGCTTTTTCCCGCCGGGAGTTGCGGATTGAAATGCTGGCAGAAAAGGCTGGCGACATGCATGCCGGGCGGCGCGAGACTGTCGTCGATGATGCTGGGGATCAGCATCTCCACGATGGGCTCGCGCGACCAGCCCAGCGCGCGCGCGTCGGCATGGGCGCGGTCCATGTAGCCCAGCGACGGCGCCATGATGATGCCCGCGCCATGGTGCGGCTGCGCGGTCTTGCCCGGAACACAGGTGAAGTCAGGCAGTTCGGAGAGGGCGACGTTCATGCGGAAGCTCGCCGAGCCGCAACGGTAACGGCGCATGCGGTCACGGATTTCCTCGTCGATGGCGCCGGGCTCGAGCAGGTCCAGGTACAGGCTGCGCGGATTGACGTTCGCGGCC
>MEQV01000124.1:0-5039 GCA_001770355.1 Betaproteobacteria bacterium RIFCSPLOWO2_02_FULL_62_17
CGCCGGCGACGCAATCCTCGATGCCGTTTTTCGCGGCGGTCAGGGTGCCGGCGACAAAGGCGCGCGTATAGCGGTAAAGGTTGCGGTAATGGACGCGGCTTTTGGTCATGTCGCCCGGCTCGATGTGCTCGAGCTTCTGCTCGGCTGCGATGCGCCGCATTTCTTCATCTTCGACTTTTATCGAGCGCAGCGCGCCGGTCGGGCAGGATTGCACCGGGCGGGGCTCGGTCCAGCCCGCATCGAGCAGATGGGAATCGAACCCCCAATGCTGCGGCAGCTGCAGTGCCTCGTTCCAGGTCACCGCGCGGAACGGACAGGCTTCGACGATCGCCTTCTGGCCTCTGGCGCGCTCGGGATGGATCTGCACCAGGCCGTCGGGGCGTTTGCTGATGGCGCCGTTCTTCGCCGCCTGCATGCAGGGCGCGTCGTCGCAATGCTGGCAGCACTGGAACAGGTGCGTCACGTCGACCGCGGGATACTGGCCGCGCTCGCGCTGGCGGATCTGCACCCAGCCCGGGCCGTGGCGCGGCATCTCCGCGGTGTAACCCGGATGGGTATTGCCGACGTACTCGTCCTTCACCGCGATCTCGCAGTTGCGGCAGCCGGTGCACAGCGCCACGTCGAAAATCAGGTTCCACTTTTTCATGCCCGAATCTCCAAAGACGTGCGTGTCGTGGCCACGGTGGCCAGGAACCTCTCGTGCATTTCATCCGCACCGTCCCATGGCTCCACCTCCACCAGGCAGTTGCTGTTGCCCATGGCGTCGCCGCGGGCAAACTGCAGGCGTTTGGGCGTGAGCAGGTTGAGCATGCCGCCACGGTCGGGCGAATTCCCGGGTTCGCCCAGCGGCTCGTAGCTTGCCGAGGATTCGTAGCCGTGCACCACGCCGGGCCGCGCGCACTCGGTCAGGTGCGCCGCGCAGATGACCGAACCCAGCTCGTTGAAGACGCGCACCAGCATGCCCTCTTCGATGCCGCGCTTTTCCGCGTCGGCGGGATGGAGTCGCATTCTCAGGTAGTAATGCCCATCCACCGGCAGCCGGTGATCGGCAATGTCGTTCAGGAAGCTGTCCTTGCGGTCGCCCTGGGTGTGGAAGGTGAAGCGCGGATGCGGCGTCAACATCTGCAGCGGATAGCGGCTGGCGCGCTCGCTGTCGATGCTCTCGGTCGAGCGCCGGTACTTGAGGATAGGCGGGCGCTCCTCGTCATCGGGCGCGAAGCGCTTCAGCGTTTCGCAGTCGAACTCGAACTTGCCCGAGGGCGTCTGCAAGCCTTCCAGATACCGTTCCTTGTACTCGGAGGGCAGCGGGTGCGGCTCGGGCAGATCCTTCTTGCGGCCTTCGTAGAACCAGCGGTAGGCCACCTTCGCGCGCAGGCGCTCCGGCGGCGCCGGCACCACGTAGTAGCCCTTTTGAAGAAACTGCTTCCAGGACATGCGCTGCGGAACATCCGACGCCAGGAACATGCGCTGCACCCAATCCAGTTCGCTCATGCCTTCGGAGAAGTAAGTGCCCAGGCCCAGCCGGTGCCCCAGTTCGCGGAAGATGTTGTAATCGGACTTGGATTCGCCCAGCGGCTCGATGCACTTGTGCTGCAGGGTGACGACGCGGTGGTTGAGTTGCACCTGCGCGTTGGACATGAAACCCGAAACATTGCTCCATTCGCTGATGTCCCAGCGTTCGAAGTTGGTGCAGGCGGGCAGGATGACGTCGGCGAACTTGGCCTCGCCTTCGAACCAGATCGACTGGTTGACCACGAATTCGAGCTTGTCCGACTGGTACATGTCGATGTAGCGCTTGCTGTCGGGCATGGTGCCGATGTTGGAACCGCCATAGCGGTAGAACAGCTTCACCGGCGTGTGCGCCGGCGCCGGATAGCGGATCTTGAAGAACTGCCCTTCGATCGAGCGCGAGTCGCGCGGGTAGCCTTCGGCGTGGCCATCCAGGATCGCCTCGGGCAGCTTGGTTCTGGGGACGCCCTGCAGATGAGTGTTGACGCTGGGGAAATGCGGCATGCGCTGATACAGGGATATCGATGAGGCGGTGAAGTTGATGTCGCCCGACATACCGCCCTCGCCATAGCCCGGGAAGTAGAACGAGGTGTCGATCGGCGTGCCCCACTGCAGGTTGCCAAAATTGACACCGGGGCGTCCCAGGCCCTGCATGGCCGTCAGGCACACCATGGCGCGCGCCCACTGGGTGCCGGTCGGCCCGCGGCATGCGCCGCCCCAGCCGTTGCCCAGGCCGCCCGCGCCGAGATAAGTGCGCTTTTTCCCCCAGGCGCGCGCCAGCGCACGCACCTCGCGCGCCGGCACGCCGGTTTCTGCCTGCTGCCATTCGGGCGTCTTGGGCACGCCGTCCGCGGCGCCGGTAATATAGTTTTTCCAGACATCGAAGCCGACGGTGCGCTTTTCTATGAAGCTCTTGTCGTAGAGGCCTTCGGCGACCCAGACCCAGGCGATGGCCAGCGCCAGGGCCGCGTCGGTGCCCGGCCGCGGCGCGATCCACTTGCCGTCCATGAACGAGGCTGAAGCGTTGCGGTAGGGCTCGATATGCACCGTGGGAATGCCCAGGCGCTTCAGCCAGGTGCGCCGCAATGAGCCCTCGTAGCCGGCGTAGATGCCGCTGGTCGCTTCCGGATCGCTCGACCAGAACACCACCATTTCAGCATCCTTGAGCAGATCCTCCACCGTGCCGTAAGGCTCGGCGGTGCCCAGGCGCATGCTGTTGCCCCAGTGGTGCATGGCGCCCCAGTACCAGCCTTCCCAGCTGTCGGGATTGTGGTTCACCCGCGTCGCGCCGACGGCGTTGATAAAACGGTAAAGCGACGAGGTCCAGTAGCCGATGTTGCCCCACTGATGGTGTGACGGGTGGTTGAAGAGGATGCCGCCCGGTCCATGCTTGGACTTGACGCGCTGGATCTCGCCGGCCACCAGGCCGAGTGCCTCGTCCCAGCTGATGCGCACATATCCGGACTTGCCGCGGTTCTCGGGATGGCGTTCGCCGTTCGGGTCGAAATCGACGCGCTTCATGGGGGTGAGCATCCGGTCGGGCGAATAAACCGTCGATTTGCTTGCCAGGCCATGCACCGCGATGGTGGTTTTGCGCGGCGGAGTGAACTTCTGGCCGCGCGCTTCGATGGTCCAGGGCTGCGCATCGCTCGCGTCGAAGTCGATCGGCGTGATACGCACGATCTTCCCGTCCTTCACGTAGACAAAGCACGGTCCGCCGTTGGTCATGCTGGTATAGCGCGTCTCGCCATTGCTTGATGGGAAGCCGAACTTCCAGCCCAGGGCGCGCGTGCCAAGCATCGCCTGGGTGAAGTGGTACACCAGCGCATCCGGGCCGTCCACGCGCAGCAGGAAGGATTTGGCCGCCTCCACCTGCGCCTGCCAGTCGATCGGGGGCAACATAAGGCGAACGGCGGCCACCGCGGTTTCGTAGGAAAGCGTGATGTCCGGCTGCGGATGGAGCCCCTTGCCCGAGCGCACGCGGCCTCCCTTGATCTCGAACCAGCGGCCGGTATCCGTATCGAGGCTGCGGATCTGCGCGATCACATCGTGCTCGGCCAGTTGCGCGCGGTAGCTTGGGTAGCGCCAGATGCCGTAGCGCATCAGCGCATACAACCCAATGAGCATGGCGGAGAATATGGCATTCACGGCGGCGGCTCCTGTTGCTGGGTGATTTTCCGAGAGGTTATTTCTTGGTCACCGAGCGAAAAGTAATTCATGGCAGTCTCACCGGTCTGGCAGGACTGCGGACGCTTATTTCATCGTGTTCGGCAGCCATAGCGCGATCTGCGGAAACACCATGAGCAGCGCGATGGTGGCGAATATGGCGATCATCAGCACGCTGGTGCCCTTGTACACGCTGGTCAACGGCACCTTGCCTGCCGCGCTCACGACGAAGGCGATCATGCCCACCGGCGGAAACACCAGGCCCAGGGAGACCATCAGCATCGACATGACGCCGAACCAAATCGCATCGAATCCCAGCGACATCACCAGGGGGAATGCCAACTGCAGCGTCAGCAGCAGCAGCGGGATCTCGTCCATGAACATGCTGATGATGAAATAGGCGGCCACGATGGCGATGATCACCACCCAGCGGTTGAGTTGCATCGCCGCTACCGCCTCGACGGCATGCTGCGGGATGCGGCTGAGCGCCATGTAATAGCCGAAAATGGTCGCGCCGATCAGGATCAGGAAGATCATCGCGGAAGTGGAGAGTGTGTCCTTCACCGCTTGCAGCGCGCCGGCAAGTGTCAGCCTGCGGGTGGCGAATCCGATCACGGCGCCCATGAAGGCGCCGATGGCGCCGATCTCGGTCGGCGTGGCCGCGCCCGAGTAGAGCAGTATTATCACCACCAGGATCAGCATCAGGCTCGGCCAAACGCGCCAGGTTGCGGCCCAACGCTCCTCGGAGGTCACCGGCGGCGTGCTCGGCGCATCCTGCGGCCTGAGCACCGCCCATACATAGATGGTCAGGGCGAGCAGCAGGCCCACGATGATGCCGGGGATGATGCCGGCGATCAGCAGCTTGCCGATCGAGGTCTGGGTCGCGACCGCGTAGATCACCATCGCGATGCTCGGCGGGATCAGGATGGCGAGGGTCGCGCCGACGCCGATTGAGCCGGCTGCCAGCGGGTCGGAATAGCCATGCCGCCGCATCTCAGGCATGGCGATCTGCGACATGGCCGAGGCCGCCGCGGTGCTGGCGCCGGACATCGCGCCGAAGATGCCGCAGGCGAATACCGTCGCGATGGCAAGTCCCCCTCGCACCTGCGACAGCCAGGCCGCCGCCGCCGCGTACAGGTCGCGGGCGAGGCCGCCGCCGGCGCACAGGTAGGCCATCAGTATAAACATGGGAATGGTTGACAGCGAGTAGTCGGCGACGCTGCTGAACGGGGTCATGCTGACGATGCCCATCACCCGCCCGATGTCGCCGCTGACGACGTAGATGCCCAGCATGCCGGCGACCGCAAGCGACACCGCGATGGGCACGCCGAGGAGCAGCGCCACCAGCAGCAGGATGAAGGGCG
>MEQV01000124.1:5121-6053 GCA_001770355.1 Betaproteobacteria bacterium RIFCSPLOWO2_02_FULL_62_17
CGTGTCACCGGCATGGGCGCGGCGCATGTCAATGAGCACCAGCACGCTGAGTAATGCCAGGCCCAGCGGCGCCAGCCAGTAGCCCGGCGCGAGCAGCCAGGGCAGGGTGCTCAGGGTAGTGGCGTTCTCGCTGACGCGCAATGACTGCTGCACCGTGGCAACCACCAGCAGCAGGCAGAAGGAGAGCGACAGCAACTGCGCGAGCACGTAGGTCCATGCTTTTACCGCGGCCGGCAGCATGTCCACCAGGAAAGTGACGCGGATAAACGCGCCGCCACGATAGCCCGCCGCCATGCCCGGAAACACCGCGGCCGCCATCAGGTACTTCTCCGTTATTTCGTAGGCGCCTGCTATCGGACTATTGAGCAGATAGCGGCTCGCCGCATCCACGGTACCCAGGCAGGTCATGGCGATGAGCGCCACGACGCCTAGGTATGTGAGTGCGGTTTCGAAGCGGGCGAGCCACGCCGACACGCGCTTTTACCGTTTCAGCAGATCGAGCGCGGCATCGAGGATCTGTTGGGCCTCGGGGCGGCCTTTACCCTTCTGCGTATTCACCCACTCGCTCCACAGCGGATCGCCGGCCACTTTGCGCCAGCGCGCCAGTTCCTGCGGCGGGAGGGTGTAGCTCTCCATGGGGTGCTTGCCCTTTTTGATAAGCTCCAGCACCGCGCCCTCGGCGGCATCGAACCATTGCTTGCCGAAGGTCTTCGAACCCTCCAGCCCGCTCACGCTCATGATGCCGTCGCGCACCTCCTTGGGCAGGCTGTCCCATTTCTGCTTGTTGGCGCACATCGAGAAATACACCGCCGAGAGCGGCACACGCGTGTAGTATTTCAGCACTTCATAGAGCCGGAAGCCGTGCATCGCCTCCCAGGGCGCGGCCATGCCGTCGATGGTGCCCTTGTCCAGCGCCAGGTAGTTGTCCGGCA
>MEQV01000125.1:0-794 GCA_001770355.1 Betaproteobacteria bacterium RIFCSPLOWO2_02_FULL_62_17
CCCCCGAAAGTCGCAGGCAAAGCCCTCGCGCCGCGCGTCGACACCCTTAACGGCCGCACCGTTTACATCGTCGATTGCCGCTTCGACGATTCCGACATCCTGCTGAAATCGGTGCAGGCCTGGTTCGCCGAGTACATGCCCGAGGTCAAGACGGTCTACAAACCCATCAGCAGCGTCTACACCAAGGACGATCCGGCCACCTGGCAGGAGATCAAGGAAAAAGGTGATGCTGCGGTCATCGGCGTCGGCCATTGAAGCACTTGCGCGCCGGCGGTCGCCGCGCACGGAATGTCGATAGACCTGAAGTACGGTGTGCCCACCGTATGCCTGCATACCTCGATGTTCACCACCGTCACCAAGTCGGTGGTGCGCATGAACGGCGCGCCGCGCATGCGCCAGGTTTACCTGCCGCATCCGGTGATGGGCAAGACCCCCGATGAAATCCGCGCCTATGTGTTCGGCACCAGCCCGGTCAGCGCTAAGGCGGTGATGCAGGAAGTGGTCGAAGGCCTGACCCAGGCGCTGAACGACGATGACCGCAAGGGCCTGAGCTTCGCGCGCACCACGCCGCGCCTGTGCGATCCGGGCACAGAAGAAGAATTGCACCAGCGCTTTCTCGACAACAACTGGACCGACAAGCTCCCGGTTGTGCTGCCCACGGTCGAGCGCGTGGCCGCGATGCTGAAGTCCACCCGCCGCAAGCCCGATGAAGTGGTCGGCCATCACGCCGCCACCCATTTCCGCGAGGAATGGGAATGCACCGTGGAGCAGGTGGCGGTAAACGCGGTGATGGC
>MEQV01000125.1:807-6899 GCA_001770355.1 Betaproteobacteria bacterium RIFCSPLOWO2_02_FULL_62_17
GCCACCGGCGCGAGCGCGCGCGGTTCCTCCACCAGTTCCATGGCGGGCATGGCTGTGGTCAACGGCCCGATCCGCAAGGAGATCGGCATGAACGCGGGCACCGGCGCCATGGCCCCCTACAACCAGGCCAACGCCACCATCGGCCGCGCCTTCGGACTGCTTTCGCAGAATCTGCAGGGCGGCTCGGTGCCCGGCGATACCTACATGGGGTCGATGGGCAACGCGCTTGCCTACGCCAGCCCGACCTTCGCCGAGAACGAGGAGCGCAGTCCGTTTGAGCCCTTGCACGTGCAGCGCGGCTATAAGGCCGATCAAAGCGTGGTGAGCGTATTCGTCGGCTGCCGCCACATGGCTTTCACCCTGGGCCTGCGCCATGCCCATTGGAAGGACCACGTGCGCAACATGATGCGCGGCATGGACCCGAACGAGTCGCCGGTTTTTCTGCTGGATCCGATCGCAGCGCGGTTGTTCATTGACGTGGGCGGGCTGAAAACCAAAAAGGATCTCATCAACTGGGTGGCGGAGAACGCCCGCATGCCGGCGGGGGAGTACTGGGACTACCAACTCATCCAGAATTATCAATATCCGCGTGCGACTTTCGGCGAGGAACCGCTTGCAACCAAACTGCGCGCCGCGCCCGACGCGATGATTCGCATGTGGACGCCCGAACAGGTTAACGTGGTGGTGGTGGGCGGCGAGACCAACGGCTACTGGCGCATCGCGGGCGCGCGTCTCGCCGGCAGCGCCTGTATCGACGACTGGAGGTGAGCGAGGTGCAACAATTCGATGTAGTGGTGGTGGGAGGCGGCGTCGCCGGCCTTACTGCCGGACTGATCGGCGCGCGTCTCGGGCGTTCCACGCTGGTACTGGAAGCGGTAATGCCCGGCGGTCATTTGGGCAGCATTGTCAAGATCGAGGATTTCCCGGGCTTCCCCGAGGGTGTGGCAGGTTACGACCTCGGCCCCATGATTCAAGAGCAGGCCGCCAGCGCCGGCGCTGAATTTCAGATGATAGAACTGCAATCGCTCGCGGCAAAGGACGGCGGCTGGCGCATCGCCACCGGCGACGGGGAGATCCAAGCGAAAGCCGTGATTGTCGCCACCGGCTCATCTAATCGCCTGCTGGGCGTCCCCGGCGAAGAGCGCCTCGTTGGCAAAGGGGTGAGCCACTGCGCCAGTTGCGATGGCCCGATGCTTAAAGGAAAGAAAGTCATCGTCGTGGGCGCCGGCGATTCCGGCTTGCAGGAAGCATTGACGCTCGCCGAATACGCCGGCGAAGTACTGGTGCTGCACCAGTCAGCCGAATCGACAGCGCAGGAAGCCTACCAGAAGCGCGTGCGCGAGCAGTCGAAGATCAAGGTTCAGGGTAATACGGTTATTGAAGAGATTCTCGGTGACAGCGTGGTGACCGGCGTGCGGGTGCGCGAGAACGGCAGCACTCGCGAGATTGCGGCCGATGCGGTATTTGTCTACGCCGGTCTGCAGCCCAATGCCGGATTTCTGCAGGGAATCGCCGATCGGGACGCTGCCGGGCGGGTTCGGACCGATATCTGGATGCGATCAAGTGCCAAGGGAATCTTTGCCGCCGGCGACGTGCGCGCCGACTCGGCATCGCAGGCTGTTACCGCGGCGGGCGACGGCGCTACCGCTGCAATGGCGGCGGATCGTTATCTCAAGGGTCTGGTCTAGCCAGCGAAGTACAGTTATCAGCCATCAACGCCGGTGCTTGGCTTTGAGAGCCGCTTGCAGATACTTGCGCGAATTCGTGGCTGGATCGGGAAGCGCGTTGCGCGTCCCACGGGGAGGGTGGTTTCCTACAAACCCAGAAAGGTGGTCGTTCTCAAGCGGGCGGCCTGAGTTTTGATCGGTTATCAGCAGGGCAGTCGCGCAACCCCGGCTCACGCCATCAGTTCGATCAGCCGCAGCGCCACGCCAGGCATTGCCATTGACGACACCGCCTCCGCCGCAGTCGGCTTGCGGATAAGGCGGAATTGGCCTTCCACGGGGTCGCGGTAGACCGTGATTTCGCCGGCATTGACGTCCAGCAGCCACACTTCCGGAATGCCGTGGCGGGCGTAAAGCTCGATCTTGACATCGCGGTCGTACTCAAGCGTGCTGTCCGAGACTTCGACGATCAGCAGAACATCAGCAGCAGCCGGTAAGGCATCCATGTAGTTGCCGCGCCTGAGCAAGGCGACATCTGGTTGAGGTTCGCTGCGTTCACCAAGTCGAACCGGATTCTGTGTGCTGACGAGGCATTGCCCGCCGACGCTTGCCGAGAATATCTGGCTAATCTGGTTGACGATGAATGCGTGTTTGCTGCCTATCGGCGCCATGTCGATCATCTCCCCGTCGACGAGTTCCACCCGGTCGGTCTCGCCCAGCAGGCCGGCGACCGCCATCTGGTGAAATTCATCCACAGTCCAGAGGTGGTAAGGCAATCGAACCCTGGGTTCGCGGGCGTTCAGGACGGTCGGCATGGAAAACCTCGCGTGACTCGATGACGGATGAAATGATAGTCCCGTTATTCGCCGGACGGCAATAGCGAGTCCATCCAGCCAATGTTGTAACGGCGAGCTTACTAAGGTACCTAGGATGTCCAAGCGATGCGGCCGGATGCGGCCCGGCGCGCCTGACAAGCCGGGTTCATTTCCTTATCTCTTCGGCGCGAGCATCAGGTTGAAGGAGTTGAACGCTGCTCCGCACGTTCAAGCATTGACCCCCATCGCGTCCAGCAGAATCGGAGGAGAATTCCGCAAGCTACATAAACCCGCACTCAGGAGACCTCCATGCACCACGTCACCCCGCTCCGCCGCCCAAGACTTCTGCCTTTGCTCTTCGGCCTTTGCACCTCGCTGGCTCTCGCCGGACACGCCAATGCGCAGTCCGCCTACCCGAACAAACCCATCCGCCTGATCATCGGTTTTTCTGCCGGGGCCGCCGTTGACACCGTCGGCCGCATTCTTGGCACCGCACTGGGATCGCTCGGGCAACCCGTCGTGATGGAAAACAAACCCGGCGCCGCAGGCGTCCTCGGCAATGAATTGCTCGCGCGCGCCGCGCCCGACGGTCACACGCTGGGGGTGGGCACCACCGCGCCGTTCGCCATCGTGCCCAATCTGAACGCAAAACTCGGCTACGACCCGATCAGGGACTTCACCGCCGTCGCGCCGTTCGCCCGCAGCGCTTCGGTGCTGGTGATCAACCCCTCACTGCCGGTCAACAACGTCAGGGAGTTCATCGCCTTTGCCAAAGAGCGGCCGGGCCAGCTCAACTACGCGTCGAACGGCAACGGCGGCATCCTGCACATGGGCATGGAGATGTTTTCAACCATGGCCGGCATCCGCATGACGCACGTGCCTTACAACGTGCTGACCGTGGGCATGGGCCATGTGGCGAGTGGTGAACTGCACGCCATGTTCATCTCCCCCACCAACGCCATGCCGCTGGTGCAGGGAGGGCGCCTCAAGGTGCTCGCCATCGCCACCGCGCAGCGCTCGGAAATGGTGCCGCAGGTGCCGACCGTGCAGGAAGAAGGGTTGAAGGGATTCAGCTTTTCGGTGTGGTATGGCCTGTTCGCGCCGGCAAACACGCCGCGCGACATCGTCAACGTTCTCAACTCGGCAATCAATGCGTCGTTTCAGCAGGCGGAAATCACCGATCGCCTGAAGAAAAGCGCCGCGGAGAAATGGACGGGGACGCCGGAGGATCTGGCCGCGCTGATGAAGACCGAACTGGAGATGTATGGGAAGGTGGCAAGGGATATCGGGTTGCAGAAGCAGTAAGCGGGATGACAGGGCTCGGGACTGGGATCGCGAGCGAGCGCGTGAAATGATGTTCTGATTTACCTGTCAGGTTTGCGGATTAAAGGTTGCACTGTCCGTGTCAAAGCGTATCGTTCCCGCTGGGCCAGGGCATTGAAGCAGGCGAAGTCCCGCGCGGAATGAAACGCCGGGCAGTTTATAACCTCGGAGGAGAACGTCATGCATCCCTATTCAGTTTCCGATGCCGTCAAAAAGCGCGTGCTGGGCCGGCGCGACCGCGTGATCGCCATGGACCGGCTTGACGCCGCGCGCAGCGCGTTCGTCGTGGTCGACATGCAGAATTATTTTGTTGGCAAGGGCTTTCCATCCGAGGTACCGATGGCGCACAAAATCGTCCCGGCGATCAATCAGATGGCCGCGGCGCTGCGTGCGGCGGGCGGCACGGTCATCTGGATTCAGACCACTTCGGTCGGCGCCCTGCAAACCTGGGTCACGCATCACAACTGTTTCCTCAGTCCGAAGGCAGCGGCCAAACGCATCGCGCAACTCTCGGAGGACACCGAGGATTTCCGCCTGTATCCCGCGCTGGAAGCGCGCCCCGAGGATCTGCGCGTCAAAAAAATAAAATTCAGCGCCATGATCCAGGGATCGTCGGATCTTCCCGCCGTGCTTGCGCAGCGCGGCATCGACACGCTTTTGATCGGCGGCACGACCACCAATGTCTGCTGCGAATCCACCGCTCGCGATGCATCGATGCTCGATTTCCGCGTGGCCATGCTCTCCGATTGCAATGCTGCCTGGACCGACGAGCAGCATGCGGGGACGCTGGACAATTTTCAGGTCATATTCGGCGATGTCATGAATAACGACGAGGCCATCTCGCGCCTTGTGCCGGCGGCAAAGCGGCGCAGCGCCTGAGCTTTGCGTTAACGGGAATGCGTCTCTGCCCCATTGGCGAGCGCTACTCCGGCTGAATGCCAGCCTTGCGGATCACATCCCCCAGCGTGATGTTTCATTGCGTACGAATGCAGCGAATTCGTCGGGGGAGGCCGAGACCATGACATCGGTTTGCAGCGGCAGGAGCTTTTTACCCAGTAAACACGGGTCCGATCACTGCCCATCGCCCGACATTCAACATAATTGGCAATAGTGCGCGAATTTCAAGCCTCGAAACATAACTGATGTCATTACGTTCAGCCTGGATCGGCTCTGGGCGGATTAGTCAATATGGCCGGAAACGCGCGTCAATACTTGGCTTCCGGCCTTCTACTACGGCAAATTCCACGTGAACCCCGCACTCTCAAGATCTGCCGACAGCCTCAGCGCGCGATCTCCCAATCCTCGACCCGCAGCCCCACCACCCTGCTGAATTCCCCGGTGTTGTGCGTCACCAGTACCAGGTCATGCGCACGCGCAATCGCAGCAATCATCAAATCGTTGGCGCCGATGGGCGTGCCCTGCGCCGCTAGATCAGCGCGTATCAGTCCGTAGTCGTGCGTGCATCGATCATCGAAGGGCAGGGTTTGCAGCGGCGCCGCAAAGTGCTCCAGGCGTTTCAAGTTGAATTCAACGCGCGCGCTGCGTCTTGCTCCATACAGCAACTCCGCGTTGACTATGCTGCATAAAACAATGTCGGCGGGCTGGCAGGCCTTGAAACGCCGCATCACTTCTTCATCGCTGGAATTCAGTATGCGAATGCAGGTGTTCGCGTCGAGCAGGTATTTCATTCCAACGGAAGCCGTTCTTCAGGCAGCCCCGGTGGCTCATAATTTATGGCGGTTTCTTTCGAAGCGCTGGATATCCGATCAAAGTAGCCCTTTGGCCAGCCTTGGCAGACATCCCGTCTGACCAGTTCCGCTATATAACGGGAAACAGGCTGTTTTGCCTTTGCGGCGCGGGCTTTAATTTGCTCTGCCAAATCTTCGGGAACGTAAAAGTGCAGTTGCGGCATAATGCTCACCAACATATATGTGCTATATGTGCATTGTATTCTTAGCTTTGGTATGAATACAAGCTATTGATATAAATAGTATTGTTATTCAAACTTTCTGGCAGAGTGCGAACCCTTAGCTTGCGGGTCCGGTCTAGGGCGCCAGCCCCACGGCCGCTTCCTTGACCGAGGGCAACCCCGCAAGCGCCATCGCCAGCTCGGCCTCGTCGTATTGGGTGTCCTGCAGCTTGCCGCCGAAGTAGTCGATGTAGGCCTGCATGTCGAAGTGCCCGTGGCCGCACAGGTTGAACAATATGGTGCGCGACTTGCCTTCGGCCTTGCATTTCAACGCCTCGTCGATCGCGCCCTTCACCGCGTGATTCGCCTCCGGCGCCGGCA
>MEQV01000126.1:0-8029 GCA_001770355.1 Betaproteobacteria bacterium RIFCSPLOWO2_02_FULL_62_17
AGGTAAAGCGAAGTTCCGGAATATTATGGATTCGCAATCGCTTGCCCAGCGCGCTACGCAGGAATCCCGCGGCGCTGCTCAAGCCCTCGTCGGCCAATTCGCAATCGTCGGCGCTGCCAAGTATGGTGTAGAAAACCTTTGCCGAGGCAAAATCCGGGGAGACTGTGACACCGGAAATCGTGATCATCCCAACCCTGGGATCCTTCAATTCCAGGCGCAGAATCTCCGACAATTCCTGTTGGATCTGCTCTTCGACTCGCCGGCGGCGCTGTTCATTGGCCATGGCCAAGCGGACCTATAGGTTATATTTTTACAGCGTACGCGCGATTTCCTGCACTTCGTAGATCTCAAGCTGATCGCCCTCTTTAATGTCGTTGTAATTCTTGAGGGACAATCCGCACTCGAAGCCAGCCTTGACCTCGCGCACATCGTCCTTGAAACGCTTGAGGGTATCCAACTCGCCGTCGAGCAGCACAACCTGGTCGCGCAGCAGCCGGATCCGGGATCCGCGTTTCACCACGCCTTCGAGAACCATGCAGCCGGCCACGGTTCCGACCTTGGAAATCCGGTAAATCTGGCGTATTTCGACAAGACCGAGGATCGCTTCTTTTTTCTCCGGCGAGAGCATTCCTGAAAGAGCCGCTTTGATTTCATCGACTGCTTCATAAATGATGTTGTAGTAGCGGATATCCACCCCCGCGGACTCCGCCAGCTTGCGCGCGGCGCCGTCGGCGCGGGTATTGAAGCCGATAATCACCGCCTTGGAGGCCATGGCAAGATTGACATCTGATTCGGTGATGCCGCCCACCGCCGTATGCACCACCGTGACCTTGACTTCGTCCGTGGACAGCCTTGACAGCGCGTGCACCAGAGCCTCCTGCGACCCCTGTACGTCCGCCTTGATCAGCAGCGGCAGAATCTTTACCGCCCCATCCTTGATGTGCTCGAACATGTCTTCGAGCTTGGCAGCCTGCTTCCTGGCGAGTTTCACGTCGCGGAACTTGCCCTGCCTGAACAATGCGATTTCGCGCGCCTTGCGTTCATCGCCCAGCACCATGACTTCTTCGCCCGCCAGCGGCACTTCCGTCAGACCGAGTATTTCGACTGGAATTGAAGGTCCCGCGGATTGGATCGGCGCGCCGTTTTCGTCATACATCGCGCGTACGCGGCCGAATGCGCTTCCTGCCAGCAGAATATCGCCGCGATTCAGGGTACCGGATTGAACCAGCACCGTCGCGACCGGGCCGCGCCCCTTGTCCAGTCGCGCTTCAATGACCAGGCCTTTAGCCGGCGCACCCACCGGGGCCCTCAATTCCAGGACTTCCGCCTGAAGCAGAACCTGCTCCAGCAATTCATCGACCCCCGCGCCTGACTTGGCTGAAACGGGCACGAACGGAGACTCGCCGCCATACTCCTCGGGCAGAACGCTTTGCGCGACCAGTTCCTGCTTGACGCGATCAGGATTGGCTTCGGGCTTATCGATCTTGTTGATCGCAACCACGATCGGCACGTTGGCCGCCTTGGCGTGGGCAATGGCTTCGATCGTCTGGGGCATGACACCGTCGTCAGCGGCCACCACCAGAATCACGATATCGGTGGCTTTGGCTCCCCTGGCGCGCATGGCGGTGAATGCCTCATGTCCGGGAGTATCCAGAAAGGTGATCATCCCGCGCGGTGTCTGCACGTGATAAGCGCCGATGTGCTGGGTAATACCGCCCGCCTCTCCCGCGGCAACCTTGGCGCGGCGGATGTAATCGAGCAGGGAGGTTTTGCCATGGTCCACGTGGCCCATCACCGTGACCACGGGAGGCCGGGAGGTCGCGGCAACCTCGTGATGTTCGACAGTTTCATCCAGATACGCCTCGGGATCGTCGAGCTTGGCGGCAACCGCCTTGTGGCCAAGTTCTTCGACAACGATCATCGCGGTTTCCTGATCGAGAACCTGGTTGATGGTGACCATGCTGCCAAGCTTCATCAACACCTTGATGACTTCCGCGGCTTTTAGCGACATCTTATGGGACAGGTCAGCCACCGATATCGTTTCCGGGACATGGATTTCATGGACTATCGGCTCCGAGGGAGCTTCGAACTGATGCGCGGCCTGTTCCTTGGTTTCCACGCGGTGGCGGGAAGATGTCTTGGGTGTATGCCATCCCGACGCGCCCTGGACATCGCCGCGCGTCTTGATGGTGCGGCGCTTGACGCTCTCGTCTTTCCAGACCGTGACTTCCTTTTTCTTGCTCTTTTTATCTCCATCGGGCGCGGCATCGGTGACCTTGGGTTTGTGCAGCGTCGTATCCGGCGCGGCTGGCGCCGCGGCGGCCACAGCCGCGGCCTGTTTTTGAATTTTCTGCTGCTCGGATTCACGCTGCTCCGTCAGCAGTCTTTCGCGTTCCTGCTTTTCCGCGATTTCGGCGGCTTGACGCGCCGCGAGTTCCTCCTGCCGCTGCTGTTCATGGACGCGAAGCGCCGCCTCCTGTTCGTTGACCACCGGCGCCGGGGCCACCACTGCCTGGGCGGGCTCCTGCTCCACGGGCGCCGCGGTCTCGCCGGCTTCGCGTTTTACAAATACGCGCTTTTTCTTGACCTCGACCTGGATGGTGCGGGCTTTTCCGCTGAGGTCGGATTTCTTGATGATTTCCGATGATTTTTTGCGCGTCAGCGTAATCTTGGTCTTGGGCTCCGACGACCCATGCGCCTTGCGCAGGTAGTCGAGCAGCATGGTCTTGTCCTGATCCGACAAGACATCATCCGCCACGCCTTTATTGACGCCCGCTGCTTTAAGTTGTTCAAGCAGTACCGATGGCGGAACCTTAAGTTCCCCAGCGAACTGGGCTACGCTTGTTTGTGCCATGTTACTTCCTATAGCGCTTCCACGACCTACTCTTGCGCGAACCAGTGTTCGCGTGCCTTCATGATCAAGACCTTGGCTCGTTCAGTATCTATGCCGCTTATTTCGATAAGGTCATCGACCGCCAGATCGCCGAGATCATCGAGGGTCTTGACGCCCGCTTGCGCGAGCCTTGCCGCCAATTCGCTGTCCATGCCTTCCATCCCGCGCAGATCGGGATCGGCGTTTTCGGCCTGCTCCTCGCTCGCGATTGCCTGGACCAGCAATGCGTCACGCGCACGACTGCGCAGTGCGTTGATGGTGGCTTCGTCGAACCCCTCGATTTCCATCATCTCCTGAATCGGAACATATGCCACCTCCTCCAGAGTGGCGAAGCCCTCCTGGATGAGGATATTGGCGACTTCCTCGTCCACATCCAGTTTTTCGGTGAACAAGGCACGCAATGCGGAGCTTTCCTCCTCGTTCTTCTGCTGGGCATCCTTCTCTGTCATCAGGTTGATCGTCCACCCGGTGAGCTCGGAAGCCAGCCTGACGTTCTGGCCATTGCGCCCGATCGCCACCGCAAGATTCTCCTCGTCCACAACGACATCCATCGCATGCCGGTCTTCGTCGACCAGAATGCTCGACACTTCCGCCGGGGCCAGTGCCCCGATGACAAACTGCGCGGGATCCGCCGACCACAGGACGATGTCGACGCGTTCGCCCGCCAATTCCTGCGTGACCGCCTGCACTCTGGATCCGCGCATGCCCACGCAGGTGCCGATCGGATCGATGCGGCGATCATTGGTGAATACCGCGATCTTCGCGCGGACGCCGGGATCGCGTGCCGCGGACTTGATTTCCAGCATCCCTTCCTCGATTTCGGGAACTTCGAGCCGGAAAAGCTCGATGATGAATTCCGGGGCGATCCGGGAAAGTATCAATTGCGGCCCCCGCGCCGCGCGATCGATACGGCTCAAATAGGCGCGCGTGCGGTCTCCCACGCGCAGATTCTCCTTGGAAATAATCTGGTCACGGGGGATACGCGCTTCCAATCTGCCGATTTCAATGATGGCGTCGCCGCGCTCCATGCGCTTGATGGTTCCGGAGACGAGTTTCTCTTCCCGGGCAAGGAAATCCTGCAGCAACTGCTCTCGTTCCGCGTCGCGGATGCGCTGTAAAATCACTTGTTTCGCGGCCTGTGCCCCGATTCGCCCGAACTCGATCGGTTCCAGCGGCTCTTCGATAAAATCCTCAAGGTGAATATCCGCATACTGCTTCTGCGCCTCGGAAAAGCCGATCTGATGCGGAGGGAACTCCACCAGGTCGTCCGCAACCACCTGCCAGCGCCGGAAGGATTCGTACTCACCCGTTTCGCGGTCAACGGCAACCCGCACTTCAACTTCATCCTTGAAGCGCTTCTTGGTCGCGGATGCCAGCGCAAGTTCCAATGCACCGAAAACCACCTCCTTGTGCACGTTCTTCTCGCGCGCCAACGCGTCGACCAGCAACAATAATTCGCGGCTCACTATCGCTCTCTCCTGCTCTACAGCTTCGGCACCAAACGTGCCCGCTTCAAATTGGTGATCTCAAACGCGAACAATCCGCCGTCGGTAGCGAGTTTCACCTGATCCCCCGATACCTCTGTGATCACACCTGTTACATGACGCCTGCCATTCACCAGAAGTCGCAGGTGCACATCGGCCTCCAACCCGGCAAATCTGGAGAAATCCGCGCCCGTCTTGAGCTTTCGATCGAGCCCGGGCGAGGAAACCTCCAACCTGTCGTAATCAATTCCATCCACTTCAAAAACGCGCTGCAAATGCCTGCTGACTGCTTCACAATCTGCCACAGTAACCGCGCCGGAGGGATCAGCCACTTCATGTATCTTCTCAATAAATACACGTAACATCTTGCCATGATTGGATAATTCAAAATCCGCCAACTGGTAGCCCAAGGCACCAATCGATTTTTTCAGCAAATCTTCCAAGCGTCACCTGCCTCACGCATTGCCTGTCAATCAGGCTCGGTACAAACAAAAAATGGGCCCAAACAGCCCATTTCTTCGCAATTCAAAGGATGTTCAGTATAGCAAGATTTCTCTGCCAAAACAACACTTCACGCCGTCCGGGGTAACGCCGGGGAGTTCTTGACTAACGCGGCCCGCCCTTTTTGCCGTCGGCGCCCCTGTAAGTAGGCCTTCGGGCCTTGCCGCGCGGCAGCGGGAATGGTTCGGCGCGACCCGGAGCGCGACGCTGAGCGCCTGCGCCGGAGCGCATGCCGTGCGGCCGGGCTTTGCTTTCAGGCCGGGGGGAGGTGAGTCGCGCTGCCATTTCCTGATTCCTGGAGGTGCCCGCCAGGGAGCGAATCTCGCTCGCGGGCAGTTCCAGAAATTTCCCCGGACGCAGCCTTGGCGGCAGACGTACCGGGCCAAAACGCACCCGCATGAGCCTGCTGACCGTGAGGCCGACAGCATCGAACAACCTGCGCACCTCCCGATTGCGCCCTTCATGAAGCACGACGTGATACCAGTGATTGCTGGCGCCGCCGCCGCGGGCCTCGATGCGTTCAAATTTTGCCAAGCCATCCTCAAGGTTGATCCCGCCGCACAATTGCGCCGTCTGTTCCTCCGACAGCTCGCCGCGTATTCGAACCGCATACTCGCGTTCTATGAGGCTGGCCGGATGCATCAGCGCGTTAGCCAGATCCCCCGAAGTGGTCAACAGCAGCAACCCGCTGGTATTGAAATCAAGACGGCCTACGGATATCCACCTGGCCGATTTCAATTTCGGCAAATGGTCGAATACGCTTGGCCTGCCCTGCGGATCGTCTCGCGAAACGATTTCACCGGGCGGTTTGTGATAAACCAGCACGCGCACTTGCGCGTCATGAGGTTCCAGCCAGACAGGCCGGCCGTCCACCACAACCTTGTCCGAAGAACTGACACGCTGCCCGATCAATGCCGGACGCCCATTGACCATGATGCGACCGCCGGCGATCAACTCCTCGACGTGCCGCCTGGAACTGAATCCCGCGCCGGCAAGCACCTTTTGCAGGCGCGCGGCGACAGCCTGGTCAGTCTGTGCCGGGCTCTGAAGCCGGTTCGCCTTGCCCGGTTGCGTCGGCTTGCGCAAGGGACTCGGACGCCGCGGGGATCTGTGTGAGGTCAAGGGATTTGGCGATCTCGTCTAGGGGGGGTAATTCTTGGAGCGAGCGCAACCCCAGGTCGTCCAAGAACGTTTTCGTCGTAGCGTAAAGCGCGGGCCGTCCGGGTACATCGCGGTATCCGACGGTGTCGATCCAATTTCTGGACTCCAGCGCCCTGATTATGCCCGCTGAAACCGTGACACCGCGGATATTTTCTATGTCCCCGCGCGTTACCGGCTGACGATAGGCAATGATGGCGAGCGTCTCCAGGACCGCGCGCGAGTACCTCGGCACCTTTTCCGGAGAAATGCGATCAAGGTAGACGCGGAATTCGGGCCGCGTCTGGAAACGCCACCCGGAGGCGACGTTGACCAGTTCAACGCCTTTGCCCTTCCACTCCTCGCGCACCTCCTCGAGCAGGTGCCCCAGCGTGTCGGGGTTCGGGCCGTCGTCGAACATCTTGCGCAAACTGGCGATCGACAAGGGATCCTGGCTCGCAAGCAGCGCCGTCTCCAAAACTTTCTTGATTTCGCTGGGATTAAGCATTGGAAATTTTCACGTAAATAGGGGCAAAAGGCGCGGCTTGCGTCACCTCGATAAGGCTTTCCCGCACTAATTCCAGTACCGCTAGAAAATTGACAATTAGCACCGCAACGCCGCTGCCCAACTCAAAAAGCGCGCTGAACTCGGTAAATGCTCTTCCGCCGAGCCGGCGCAGGATTATGCTCATATGCTCGCGCACGGACAACTCGTCCCGGGTAACGCGGTGGTGTTGCGTCAGTTTTGCCCTGGCCAGCAATTGCCGCCAGGCCTGTTCCAGATCCGCCGCATGCACCTGGGGCAATCTTTCGGCCAATTCAGACTCCAGGAAGACCTCGACCGCATGAAAGTCGCGCCCGAGTTGCGGCAAATAATCAATCCTCAAGGCCGCCTGCTTGATCTGTTCATACTCCAGCAGGCGACGCACCAGTTCCGCCCGCGGATCCTCCTCTTGTTCCTCCATCGCCTTGGGCCTGGGCAGCAGCATGCGCGACTTGATTTCCATGAGCATGGCAGCCATGACCAGGTACTCCGCCGCCAATTCAAGATTCCTGCTGCGCGTGCGATCCACATACTCCATGTACTGGGTGGTGAGCTTCGCCATGGGTATGTCGAGAATATCGATATTCGCCTTGCGAATCAGGTAAAGCAGCAAATCAAGCGGGCCCTGAAACGTTTCGAAATAGACCTCCAGCGCGTCCGGCGGAATGTAAAGGTCCGACGGAAACTCGGTCAGGGGTTCGCCCCGAACCATGGCAATGTGCATCACCGCCACTGCTTGGGCGGCTGGCGTTGCTATTTCAAGCTGTCCCGCTGTTGCTTTGCTCATGTGTATGCCAAGCCCATGACTTCACGAACTTCACGCATGGTTTCCTGTGCCAGGGTTCGCGCTTTCTCACATCCGTCAGCGACGATATTCCTCACCAGCGTCGGGTCATCAAGATACTTCTGCGCACGTTCACGCATCGGTCCCTGTTCCTTCAGTACCGCGTCTATGACGGGCTGCTTGCATTCCAGGCACCCGATACCTGCGCTGCGGCATCCCTGGTCCGCCCACTGGCGTATCTTATCGTCGGTATAGACCAGGTGAAATTGCCAGACCGGGCAGAGATCCGGATTGCCGGGATCGGTGCGTTTTACCCTCGCGGGGTCCGTGGGCATGGTCCTGATCTTTTTCCTGACCGACTCGGCGTCCTCCCGGAGGCCGATGGTGTTGCCGTAGGACTTGGACATTTTCTCCCCGTCCAGCCCCGGAAAACGCGACGCGTCGGTGAGCAACGAGTCCGGTTCCACAAGAATAAGCCGTCCCCCGCCTTCAAGATAGCCAAACAGCCGTTCCCGATCACCGACGCTCAGATTCTGCTGTTCTTCCAGCAAAGCTTTGCCCGCTTGCAGAGCATCGGCATCGCCCTGCTCCTGATAACGCGTACGCAGTTGATCGTACAGTCTGGCCTTTCGGCTGCCCATTTTCTTGGCAGCCGCTTTCGCCTTGTCCTCGAACCCCTTCTCCCT
>MEQV01000126.1:8052-9996 GCA_001770355.1 Betaproteobacteria bacterium RIFCSPLOWO2_02_FULL_62_17
GCGCCAGCTCGCGCATGAATTCGACATGCGGCACCTGATCCTCGCCCACGGGAACGTAACTTGCCCGGTAGATAAGAACATCCGCGCTTTGCAGCAGGGGATAGCCGAGAAATCCATAGGTAGCAAGGTCCCGGTCGGCAAGCTTTTCCTGCTGATCCTTGTAACTGGGCACGCGCTCAAGCCATCCCAGCGGCGTAATCATGGATAGCAGGGTATGCAATTCGGCATGCTCGGGAATCCTGGATTGAATGAACAGCGTGGCCTGGGAAGGATCGATACCTGAAGCCAGCCAGTCGATCACCATTTCCCATACGCTATGCTCGATCATTTCCGGCGTATCGTAGTGCGTTGTCAGCGCATGCCAGTCGGCCACGAAATAAAAGCACGGATGCTCGGTCTGCAAGCGCACCCAGTTCTTCAAAGCGCCATGGTAATGCCCCAGGTGCAGCGCCCCGGTCGGGCGCATGCCTGAAACTACTCGATCTTCATACATAGGGAACCGTTGAACAAGTGTTGATTCGAGGCGGGATTATCAATCGGTTTCCCCTGAAGTGGGGGATAGACAAGAGGGCATGGCGCCCTCGTTCAATATTTTCATCGGCGTGGCTTCCGCGATCAAAACGAGATATCAAGCCATTGATTCGCGATTCGATCGTAAACCCCGCCATCACAACGAAAAAAGTGTTTCGATCAAACCTATCGACGCCTGAACCATGGGAGACAGAATCGCCCCTAAAACATTGGTAAAAATCAACAGCAGCAGGATAGGAAACCCAAATGGCTCCGAGCGTGCATATATCATTGCCATCCTGTCCGGCAAAAGACTCACGGCGATGCGCCCGCCGTCCAGCGGCAGAATCGGCAACAGATTCAGCACCATCAGGATGACGTTAACCGCTATGCCCGCCTCCGCGATCAGTCCCAGCGGCATAGTAAAGTAATTCGGCGCGATGACATACGAGCCCTTCAGCAGGACCGCCCAGGCCAGCGCCATCAGCAGATTCGCGCCCGGTCCGGCGGCAGCGACCCAGAGCATGTCCCGCTTGGGGTGCCGCAATGCGTGGTAATTGACCGGAACCGGCTTGGCCCAGCCGAACAACAGCGCGCCGCCACCCAGCAGCTTGCTGGCAACCAATATGGCCAGTGGAACGAGGATCGTGCCCACCAGGTCGACATGCCGTACGGGATTGATGCTGATGCGGCCAAGACGCCAGGCCGTCAGGTCGCCGAAATACCTGGCCACATATCCGTGAGCGGCCTCGTGCAGGGTAATCGCGAAAATAACCGGAATCGCATATATCGCGATCACTTGAACCAGGTTGAATTCCATTGCTTGGCGGGGATTGGCGTTTGAGCGCTCTTTTGCAGGCCCTTATTCTAACAGGCTTACATTCCAGCCGCCCCAATATCGCCCCTGCCCTCGCGCACCACGACGACCTGCGGACCGGTCATGTCAAGCACCGTGGTCGGAACAATGCCGCACGGTCCGGCATCCAGCACCAGGTCCAATTCATGCTCCAGGCACTCGCGGATTTCATGGGCATCGTTGGCCGCAATGGAGCCGTCGGGAAGAAATGCGGTCGCCGACAGCATCGGTTCGCCCAGGGCCTCGAGCAGTTGCAGCGCGACGCAATGTTGCGGCACGCGCAGGCCGATGGTCTTGCGCTTCACATGCAGCAATCGCCTGGGAACTTCGCGGGTCGCCTCCAGAATGAAGGTATAGCTTCCCGGAGTCAGTTTTTTCAACAAGCGAAAGTGCGCATTGTCGAAGCGCGCGTACGTCGATATTTCGGCCAGATTCCTGCACATCAGAGTGAGATGATGGCGGTCGTCGATATTTCGAATGCGGCGCAATTTTTGCTGCGCGTCTTTGTCGCCGATATGGCAGCCAAAGGCATAGCAGGAGTCCGTGGGATAGGCGATGACGCCGCCATCGCGCACGAT
>MEQV01000127.1:0-83 GCA_001770355.1 Betaproteobacteria bacterium RIFCSPLOWO2_02_FULL_62_17
CAGCCGGCGCACAAGGTCGAGACTTTTCCCTCGTAATCGCGCCGGGTATAACCGACCTTGTTGACCGGCAGGGTCGGGTGATG
>MEQV01000127.1:204-2636 GCA_001770355.1 Betaproteobacteria bacterium RIFCSPLOWO2_02_FULL_62_17
GCCGTCGTAGTGGAGAACCGGCATCAACTTGGCGGGATCTACATTTAATTCATTGACCAGCAAAGAGCGCAGTTGCGCATCCCGGTTCTGTTCGATAACGAAAACCTGGTCGTGCTCGGCCACGAATTCAACAACGGCATCGCTGAACGGAAACGCCCTTATCCGGAGGGTATCGAGCATGACGCCCTGCCCATCCAGCGTATCCATCGCCTCGTTCATGGCGGGGCTGGTCGAACCGTAATAAATAGCTCCTATCCTGGCTTTCCGTTTCGCCCGCCTCACGACAGGCTGCGGGACCAACTCTTTCGCCGATTCGAATTTGCGCAACAGGCGCCGCATATTGTCGACGTAATCCGTTCCCTGCTCCGAATATCGCGCGTAGCGGTCCTTGGTGGTGCCACGCGTGAAATACGACCCTTTGCTCGGATGCGTCCCGGGAATCGTCCGGTAGGGGATGCCATCGCCATCAACATCAAGATAGCGCCCAAATTCCTTGCCGGCCTCGAGTTCCTCGGCCGTCATGACCTTGCCTCGATCGTATGCGCGGCTGTCATCCCATTTGAATGGTTCGCACAAGCGGAAATTCATTCCGATATCAAGGTCTGTCATCAGGAACACGGGCGTCTGCAAGCGATCGGCGAGATCCAGCGCGGTCGCGGCGAACTCGAAGCATTCGGTCGGATCTTCAGGGAAAAGCAATACGTGCTTGGTGTCTCCGTGCGATGCATAGGCGCACAGCAGGACATCGGATTGCTGGGTTCGGGTTGGCATTCCCGTTGAAGGTCCGCCGCGCTGTACATCGATTATTGTCACCGGTATCTCGGCGAAATACGCGAGGCCGATAAACTCCTGCATCAGCGAAATACCCGGTCCCGAGGTGGCGGTAAAAGCGCGCGCGCCGTTCCAGCCAGCGCCGGTCACCATCCCAATCGACGCCAGTTCGTCCTCGGCCTGGACAATGGCGAATTTGTTCCTGCCGGTTTCCTTGTCCACGCGCAGGCGCTGGCAGTATTTCTGAAATGCCTCTGCAAGCGACGAAGACGGGGTAATCGGGTACCAGGCACACACGCTTGCCCCGCCGTAGACGCAACCCAGTCCAGCCGCTGTGTTGCCGTCGATAAAGATCTTGTTACCGACATTGTCGGCACGCCTGGCCTTGAGACCCAATTGACCCTTGAGTTTCTCTTGAGCGTAGTTGTGCCCCATTTGAAACGCGTTCACATTGGGTTTGAGAAGCTTCTCCTTGCCCATGTATTGCTCGCCTATCAACTCGGTGATCGCCTTGGGGTCGATCTCCAATAGCGCCGAGAGAGCGCCAACATAGACAATGTTCTTGAACAACTGGCGCTCCCGGGCATCCGTGTAAGACGAGTTGCAGATTTCCGTGAGGGGAATTCCAATGACATGGATGTCGTCGCGAAACCGCGATTGCGGCAAAGGCTTGCTGTTATCGTAAAACAAGTAGCCGCCCGGTTCGATTTCCTTCAAGTCTGCCGCCCAGGTTTGCGGATTCATCGCGACCAGCAAGTCCACGCCGCCTCGGCGTCCCAGATAGCCTTTCTCGGTAACGCGAACCTCATACCAGGTCGGCAAACCTTGGATATTGGACGGGAAAATATTACGCGGGCTTACAGGAATTCCCATGCGCAGGAAGGACTTCGCGAACAACTCATTGGCGGACGCGGAACCCGACCCGTTGACGTTAGCAAATTTGACAACAAAATCATTGATGGCTTCGATACGTTTCATTTACGGTTCTCTTGCGTAATTGGGGCAGGAGGATCTGCGGTCATGTCAATTATTTAGCCTGTAAGGCTTTTCTCAAATGCAATAAATGTCGAGCATGGTTGGAATGTAATCGTTTTGCAGAATCGTCTTCTTCCTGGCAATAAGCCAGTTGCCGTCTCGCTGAACCAACTCATGCTCCGCGCGGCCGAAGAAAGCATGGCTTTCATGCATGCGGGGAAAGAAAACGTGGCACACCCAGGTCGAACGCATCCGAATGCGCTGTGCCTGCGGCGCCTCCAAAGGCATGAAGCCCGAAAGAATGTGCGCGGTCCTGGGCATCGGCGTGGAAGCAGGCGAACGGCGCGAACGTATGCGTACGATTCGATCTTCCAGACCGGCTCGATTTGCATAATAGATGTGCGATAGCTCAGCCTGCGGGTTGCTGGTCAGCTCCTCCTCGTTCTTCCAGGACGGAACCCAGTATTCGCAATCGGGGACAAACAGTGCAAGCCACTCGTCCCAGCGCTGCTCGTCCAGATATACCGCCTCGCGATACAGCACCTCGATACCCGCATCGAGTGTCTCCCGCTCATTTCGACTCAAGATATCGCCCATTCGTATGCCCTTCGTCCCGCCAACTGGCTAACATGCGCCGCGTCCATTATTGGGGGCTAATACCGCGCGCGCTCTTCGGACCTCTCAGG
>MEQV01000127.1:2717-6073 GCA_001770355.1 Betaproteobacteria bacterium RIFCSPLOWO2_02_FULL_62_17
CCCAGGCGCCGGTCGGGCATCGCTCCGCGCACAAGCCGCAGTGAAGGCAGACATCCTCGTCCTTGGCCATGATGCGGCCGGTTCGCAAGCCGCCGGCAACGTAAATATCCTGCGACTGGGTTTTGGCCGGAGCAGTCAGGCGAGTACGCAAATCCTTTTCCTCCGCGTCCGCGGTGAAGGTGATGCAATCCATTGGACAGATATCGACACAGGCATCGCATTCGATGCACTGCTTGGCCGTGAAAACCGTCTGCACATCGCAATTGAGGCAGCGCTGCGCTTCCTTGAACCCGAGTTTCAAGTCAAAACCCAACTCCACTTCGACTTTGATGTTCTTGAGCGTGATTTTTGCGTCCTGGTGGGGAACCTTGTATCGCTCATCTGGCGCAATCTCATTGTCATAGCTCCATTCATGAATGCCCATCTTCTGGGACATGAGATTCACCAAAGGCGCGGGCCGGTTTCTTACGTCCTCGCCGCTGCAAAGTTTGTCTATGGATATGGCTGCGTCGTGCCCGTGGGCCACTGCCCAGATGATGTTCTTCGGGCCGAATGCCGCATCGCCGCCAAAAAACACGTGGGGTATCGTGGACTGCATGGTCGTCTTGTCTACGACAGGCATATCCCATTTATCGAACTCCAGCCCGACATCGCGCTCGATCCAGGGATAGGCATTTTCCTGTCCCACAGCCACCAGAACATCGTCGCATTCGTAATGCGGGTCGGGCTCGCCCGTCGGGACCAGTTTGCGCCTGCCCTTATCGTCATATAGCGCTTTGACTTTCTCGAATGTAACACCCGTCAACTTGCCGTTCCGATGCGTGAACTCCTTGGGAACCAGAAAATTGAGAATTGGAATGCCTTCATGCAACGCGTCTTCCTTTTCCCAGGGCGAGGCCTTCATTTCCTCGAAACCGGAACGGACGATGACCTTGACATCGTCACCCCCCAGGCGTCGCGACGTACGGCAACAGTCCATCGCGGTATTTCCGCCACCCAAAACAATCACCCGCTTGCCGATCTTCTCGATATGGCCAAAGGAAACCGACGAGAGCCAGTCAATGCCAATGTGTATGTTCTTCGCTGCTTCCCGCCTTCCGGGAATATCGAGCTCGCGGCCGCGAGGAGCGCCCGAGCCCACAAAAATCGCATCGAACCCTTCCGCCAGCAGGCCTTTCAGACTGTCTATCCGCTTTCCCGCACGAAACTCGATGCCCAGCCCGGCGATATATCCGACCTCTTCATCGATGACTTCTTCAGGAAGGCGAAAGCGCGGAATCTGGGTGCGAATCATGCCGCCCATCTTCTTGTCGCCATCGAACAGCACGACATGATATCCAAGCGGCGCGAGATCCCGGGCCACTGTCAGGGAGGCAGGGCCGGCGCCTACACATGCAATTTTCTTGCCGTTCTTTTTTGTCGCGGGCTTGGGCAAGCGCGGACGAATATCGTCCTTGAAATCTGCCGCGACTCGCTTCAAACGGCAAATTGCAACGGGCTCCGCTTCCTCGCCGTTGTTCTCCTCGACGCGAGCACGCCTGCAGGCGGGTTCGCAAGGCCTATCGCAGGTGCGTCCGAGAATTCCAGGAAAAACATTGGATTCCCAATTGATCATGTACGCGTCGCTATAGCGGCCCGCGGCGATCAAACGAATATATTCCGGCACCGGAGTGTGGGCCGGGCAGGCCCACTGGCAGTCAACGACTTTGTGAAAATAATCCGGCGCGCCAATATCTGTTGGCTTCAAAGAATTTCTCCTGCGTTTGCGACGGTAACAACACCTTGAACTACCGCCGCCACACCAAAAAACCATGGCCTAACAAGGGTTTGTCGGGTCCAGCTCGTTTCGAGTGGCGCACATAGTACCGTTTGGAAACCTCGCTGAAAAGCCTAAATAGGGGCTTGCGCGTCTACATCCAGCACAATTTCACATCCAGGCGAAGCTTGGGGTAATCAGGGGCTCCAGTTCCTGCCCAGTACCGGGTTAGGTCCATGTTTGGAGTGATCCCTGCCGCTGCCCGCCTCGCGACGGCAGCTAAGCTGACGGCACCCTGGACAGCCTGGTGCCGGGTAGAGGAATCGAACCCCCGACCTTCTGATTACAAATCAGCTGCTCTACCATCTGAGCTAACCCGGCACAGCCTCTAATTATACGTGGCGGGCTTGCGCTAAAGGCCCAACGTCTTGCGCAGAAACAGTATCGGCTTGCGGAAAAGGTAATAGCCCGGCGATACGGTTAGCGCACCCAAGCTCTACTTAATGCGCCTTAGAGTCGGGCGGCCTCCCGGCTTAGGGGAGTCCGGCGGAGGTTCGACTCCGGGCGCGGCCGGGGCTTCTTTCTCACTCGCGGATCTTCCTTCATGGTCGGCGAAAGCCATGCCATGACCATTCTCTCGGGAATAGATTTCCTTGATTGCCGCGATCGGAACGGAAATTTCGCGAGCGACGCCACCGAAGCGCGCGGCGCACTCGAGCCACTCGTCGCCAATTTTCAGATGCTGGGAAGCGAGTGGGCCAATATTCAGGACTATCTCGCCGTCACGCACGTATTCCATGGGTACGCGCGTGTCTGCATCCACCGCGACGGATACATAGGGCGTGAAGCCATTGTCCACGCACCATTCATAAATCGCGCGCAACAAATATGGCTTGGTCGAGGAAACTTCTGACATGCTAAGCCGTTGGCTCTTCGAAACCATGGTTCGCTACGAAACACGCCGCAACGAGGTTCATCAGGGTCGGCAATGTTTTGTCGGCGGGGCAATGAGCCACACCAGTTTGTTGCAAGCGCTTACCGGGGCCGGCACCGCAATCGGTCACTTGCGCATTACTTTTTCCGAAGGCGTCAAAGCTTCGATGAACGCCGGGCGTGAAAAAAGCCGTTCCGCGTACTTCATCAGCGGCGCCGCGGTTTTTGGCAAGGGTATGCCATAGAAATCGACCCGCCAAAGCAAAGGCGAGATCGCCACATCCAGCATGGAAAATTCGTCGCCAAGCATGTACTTTTGTTTCTGGAAGACCGGCGCAAGCTCGGTCAGGCGTTCAGCCACCTGCTGCCTGGCGCGCTCCTGCTGCTTCTGATTTCCCTTTTCAAGCACCTCGATGTGAGCGAACAACTCGACTTCGAAATTGAATAGGAACAGGCGGGCGCGGGCGCGCATCACCGGATCCGCGGGCATCAGCTGAGGGTGCGGAAAGCGTTCGTCAATGTACTCGTTGATAATATTGGCCTCGTACAGAATCAGATCGCGCTCGACCAGGACCGGAAGCCGGTTATACGGGTTCATCACCGCGATATCCTCGGGCTTGTTATACATGTCGACGTCAATGATCTGGAAATCCATGCCCTTTTCGTA
>MEQV01000128.1:0-818 GCA_001770355.1 Betaproteobacteria bacterium RIFCSPLOWO2_02_FULL_62_17
ACGCCTGATCGAGAGCTTCGAGCCAGAATCTCGTGTCCGAGATGCATGGGTTGCGCTGTCCCTCAGGCGTGAAGCCGAGGTTAAATCGGGTAAGGTTGCCTTGGTGCCAGGCCCAGAAGCGGTAGCTCGCGTTCGCGCACGAATCGCGTGAGCTACTGGCTTCACCCGGAAGCCGAGGGCGAGCTCGGCGCCGCTGCCGTTTACTACGCCGAGCACGCGAACCAATCAATCGCATCTGCCTTTGTTACTGAGTTTGAGCGTGTACTTGCCTTGCTAGTCGCCAACCAGCGCCTGGGTACGCCAGCCGATGAAGGTCTACGCGTGTACCCTTTCAGGCGGTTTCCCTACTCGCTGGTCTACCGAGAAGACTCCGCTGGTCCGCAAGTCTATGCAGTTGCTCACCAGCACCGCGAACCCGACTACTGGCGGGAGCGTTTATAGTGCTCGCGGCAATGTGCGTCGCGATCCAGAACCCAACGTCTAACAATACGTCGCAAGTGCGGCACGCCAGGAGAAACGGCCGAGCGCATCGCCCGTGAGATCCCGATCTACACGAAGCCGATGCGTGGGCGGGCATTGAGCCTGAGTGAGATACGGACCGCACCCCGCCGAATAACAGGAAGGATCCCAAATGGCTGGCGATTTACTGCAATACGATATAGCCGTGATCGGCGGCGGCGCAGCCGGTGTGGCCGCCGCCCTCGAGGCGGGAGCCGCCGGAGCGAAAGTCGCGCTGATCGAACAGGCCGACGAGCTGGGCGGCACCGCGGCCATCTCCGGCGGCGGCTGCTGCATGGCAGGTACGCCGCTGCAGGAAT
>MEQV01000128.1:880-2935 GCA_001770355.1 Betaproteobacteria bacterium RIFCSPLOWO2_02_FULL_62_17
GCCGCCGACGAACAGTGGGCGAGGTATTACATCGACCACTCGCTGCACGATCTTTATTTCTGGATGGAGTCCTACGGCGCCAAATGGCTGGAGCTGCAGCAAAACGAGGGCAACAGCGTGCCGCGTTGGCATCGCCCGGCCAACAACGGCCTGGGGCTGATGAGCGCGATCATCAACGGCATGAAATCCCAGGGCGCCACGCAGGTCTTCACCGGCAGCGTCGTCGAAAAACTGCTGGTCCGGGACGGGCGGGTCCATGGCGTGCGCGCGATGCGCGCAAACACCGCCGTGGAGTTCCGCAGCAAAGCAGTGATCGTCGCCAGCGGAGGATTCAATTCCAACCTGGATATGGTGCTGCAGGCGCGGCCCGAACTGAAACCTTTCAAGATCATGGAAGGCTCAGGGCCGGGCGCCATCGGCCTCGGTCACCGGCTGCTGCGTGAGCTGGGCGCCTACTTCACTCACATGGGAGACATTGCGTTCTACGTTTACGCCACGCCGGACTACCGCCATCCGCAGGCAAGCCGGGGCCTGGTGTTCAGGGGAATATCGGGCTACATCTGGGTCAACCAGCAGGGACGGCGTTTCCACGATGAGTCGCGCTCCGGTGCTCCCGCGGCCACGCCGGCGCTGCTGCGGCAATCACCGCCGCACGCCTGGGCCATTGTTGATAGTCAGATGACCGGTGCGATGCAGGTCGCCGATCCTTATTATCGCGACGGCGACAATATCCTGCGCGACAGGATCGAGGAACTGCTCGAGTGCTCGCCCTATATCCGCAGCGCGCAAACACTGGAGGCGCTTGCACAAAAGATCGAAGTCGACGTGCCGGCCTTTCTCGCCGAAGTCGAACAGTACAACCAGGCCGTGGAATCGGGCCTGGCGCGCGAACCGCGCTTTGGCAAGCCGCTAAAGGGCTGCAAGAAATTCGATACGCCCCCTTACCGCGCCATCCAGCTGTTTCCGCTGGCGCGCAAGAACCTCGGCGGCGTGAAAACCGACATCCGTTGCCGCGTGCTCAACCAGCGCTTCGAACCGATTCCGGGCCTTTATGCGGCAGGCGAGGTGGCGGGTATGGCCGGCGGCCATATCAACGGCAAGGCCGGCCTGGAAGGAACGATGATAGGGCCCTCCTTTTTCAGCGGTCGCGTGGCCGGAGGCTGGGCGGCTCACGAGGCCGATTTCGGCCCCGGTTTCATCGGCAAGGCCAGGGAAGTTTAATCCAGCCGCGCGCCGGATATCTTGACCAGTTCGGCGCCGCGCCTGCGGTCCTCCACCAGGAACCTGGCGAATTCCTCCGGGGTCCCGCCGATGGCCTCCATGCCAATCGGGGTGAGAACCTTATCTCTGAACGCCGGCGTGCGCAGGATGGCGACCAGCTCGGCGCTGAGCTTGGCGACGATCTCCCTGGGCGTGCCGGCCGGCGCAAACATGCCGAACCAGTTGCGCGCATCGAGACTGGAAAGCCCGGCTTCGGCGAACGTGGGCACGTTGGGGAGCATGGGATTGCGGACATCGGTGGAGGTGAGCAATGGCTTGCTCTGACCGGCTCTGATCTGCTCCATCACGCCGGGATTGCCGACGATCAGGTACATCAGATGGACGTCCCCTCTCTCAAATGCCAGTGGGGCCTCCGACGCGGCTTTGTACGGAATGTGCGTGAATCGGGCGCCGGTCTCGAGCATCATCCGTTCCATGGTCAGATGCACGTTCGAGCCAATGCCCGCGGAGGCGAAGTTGATCTTGTTCGGATTTTGTTTCGAGTACGCCACCAGGTCCTTGAAGCTGTTGCCCGGTATGGAAGGATGCATCACCAGGACCTGCTGTCCAACCACCAGGTTGGTGATCGGCTCGAAACTCTTTTCCGCATCGTAAGGAAGTTTGCGGTTACGGTATAGGACCGGGTTGAGGGAAATGGTGGACTTTGGAAAGGTGCAGATGGTGTAACCGTCGGGCGGCGCCTTCGCGCAGGCCTCGGCGGCGATGATGGTGTTCGCCCCGGGCCGGTTCTCGATCAACAGATTCTGCCCGTTGCGCGCGGCAAAGGCCTGGCCG
>MEQV01000128.1:2970-6092 GCA_001770355.1 Betaproteobacteria bacterium RIFCSPLOWO2_02_FULL_62_17
GGCCGTGGGAACGATCACCCGAATAGGCCCAGAAGGATAGGGTTGCTGCGCGCGGCCGTCCTGCCAATACAGCAAGGGTCCGCTGGCGAGAACAAGCAAAAGAACGCGTTTCAATATCTTCATCGTATCTCCTAAAGGTGCGATTATGTCGCATCCATCGAAAACCACTGATCGCGCCGAGCGGCCGCATTTTTCGCCTGTAGAAAAGGAAGCCTCATGAAAACCCTGGCCGCAACCGCCGTTTGCGTCTCGCTGTTGTGCGGATCACCGGTCCACGCGCAGGGCACCTGGCCGGAGAAACCGGTGCGCATCATAGTGCCATCGCCTCCCGGCGGCGGCGCCGATGCATATTCGCGCCTGATGGCCGCCGCTTTGAGCGAGTCGCTCAAAGCCCAGTTTGTCGTCGAGAATCGCCCCGGCGGGAACGGCAACATCGGTGCCGAGGCTGCGGCGCGCGCGACTCCCGGCGGCTACACGGTGCTGATATCGGCCAGTCCCGCGCTGATCATGAACCAGAGCATCTACAAGAGCCTGTCCTACAACGCCGAGCGCGAGCAGCGCGGCATAAGCGCTGATACCGCGCTGCGGCTGGCGAGGTACTTCAACACCTCGCACCAGTTCTGGTTGAACCTGCAAAGCAACTACGACGTGAGATGTGCCGAGGATGCGGCGGGCCGGGTGATCGAGCGTATCAAGCCGTGGAAGGAGATGATCGAGAACAAGGTGACCGTTTGACGCAAAGTCGCAAGGGCCCCGAGGCCTGATATTTGCTTTTCCTGTTGGCGGGGGCAATCTGACACGCTCCGCTATTCGCCGATCAGGCTGCGCGAATCTCCTCCGGCTGCCGAATCAGGCTTTCCGCCGGAATACCCAGCCCGCGGTGAAGTTTCCAGATCATCTTCAGCGTCAGCGGGCGTTTGTAGTTAAGGATTTCGTAGACTCGGTTGAGGCGGCCTATCATCGGTTCGAGGTCCTTGGGAGTGAGGCCCTTCTGATCCATCTGGAACTTGATGGCCTCGACCGGATCGGGATGCGCAAGCGAAAAGTGCTTGCGCTCGTAGGCCTCGACCAGGGTGACCAGAATGTCCAGGCGTTCGCCACCGGGAGAATTCGCCCTGGCGCCCATGAGGGTCTCGATTTCAGCCAGTGTCGCCCGGTAGTCGGTCTTTGTCCTGATCGGTTTGATATTCATCGCCGTCTCCTTCAAATCGTCTGTGCGTCAATGTCGTCGTACTGAGCGTGCGTGCCGATGAAGCGGATGTACACGACCCGGTAGGGGTAGTTGATCCACACCACCAACCGATACTTGTTGCCGGCAATGTTGAACACCACGCGCCCGTCGCGAAGAATGCTGGCGGTGCCGAAGTCCGCTTTCACCTCTGCCGGCGATGCCCAGTCGGCCCTGAGGGTATGGCGATACCACGCCAACACCGGCTCCCGGGCATCGGCGTATGCAGGCCTGTCGTAGAAGGCCTTCAAAGTCGACAGGACAATGATGCGCATGCAAATATGTTAGTCCCATAATGGGACTACCGCAATCGAAAGGCTAAACGGCGGCTTTTTTATGGCGCGGCAGTGAGAGTGCCAGCGGCAGGCCAATGCATCCCATCAGAAAAGACGCCAGTAACGACCAGAAATAGTCTCCGGACATGTCGAACAGGACGCCGCCCAGCCAGCCGCCCAACGCCATGCCAGTGCCGGCACCTACCATCTCGAAGGAATAAATCGAGCTCAAAGGGGCTTTCGCGCCAAAAAACTGCCGGTTGATGATCGGAAAGCCCACCATTTCTCCGCCGTAGCAGAGTCCGAAGATGACGGCAAACAGATAGAAGGTCCAGGCTTCGGTCGCAAAAAACAGAATGGTCACCGGCAGGCCCTGGCCGATCAGTGATATCGCGAGCACAGTCCGGCCGCCAAGCCGCTCTGCAAGGACGGAGAATGCAAAACGGCTGATCACCGAGGTGCCGGCTATCGTGGCGAGCACACCGGCGGCCTCCAGACCCGAAATGCCCCTGAATGTCGCCACCGACACGACATGGGCGAGGATGATGGCGTGTCCGGCGCAACCGACATGATGAATTGCCATCAGGATCCACACGATCCGCTGGCGGAGAATCTCGCGCAATCGCACCGGCGCTGCGCTCTTGGTGCCGGCGACGGGCGGTTTTTCGGGAGAGTCCTCGGCGCCATACGCGGTCAATCCCTTTACAGCGGGACTGTTGTGTATGAACAGGGAACCCACCACCAGAATGGCGCCCACTACAATGCCGACGACCGAAAAGGTATCCGCCCAGCCACGGGTTTCCAGCAACCAGCGAAACAGCGGTGCAAAGATCACCGGGCCGAGCCCCTGCGCAGCCCAGTAAATGCCCACCGCGATTCCCATATGGCGATGGAACCACCGGGTCACGATTACTGGCAACAGCACCGTATATGCAGCATTCCCCAGCGAACCAACGAATAATCCGTAAAACACGTAAAAGTGCCAGAGCTCCGTGATGGTTCCCAGAAGAACGGTGCCGATGCCGATCAGGAAGCCCGCGCCCACCATGATTGGCCGCGCACCGAAGCGGTCGCCCAGCCACCCCATCACCACCACGGCAGGGAGGCCCACCAGAAAGGCCAGCGAATAGGCAAACGATATGTCGCCCCGCTTCCATCCGAATTGCGCGACCAGCGGGTCTATGAAGACGCCGAAGGCTGCCGAATCTGCGCGGCTTACAATGTTGAGGATGCACGCGGCGCCCAGGACGATCCAGGCATAGTGGAGTCTTTTTGTTGGTGCCAAGGGTGGGGCGCTTTCGTGGGTTGCGCGTTCTGCCGGGAGTGACGGGATTCGCCGGGGATATAAAATCGGCGAATATGCCCGGGCTTCTTGTTAGTTCATGCGCGTATTGAGGATGCTTGCAACGATACCAGCAACCGGGTTGGCGGGTTTATGAGAATTCTGTTGATTCTTTTTCTGGCCGGCCTCGCCCTGTTGGAATACTTCTATCATTATTCGGCAATTATGCAGTCTGCATCCGTGGCCGATGTCACCCCGCAGGAAAACCCGGAGGGTGTGCGCCACCCGCCTCGCCAGGACCATCAGGGTCATTGATGCGGTGTTCTTGGCGCGCTGA